>JBHELG010000100.1:0-42621 GCA_046263195.1 Nitriliruptorales bacterium | reverse complement strand
ACACATTCGTAATCGCCGCAGTCAACGTCGTCTTACCATGATCAATATGACCAATCGTCCCAATATTCAAATGCGGCTTCGTCCGCTCGAACTTCGCCTTAGCCATCGCGGAACTCCTTGGTCAGGCCGTACCGGTTCCGTCACGGTCCTGGGCAAGGCAGGACGCCTTCTCTCTCCCCATCTCGAAAGGGACGGTCGCCGATTGGCGTGCTCGCCGAGAGGCTAGCAAAGACGTGGCGCTGCCTAGGTCGGGCCACCTGACTCGTAGCGGCGGGAGGACTCGAACCTCCGACACAGCGATTATGAGCCGCTTGCTCTACCTCTGAGCTACGCCGCCTTGTGCGCTCGGATGGGGTGAGACAGCGTCGAGCGCCAGCCGGACTCCGTCGTCCTGGTGCCGGCCCGGCCTGCCGCACGCCGCGCTTCACCTTCACCTCGAGCCCCCGAGCGGATTCGAACCGCTGACCCCTTCCTTACCATGGAAGTGCTCTGCCGGCTGAGCTACAGGGGCACTGCAACGGTGGAAAACTCCGTTCCGTGTGGCCGTTCATCCGACCCTGAGTCCGAAGCCCCGTGACCATTGTGGGCGTGGAGGGAGGAGGATTCGAACCTCCGAAGCGTTCCGCACCTGATTTACAGTCAGGCCCCTTTGGCCACTCGGGAATCCCTCCGGGCCGTGGCAATGGTAGCGGCGCCCATCAACCCCGCAACCTGGGCCGGGTTCCGCCGCCATTCCCCGTGGGTCCTGGCAGCGTTCGTTTCGGGCTAGCATCACTCAACCGTCCCCGCTGAGCAGGAGGCGACCAGTGGCGGAGGCGAGCTTCGATATCGAGGCGGGAGTCGACCGTCAGGAGGTCGACAACGCGATCAACCAGGCAGCTCGAGAGGTGGCCACCAGGTTCGACTTCAAGAACACGGCTAGCCAGATCGCGTGGGAAGGAACCGATTCGATCCGCGTGCAGTCGAGCACCGAGGACCGGACCCGCGCGGCGCTGGAAGTCCTGCGCGAGAAACTCGTCCGCCGCAAGGTGTCGCTGAAAGCCATCGATCCGAGCGAGCCTCGTCCCGCTGCCGGTGGGACCTACCGCATCGACATACGGCTGCGTACCGTGCTGACCACCGAGCTTTCCAAGCAGATCGTCAAGCAGATCAAAGCCTCGAAGCTCAAGGTCACTCCGACGAACATGGGCGATCGCATCCGCGTGGCCGGCAAGCAGCGCGATGACCTGCAGGAGGTGATAGCGCTGGTGAAGGCGCAGGACTACGACGCCCCGCTGCTCTTCACGAACTTCAAGAACTAGCCGGCGGTGGAGGGTCGTGCTGTCTGCCCTCCACCGCGCTCAAGGCCTGCTGAAACGCTCTAGTGGATGTGCTGACCAGGCCCGAGTTGTCCCATCCCACGGGCCATCTCCTCGAGCGCCTCGATCCGCTCCTCCGTGGGCGGGTGCGTGCTGAAAAGCTTCGAGAGAACCTTGCCGCCGAACGGCGCCGAGAAGTAGAGGTGCGCAAAGGCCGGGTTCGTCTCGGCAGGGGTCGCACCCCGACGCCACATGGACGTGGAGGTATTCGCCTGCTCGATCTTGCGCAGGGCTCGCGCTAGAGCGAGCGGGTTGTGGCACAACTCCGCACCGCTGCGGTCGGCGAGTGACTCGCGTGATCGGCTCACGGCTGCCTGGATGAGGAACGCCGCGATCGGTGCGAGAAACACCATGAGCAGCCCACCGAGGGCACCCCCGGCACCGTCGCGGTCCCGCCCTCCGCCGGCCCCGAACAGCGCCCCCCACATGGCCATGCGGGCGAGGAAGGTGACGGCCGCGGCCAGCGTCGCCGCCACGGTTCCCACGAGGACGTCGCGGTTGTAGACATGTTGAAGTTCGTGGGCGAGCACACCCTCGAGCTCCTCGCGGTCCAGCGCCTCGTAGAGGCCTTGGTTGACGCAGACCGCGGCATGTTGCGGGTTGCGGCCCGTCGCGAATGCGTTCAGCTGGGGGGAAGGGCTGATGTACAGCCGTGGCATCGGCTGTCCCGCTCGTTGCGACAGATTCCGCACGATCCCGTACAGGTCGGGGGCCTCCGCCTCAGTGACCGGCTTGCCTCGGGCCGCCGCGATGGCGATGCGGTCGCTGAAGAAGTAGGCGACACCGTTGAAGAGCAGGGCGAAGCCGAGGGCGAAGTATAGCCCCTGGCGGCCTGCCACTGCTTCTCCCGCGAACAGCAGCACTCCCGACAGGGCTGCGAGCAGGATGAACGTCTTCGCGCTCTTCAACATCGAGCCGGCACTCCTCTGTCCCCGACGGCCGGTGATCACCTTCCGTCGCTCGTTACAACGTCGGGCTTCGCTCAACGTTCCCGGCCGAGCCCAAGCTGTCCGGGCCCCGCCTGCACGTCCTCAGCAGGCGGGCTCGCCGCCACGTCGGCGCCGAGATCGAGGTTCTGGTAGGCAGGGTACGCCCCGAGTCCGATGGTCGCGACCGTCAACGCGACGACCGTGGCCTTGAGGGCGAGTCCCGGGCGCAGGCGAGGTCCGGGGCGGTCGGGCTCGCCATACCACATCGTGCGAACGACGGCGAGGTAGTAGAACATGGCCAGGATGGTGTTCAGCACGAGGAAGGCCGCGAGCACGTACTGTCCTGCAGCAGCGGCTGCCTGGAACACGACGAACTTGGCCCACAGTCCCACGGTCAGGGGCGCCCCTCCCAGGCTGAGCAGGAACACGGTCATGCCGATCGCGAGCAGCGGCGAGCTGTACCCGAGCCCGGCGTAATCGGCGATCGCACGTCGGCCGGTCCTGCGGTGCACGGCGATGACGACCGCGAAGGCGCCCACGTTCATGATCGCGTAGGCGACGAGGTAGAAGACGACGGCCTGGACTGCAAGCTGGTTCACGAAGCCGCCCCCCGCCTGGGCGAGTCCGAAAGGCAGGAGCATGTAGCCCGCCTGGGCGACCGATGAGTAGGCCAGCAGCCGCACGATGTCGCGCTGCTGCAGCGCGATGAGGTTGCCGATCGTCATCGTGACGACCGACAGCACGCCCATGGTCGGTGCCCACGCGCTCGCGTACGGCTCGAAGGCGATGAAGCAGATCGCGAGAAGGCCCGCGAAGCCGGCGGCCTTCGAGGCGACCGCGAGCATCGCAGTCACCGGCAGCGGCGACCCCGAGTACGTGTCGGGCGCCCAGAAGTGGAAGGGGACCGCGGAGACCTTGAATCCGAAGCCGACGATGACCATGAGGAGACTGCCGAGCAGGATCGGGTCCGGGCGGGCGTCGCCCCGGAGGGTGTCCGCCACCCCTTCGAGGGCGGTCGTACCGGCCTCCCCGTACACGAACGACAGCCCGAAGAGCATGACCGCGACCGCGAGCACCCCGATGAGGAAGAACTTGAGGGCGGCTTCGGAGGAATAGAGGTCGCGCTTGCGCAGCCCCGCCATGACGAACCCGGGCACAGAGACCGTCTCGAGCGCGAGGAACAGCAGCAGCAGATCGCGGGCCGAGGCCAGGAAGAGCATCCCGAGAAATGACGTCAGCAGCAGCACGTAGTACTCGCCTTGGAAGTACTGGCCCTCCGCGAAGTAGTGGTAGCTCAGGACGAGGATGGCGAGAAGCGTGCCGAGGAACAGGAGTTTGAAGACGAGCGCGAAGTCACTCGCGACGAACATGCCGTCGAAGACCGCCCGGTCGTCGCCGTAGGCGATGGCGGCGACGACGATGGCCATCACCGTGCCGAGACCGGCGAGGGGGTTGAGGAGCCGCTTCGCTTCCGGGCGGAGGAAAAGATCGACGACGAGGACGAGAAGCGCCGTCAGCGTGAGGACAAGCTCGGAACCGATGGCGAGGTAGTCGATGTTCACAGCATGGTCCTGGGGTGGGAAAGCGATCTTGGCCTCGCCCGGGAAGGGTCGCAGGCACGCAGGGTGGTGAGATGCAAGAGCGCGACGGAGGGCGGATTTTGGGGGAGAAGTCGTAGTAACGGTCTTGGGCCTGCCAAGACCGCTGGCGGGACAGGTCCCGTCGTGCTCATCCGCCGATGAGCTGCGTGAGGCGCGCAACCGCCTGGTCTTGCACCCCGAAGACGATGACGGGGGCGACACCCAGGACGAGGATCGCGACCGCGAGAGGCGTCCAGGCCGCCCACTCGACGACGGCCACGTCGGCGAGTTGCGCATCCGCCCAACGTGGAGGCGGCTGCCCGAGGCTGACACGCTGGATCATCCACAGGAAGTAGCCCGCCGTCAGCACGGTTCCAATGGCGGCCACGATGACGAAGCCAAGGTAGAGCCCGTGTAGCGGCGCGAGCGTGGACGCCGGCTCTATCGCCGCCCACATGGCTGCGAACTCGCCCCAGAAGCCGGCCAAGCCCGGCAGGCCCAAGGAGGCGATGGCGGTGAAGATGAGCAGCGCCCCGTAGCGTGGCATCTTCACGAGCAGGCCGCCGCCGATCTCCGCCATTTCCCGGGTGTGATAGCGCTCGTGCAACGATCCCGCGAGGAAGAACAGCAGTCCGGTGATGACGCCGTGAGCGATGTTGCCGTAGAGGGCCGCCTGTATGCCTCGTCCGGTGAGGGAGGCGATCCCCAGCATGACGAATCCCATGTGACCGACGGACGAGAAGGCGATGAGACGCTTCACGTCGGACTGGGCCAGGCAGCAGAGAGCTCCGTAGACGATGGCGATCACCGCGAGGACCCCGATGATCGGGGCGAAGAAGCGCGCACCCTCAGGCAGGATGGGTAGGGCGATTCTGACGAAGCCGTAGGTGCCCATCTTCAGCAGGATGCCGGCGAGAAGCACGGATCCCACGGTGGGGGCCTCGGTGTGGGCGTCGGGCAGCCAGGTGTGGAACGGCCACATCGGAACCTTGATCGCGAACCCGAGGAACATCCCGAGGAACGTGATCGTCTGAAAGCTCGAGCTGGCGCCGAGACCCGCGCCCGAGGACAACTCGACGATGTCCCAGGGACGGCCGATCCCGGCTGCGCTCGCCGCGAAGAACAGGGCCAGGAAAGCGACGAGCATGAACACCGAGCCGAACAGCGTGTAGAGGAAGAACTTGACGCTCGCGTATTCGCGCCGCGGACCCCCCCAGATCCCGATCATGAAGAACATCGGAACGAGGACGAGCTCCCAGAAGACGAAAAAGAGGATGAGGTCGAACGCGACGAACGTACCTGCCATGCCGGTCTGCAGCAGGAGCATGAGGGCGAGAAAGCCCTTTGGTCGCCCGGGTTCGGGTAGGTGTCGCAGGGTGTAGATGGCCGACAGAAACGTGAGCAGGTAGGTGAGGAAGAACAGGGGCAGCGACACGCCGTCGATGCCGAGGTGGTAACGCGTGCGGATCGACGTGATCCAGGGCAGGTCCACTTCGAACTGGAGCTCACCGGCACGTGAGAAGTCGAAACCGACGGTAATGGCCACGACCACGGCGAAGGCGAGCCCGGTCACGGCGACCGCGGCTTGACGGATGGTGCTGTCAGCTCGGTTGGGCAGGAGCACGATCACGCCCGCGCCGAGCAGCGGGATGGCGAGCGCGAGGGTGAGCGCCAGGTCGTTCCAACTCATCTCTGCTGTCTCCGATCCCGTTTTCTGACCTGCCCGCCTGCGGCCGTCCCCGGAAGGGCGCTACCGCAGCGGTTATGCGGCTGCCGACACGACGAGGACGAGCACGACGACCCCGGCCAGCATCGCCCCCGCATATCGCTGCACATTGCCCGATTGGATGCGCTTCAGCCTGTCGCTCCACCAGGCAGCGCTGAAGGCGCTGCCGTCCACTGCCCCGTCGATGAGCTTCTGGTCGACGGTGTCGTAGGTGACGACGGCGAGTCGTCGCACGAAGCTGCCCGTGCCGCGCACGATGCCGTCGAGGATGAAATCGTTCGACCAGTTCGCGGCCCGGCTCAGCACGTCCCGGACGGGCACGACGATTCCCCGGTAGCCGAGGTCGTCGAGCCAGTACTTGTGCAAGAGAGCGGTCGTGAGCCAACCCATGCGGTAGGTCGGGTCGAGGTCGGGCAGGCCTCGTCCGTACAGGCGCCAGGCCATCGACACGGCGACAAGGAACAAAGCGAGCGCCGCGAGTCCGACGTAGAGGGTGGTGCGCGTGAACTGTGGAGGACCGTGGAGAATGCGCCCCGCCGCATGCTCGGCGTCCGTCTCCTCGGCGACCTCGACGTGCCCCGGGGGTGCGGAGGTGTCCCCCCTGACGCGCCCCTCCGGGGCGACATCGTGCGGCTCGGCCTGCGGTCCGGCCTGCTCGGCGCCTCCGACGATCCCCCCTGCGGATGGCTCCTCCTCGCTGACGAAGGGGTATGTGGCTTCCTCGAGCACCGGGCTTGCGGTCCAGCTCTCGAAGCCCTTCTCCCCTACCAGGGGCGAGCCGATCCACCCTGCCGTGAGCGACAGGAGGGCGAGGACGACGAGCGGAACGGTTATCCACCGCCCGGACTCGTGCGGAGTCACGTGACTGCGGTTCGTCCCCCAGAAGATGAGGAAGCAGGCTCTGGCCATGTAGAAGGCGGTTATGCCCGAGGCGAAGAGCGCCAAGGTGAACACGCCTGTGCCCACCGGGCTGACCTCACCGCCCCAGGAGAGGGCGGCCAGGAGGATCTCGTCCTTCGAGAAGTATCCGGCTGTGAGAGGCAGGCCGGCGAGGGCGACGGAACCGACGATGAAAGTCGCGAACGTTGTCGGCATGTGCTTCCGCATGCCCCCCATGTCACTCATGTTGTTGCTGTGAACAGCGTGGATGAGGGATCCCGCGCCGAGGAAGAGCAGCGCCTTGAAGAAGCCGTGGGTGAAGAGGTGGAAGATCCCCGCCGTGTAGCCACCGACCCCGAGTGCAGCCATCATGTAGCCGAGCTGGGCCACGGTGGAATAGGCGAGCACCCGCTTGATGTCGTCCTGCACCATCGCGACGAGCCCCGCGAGGAACAAGGTGACGGCGCCGACGACGGCGATGACCGTCATGACCGCCAGGGATTGCGCGAACACCGGATAGAGGCGGGCGACGAGGAACACCCCGGCGGTCACCATGGTGGCCGCATGGATGAGTGCCGAGACCGGTGTGGGACCAGCCATGGCATCAGGCAGCCAGACATGGAGCGGAAACTGACCTGATTTGCCCATGGCTCCCAGGAAGAGGAAGAGGCTGGCCAGCACGAGCGTGGGCTGGGCCACCTCGCCATCGGCTGCGAGGCGGACCGTCTCGACGATGTTGAAGGTGTCGACCCCGCTGAAGAGCACGATGACACCGACGATGAGGCCGACGTCCGCGAACTTCGTGGTCAGGAATGCCTTGTTCGCCGCGTCCTGGTTCGCCTTCTCCTCCCAGTAGAAGCCGATGAGCAGGTACGAGCAGACGCCGATGAGCTCCCAGCCCACGAGAGCCTGCACGGTGTTGTTCGCGATGACGAGGGTGAGCATCGCCGAGGTGAACAGCGAGAGCATGGAGTAGAAGTATGTGAAGCGCGGCTCGTGCCCCATGTACTCACGTGAGTAGATGTGCACCATGAGCGAGACGAGCGTCACGAGCAGGAACATCATCGCGGTCAGCCCGTCGATGAGCATCCCGAGCTCGAGGATCACGCCGTCTCCCAGCGGGCTCCAGGTCACGGCTCGCTCGACCGGCAGGGTGCCGGGTACGGCCTCGACGAAGGTCATCCAGGCAATCACCGCCGAGTAAGCCAAGACGGCGGCCAGGGCCACGATGCCGATCTCCGCACCCTTCAGTGGCAGCCGCTTTCCGAAGGCGGCGATCACCGCCGCGCTCACGAGCGGAACGACCGGGATGAGCCAGGCGTAATCGAACAGGACGCTCACGATGTCACCAGCGCATGAGGTCCGCGTCGTCCACGTTGACCGACGCGCGGTTACGGAACATGTTCAAGACGATGGCGAGCCCCACCCCCTCCTCGGCGGCGGCGACGGTGATCACGAACAGGGCGAACACCCAGCCGCTCAGGAAGGCGTCAGTGTCCGAGTGCCGCATTTGAAACGCTACGAGGTTCACGTTGACGGCGTTGAGCATGAGCTCGATGGACATGAGCACGAGCACGGCGTTGCGACGTGCGATGACGCCGTAGACGCCGACCGAGAAGATGAAAGCTCCCAGCAGGAGCGGACCGACGAGCGTCACCTCCGTCCTCCGGGGCCGGTCGCCGGGACGACTTCGTGCTCCTCCTCGCCGGCCGGTCCTCCAGCTGCGGCGATGCGCTGTTCTCTCCCCGTCTCAGGAGGGCCATCACCGGCCTCGCGACGGGATAGGGCGATTGCGCCGATGAGCGCCGCGAGCAGCAGCATGGAGGCGAGCTCGAATGGCAGCACCCAGTGGGAGAAGAGCGCGAGCCCGAGGTCGGATGTGGTGGCCGCGCCGAGGGGCACAGGCGGGTTGCTGGCGTAGCCCTGCCAGATCAGCCCGCCGAATACCGCGAACAGCGCGGTCGACACGGCCAGGGCCAGCCCTCGGGATTGACTGTCCAGCGCCTCCCGCCCGATCGGGGCCCGGGTGAGCATGAGCCCGAACATGAGCAGGACCGCGATCGCACCGACGTAGATGAGCAGCTGCACCATTGCGACGAACTCGGCCTGGAGAACGAGAAACACCCCGGCCACCGCACCGAGGGCCGTCGCAAGGAACAGGGCGGCGTGGACGAGGTTGCGGGCGGTGACGACCGCAACCGCCGCCAGACCACAGGCAGCCGCGAGCAGGACGAAAACGAGTTCCTGTGCGGTCATGCCTGACCACCGGCTCGACGGGCTGCAGCCCGCGCCTTGCGCACGTATGCGGCCTTCGCCTTCGCCCTGGCGACCCGCTCGCTCTTGCCCTCGACGATGAGCTGGTCATACGTCTCCTGGTCGATCTCGCCCGCTTCGAACTCGATCTCAGGCTCGGCTGCGACCGGTGGCGGTGTCTCCTCAGGTACCCCTTGCAGTGGCGGCTCGGCGGGAGGCACTGCGACCGGCGGAGCTTCGACCGGGGCGGCGACCTGCGAACTCATCTGTTCGCGCAACTCCGCCTTGCGCTTGCGCACGTACGCCGCTTTGGCTCGGGCGCGCGCGACCCGCTCGCTCTTGCCCTCGGCGATGAGCTGGTCGAAGGTCTCCTGATCGATCTCGCCGGCCTCGACCTCGATCTCCGGCGCGGCAGCAGCCGGCTGCGGAGGTCCAGGCGCCGGAGCAGTGACGGCAGCGGGCCGGGTCTCACGCACGGCCTGCGATTCGGCTGTCGCGAGCTGGGCGCGACGCTTCGAGGCCTGCTCGAGGGCGCTCTGAACCTCCGCGGGAGGCTCCGCTCCCTCCTCGAGCGGCGGAGGGGCCGGGACGGTATCCATCCAGGCCCGTAGCCGGTCCTGCTCGTGGGTGAGCTCGGCGATGCGGTAGGTCGAGTACTCGAACTCGGGACTCCAGAACAGCGCGTCGAAGGGGCAGACCTCGATGCAGATCCCGCAGTACATGCACAACGCGAAGTCGATGGCGAAGCGGTCGAGGACGTTGCGGGTGCGGGCGCGCCCACCCTCCTTCGTGGCGGGAGTGGTCTCCTTGTGCGACTCGATGTAGATGCACCAGTCGGGACACTCGCGCGAGCAGAGCATGCAGACCGTGCAGTTCTCCTCCATGAGCGCGATGACCCCTCGGGTCCGCGGAGGTAGGTCGGGCTTCACGTGCGGGTACTGCTGGGTGACGGCGGGGCGAAGCATGGTCTTCAGCGTCACGCCCAGGCCCTTCATGAGGCCTTTGCCGGGCAGACCGACCTTGCCTCGGGTGGGACCGCTGTGGAGGCCGTCGGAATGTGGTGCGGTCGTGGTCATTTAGAAAACCACCTTCGCGACGGCGATGACGGCGATGTTCGCGAGGCTGAGAGGGACGAGGACGAGCCAGGACAGGCGCTGCAACTGGTCCTCACGCAGCCGCGGATAGGTGGCCCGCAGCCACACCATCACGAACGTGAGCAGAAAGATCTTGCCCATCATGATCGCGAAGCCGAGCAGGGTCCCCGCAGCGCCGCAGACCATGTCTCCACCGGAACCCGTGCATCCCGGCAGGCCGAGGCCCGGCCAGATCTCCCAGCCCCCCAGGTACAGCACGGCCATGATGGCGGACAACGACACCATCCCCGCGTACTCCGTGAGCATGAACATGGCGAAGCGGATGCCCCCGTACTCGGTGAGATAGCCGAACACGAGCTCGGAATCGGCGATCGGCATGTCGAAGGGCGGTCGGGCGAGCTCGGCGAGCGCCGCCGCGAAGAAGAGTCCGAACCCGACCAACTGCGGCAACGCGAAGGGAATACCGAGCCCGGTCCCGGGGATCTGGATGCTGGCCTGGGCTTCCACGATCCCCACGAGCGACATCGTTCCCGCGTGCAGCACGACGGCGGCGGCAGCCAGGACGAGCGGAAGCTCGTACGCGATGAGCTGAGCGGCGGCACGCACTCCTCCGATGAGGGAGAACTTGTTCGCTGATGCCCAGCCGCCCATGAGCACGCCGATGACGCTGATCGAGGAGATCCCGAGGACGTAGAAGAGGCCGACGTCGAGGTCCTCGGCCCACACCCCCGGTGCGAGCGGGATGACGAGGAAGACGAGAATGGCGGGGACGAGCGCCACGCCGGGTGCGATCGAGAACACCCAGCGGTCGGCGGCCCGTGGGATGATGTCCTCCTTCTGTATGAACTTCACCCCGTCCGCGACGAGCTGCGCCCAGCCGTGAAAGCCCCCCGCCTCCATCGGCCCGAGCCGGGCTTGCTGGTGGGCCATGACCTTGTGCTCCATGTAGCCCACCAGCAACGGGGCGACGAGAAAGAAGCCGAGGATGGCCACGACCTTGAGAGCGAGACCGATCCACTCGGGACCAGCCAGGTCGAAGACGGTCGCGACGATCATCGATCGATATCCCCGACGACGAAGAAGACACTGCCGAGTACGGCGATGAGATCGGGGACGAGCACGCCCTCGAGGAGGTAGGGCAGGATGGCGACGTTCGAGAAGGACGGGGTGCGCATCTTCAGCCGCCACGGCGTCTTCTTGCCGTCCGACACGAGGTAGTAGCCGCACTCGCCGAGGGGATTCTCGGCGCGCACGTAGGTCGCCCCCTCGGGAGCTTTCACGATCTTCGGAAGCCGGACGTTGACCGGGCCCGCCGGTACGTGGTCGTGAATCTGGGCGATGATGTCGAGTGAGGCGCGAACCCGGTTGATCAGGCACCAGAAGCGGTCGTAGCTGTCGCCGCTCGTGCCCGTCGGCACCCACACGTCGATCTTCTCGTACTGCAGGTATGGCTCGGTGACCCGGGCATCCTCTGCGACTCCGGTGGCATGGAGGATGGGACCGGAGACGCCGTAGGAGCAGGCCACGTCCGGGGGCAGTGGGCCGACGCCCTTCGTGCGCACCTGGAAGATCTCGTTGCCGAGAAGCAGGTCTTCGTAGTCGGCGAGCCGGGCCCGAACGACCTGCTCGATCCGCTCCGAGGCCGCGAGGAAGCCCTTTGGCAGGTCCTGCTTCAGACCGCCGATCTGGGTGTAGGTGAAGTGAAGGCGGCCCCCTGTGGCCGACTCGAGCAGGTACTGAATCTCCTCGCGTTCTCGGAAGGCGTAGAACACCGGGGTGATGGCTCCGAGCTCGAGCCCGAACGAACCGAGGAACATGAGGTGGTTGAGAATCCGGTTCCACTCGAAGATGAGCATGCGGATCCACTGGGCGCGCTCGGGTACTTCCATCTCGAGCATCTTCTCGACGGCGAGGGCGACTCCAACCTCGTTGCAGAAGCCCGAGAGCCAGTCGTGGCGGTTGACGAGCGCCATGATCTGGCGGTAGTCGCGGGCTTCCGCGAGCTTCTCGAAGCCTCGGTGCATGTAGCCGATGACCGGTTTCGCTGAGACGATCCGCTCGCCGTCGAGTTCGACCACGACCCTCAATACGCCGTGGGTCGAGGGATGCTGAGGCCCGATGGACAGGGTCATGTCCTGGGTGGCGAAATCGCCCTCACCGCGCACCTCGAGCATCATGGTCTCGCCGGGCGCGGTTGCCGGGAGTGCCTGCTCGCTGACCTCGAGATCGCTCATTTCGTCCGTCCTACCGCTTCGCCGCCTGGGACTTGCATCTGCCGCCTTGGCCCGCTTCCGCTCTGTGACACGCGGATGAGGCGTTCCCCCGTGCCGTCGGGGACTACCGCTCCTGGTCCTCTGGACCGGTGGTCTCTGCTGGCTGGGGCCCGGATGGCCCGAGGGGATCCGCCCCATCGCCGCCACCAGCGATGTCGAGGACGGTTGGGGCGTCCTCGGCTACGAGGGGTGGAGGTTGCTGCGCCGGCGCCTCCGTGGAGGACGGGCGGGCGCCACGAGTCAGCCCCTGCTCATCGGCCTCCTCGTCGGTGTGCTCGCGGATACCGCCATCCACGGGCGCCTCCCCCGGCGCCTGCGTCGTGGGGGGACGCCCGGTTACGTTGCCAGGCGGGCTCGGCTTGCCGCCCTCGATCGGCCAGGCTTTGCCTGCGTCCTCCCGCAGGGGGGTCGTCCCCTGCAGGTCGGGCACGGATGGCGCCGATGGTGGCGCGGGGGGACCGCCGTAGTAGGCGCCACCCAGCTCGCCGGCGTCCCCGGCGCCTGCAGTGTGCTCTCCGGGGACGGAAGTCTGGTCGTAGACGCCGAGGTCGCGATCGGAATGAGCCTCCTGCGACTCATGGGCGGCGCCATCCGCGCGCTCCGCCTGGGTCTCCTCACCGCTGGGGCGCTGCGCCTGCCCGGGGTGTGAGGTGTCTCCTGCAGACGAGGCCGGCGACCCGCTGGCCCCACCCTCGTCGCCACTCACGCGCGACCGGTGCCGCGCCCCACCGAGGTCAACCACGCCGCTCGCCTCACTGCTGCGTTGCCCCGGGCTCGCGACACGGGGATCGGAGGCGACGCTCTCCTGGGAGGATGCCGGCCGCTCGGCCTTGGCCTCCTCGCTCCCCTCGGGCGCCGTCGTCTCCTCACTCGAGGGGGACACCCCCGCACCCCTCTCACTCGCGGGGGACACCCCCGCACCCCCGCGGGAACGCTTGCGCCGCAAGTCGGCGGCCTTCTGCCGCGCTCGCTCCGCCTTCGCGGCCACCTCGTCGCGCGCTCCCGGCTCCTCGTCGCCCTTGATCCCAGCCGAGGTGACGGTCGAGACGAGCGCGTCCTCCCGCTGCTCTTCGGTCCCCTGCTCGACCGGCTCCTTCGCCCCCGGCCATGGCTTCGCCTCCCGCGTCGCGAGCGGAAAGTCCTTGCGCAGGGGCCAGCCCTCGAAGTTTTCGGGACAAAGCAGGCGCGGCAAGAGGCCAGGATGGCCGTCGAACTCGATGCCGAACATGTCCCACGCCTCGCGCTCGTGCCAGTCCGCCCCCCGGTACAGCGACGTCAGCGAGGGTGCGACCGGCTGCTCCCGTCCCCCCGGACTGAGGTGGCGCAGCAGGACGCGATGACGCTGCGACGTCGAGTAGAGGTTCGCGATGATCGCGAAGCCCTTGTCACGCTCGTCGACGCCAAACAGGCAGTCGAAGAAGTCGCAGTCCAGCCGGGGATCGTCGCGGCAGAAACGGGCGGCCTGGACGTAGCCCTCCGCGTCGAGCGTGGCGGTGAACTGCCCGAAGGCCACCTCCGCGCCGTGCACGTGGTCGCGGAAGCTCGCGACGAGCAGTTGCTCCAGCTGTTCAGGCGTCATTCGCCGTCAGCCCCCACCACGACCGGCTCGCGTCGCGATTCCATACGCTGTTTCAGCGACTCCTGCTCGATGCGCTTCTGCAGCAGGATGATCCCCTCGAGCAGGGCCTCGGGCCGGGGCGGGCAGCCCGGCACGTAAACGTCGACCGGGACGATCTGGTCGACTCCTTTTGTGACGGAATAGCTGTCCCAGTAAGGACCTCCGCAGTTCGAGCACGACCCGAACGAGATGACGTACTTCGGCTCCGGCATCTCGTCGTAGACCCGCTTCAAGGCCGGTGCCATCTTGTCCGTGAGCGTGCCGGCGACGACGAGGAGGTCTGCCTGTCGCGGCCCGTGGGCGAAGGGGATGACGCCGAGCCGGATGAAGTCGTAGCGGGAAGTCGATGCCGCGATGAACTCGATCGCGCAGCAGGCGAGCCCGAAGTTCATGACCCACAGCGAGTACTTCCGGCCCCAGTTGAACAGGAACCTGACCGGGTTCGGAAGTTCGACTTCGTCGACTAGACCCATCTCAGGACCCCCTTTCTCCAGGCATAGACCAGGCCGAGCGCGAGCACCCCGATGAAGACGAACATCTGGATGAGCACGAACACCGCGCCGACCGGGCTGCCGACTCCGAGGCGGTCGAGGATGACCGCCCAGGGAAAGAGAAACACGCTCTCCACATCGAAGATCACGAACAGGAACGCGAAGACGTAGTAGCGGATGTTCATCTGGCTCCAGCCCGACCCGGCCGGCTCGACCCCACATTCATAGGTCGTGAGCTTCGCGGGAGAAGGCAAGGATGGGCGCATGAGCCGGTTCACGGTCACGATCGCCGCATAGAGACCCGCACCCACGACGACGAGCACCGCGAGCGTCAGGTACTGGCCGTAGAAGCTCACTGGATCATCTCCGTCGCTGTCTTGGGCGACCCTTCCTTTCCCATCCGGCGACCTTCGGTCGCTCGCGGAATCGGGAGCACCGGCGCTGTCTGACGGCGGGGGATGCCCCCCGTGGGCTTTCACCCGCACCGTCCGCGTCGGTCGGCGTGCACTCGCCGGCCACGATCGAGTCCGTACGAGGTGCCTGTGTCGCCTTGCGCAATCCTGTCGGTCTTGGGCGATTCTGTCGCGCTCTTTCGAGAACGCGTTCTCAGCGCATCGGTCCGGTCTTGGCAAGATTCTGTCGGGGTGAATTCTGTCGCGGTCTTGGCGGCCAAGACCGCGCTCGTCATTCCAAGACCGCGCTCCTTCTCCGCGCAAGAGCGGCCCGATTGCAGAGCGCGCTCCTGTGGTCTGCAACCCCGAGGCGCGGTTCACGCTTCAAGGCAGTCTACCAACGGCAGGGGCGTGCCCCGAACGCGCTTGTCGCTGCCGTTGCGCTACGGCCCCGGCGTCGGGTCGCTCAGGGTAGCGCAGCGATCGCCAAGCGCCTCCCGCTGAGAGACTTGAGAGGGCGGCCTCTCCAGATCTCCCCTGATCTGACCTTCCGCCCCGATCAGCCTGTCCGGCCTCTCAACCGGTGCGAATGGTCGTGAAATGCGCGAGTTGGCGCAGGGCTTGAGCGGCCTGGCTGCGGAGCGCCGAGCCCGTGCCCTGCCTCTCCGAGCAGAACGCCCCCAGGGAGTGGGAGGCAGCACGGGCGTAGTGAGCGGCCAGTTCCCGCGAGCGGTCGAGGGCAGGACTCCCGCGCAGCAGTTGCAGAGCGCGCATGACCACGTCGTCGCCGATCTCGTCGGAGTCTAGCAGCTGCGCCAGCTCGCCACCCGGGTCGGCTTCGAGGGCATACAGGACGGGGATGGTGCGAATCCCCTCACGCAGGTCGGTGCCGGGAGTCTTGCCGGACTGCTCGTGATCACTCACTACGTCGAGAATGTCGTCAGCGAGCTGAAAGGCCATGCCGAGGTTCCAGCCGTAACGCGCCGCCGCTTCGACCTCGGATGGCGGACAGCCGCTCAAGAGCGCCCCCAGTCGACAAGATGTCGCGATCAGACTCGCGGTCTTCTCCGAAACGACCTCGAGGTAATGGTCGAGGTCCGCGTCGAGCGTCGGGATGCCGGGCGGCAGGGCCCCCCGAGAGCCCTGGACCTCGCGTATCTGCCCCTCACAGAGGGTCGCGATGGTCTGGGCCATGATCCTGGTGACCTCGACGCCGAGATCGGCGGACAGCTCCGAGGCACGCGCGAAGAGGTAGTCCCCGGTGAGGATGGCGACGGTGTTGTCCCAACGGAGGTTCGCCGAGGCGGTACCCCGCCGCACCGTCGCCTCGTCGATCACGTCGTCGTGGTAGAGAGTCGCCAGGTGGACGAGTTCCACGACGACGCCGGCATCGGGGATACGCGGATCAGCGGGATCACCGAAGTTCGCGCAGAGGGCAACGAGCAGGGGACGGAACCGCTTGCCGCCTGCATCCATGAGGTAACGCGCAGCGTCCTCGACGAAGCGGCTAGAGCTTGCCACCTGCGCTCGGAGACGGACCTCGACCTCTGCGAGGACGTCGCTCACGTCGAGGGCGTCTTCTCCGGTGCTGGCGGGAACATCCGGCAGGGGAGTGTGGCGCGGCAGCGTCACCGCATCACCTTGCGATGCTCGCGGCGGCGTCTGCGAGCGTGACGAACGCGTCCGGGTATATACCCAGCACGACAACCGCGGCGGCGGCGGCGGCGATCCCGGTAGACAGGCCCGTGCTCAGCATCGGCTCCTCGGTCTCGTCGCTGGGTTCCTCGAGGTACATCGAGCCCAGGACCCGCAGATAGTAGAAGGCTGCGATGACGCTCGACAGCACGCCGATCACGACCAGCCAGGAGAGGTCGGCGGCCACACCGGCCCGGAAGACGGCGAGCTTGCCCGCGAAGCCGGCGGTTGCCGGCATGCCCGCGAGCGACAGCATGCACAGTCCGAGCACGCCGGTCAGAATCGGGGCTCGCCGCCCGAGTCCACGCAGGTCGACGAGCGCAACCTCTCCTCGGCGCCGGCGTTCGATCGCGACGACGCAGCCGAAGGCCCCTATGCCCGTCACGGCATAGGTGAGCGAGTACCACAGAGTCGCCGACACGCCGGCTGGCGTCGCACTCACCAGCCCGATGAGGGCATAGCCGACGTGGGCGATGGATGAGTAGGCGAGCAGCCGCTTGAGGTCGCGCTGGAGCACGGCGGCGATCGCCCCGACCATCATGCTGGCGGCGGCAACGGCGGCGAGAACCGGCACCCAGGAGTGATCGAGACGGCCGAAGGCGAGCAGGTAGACCCTCAGCAGGGCCGCCAACGCGGCCGCTCGGGTTGCCGCCGTCATGAACGCGGCGACGTTCGTCGGCGAGCCTTGGTAGACGTCGGGCACCCAGAAGTGGAACGGCACGGCGCCCGCCTTGAAGGCCAGGCCGACCGTGACGAGCGCTATGCCCAGCAGGATGACGCCGGAGGGGGCCGTGATGAGCGCCAGGCCCTCGGCGAGGAAGTTGAGATCGATCGTGCCGGTGGCGGCGTAGAGAACGGCAACGCCGTACAGCAGCACCGCGGAGGCGATGGCCCCCATGAGGAAGTACTTGATGGAGGCTTCCTGGGAGCGACGGTCACGGCGGGCCAGCCCGGCGAGGACGTAGAGCGGCAGGGACAGCAACTCGATGGCAATGACGAGGATGAGCAGGTCACCGGCCGCGCCGAGAACAGTCATGCCAATGACGGAGAGCAGGAGCAGCGGCTCGAACTCGAGCCGGTAGATGCCGCGGTCGTGTAGGTACGCGTAGCCGATCGGCAGGACGAGCAGACCGCTGACGAGCACGGTGACGCGCGTGTAGAGGGCCACGCCGTCGAGTCCTATGGCTCCTGACAGTGCCGTCTGGGGGCCCAGGGGATCGTAGATGGCCACCCACTGCCACACGGTCAGCGCCAGAGCGGCAGCGAGTGCGAACTCGGCCAGCCAAGCTTGCAGCAGCGAGGGCCGGTTGGCGAGACCGATGGCGAAAACCACGACCACGGCGCCGAACGCGACGACGATCACGCCTGGCGACACGAAGCCGCGCAGCAGGAGCCAGATCCCGACCGCCGCCGTGACCAGACCCGACGCGGCCCCGACGAGCACGCGGGCGGATCCTCCGACGCCGACCAGGAGCAGCAGCAGGGCCGCCGTCGTGAGCAGCAGTTCGGGTGCGATCGTCGAGAACTCGACCGGTGGAGGTGTCATGCCCTGCGCAAGCAGTGCGGGGAGCAGCGGCACTGCGACTCCTGTCAGCTCACCTGCACGAGGAAAGCGGCGACGAGCGCGACGGTCCCGAGGAAGAGACCGGCCACGTACACACGCACGAGGCCCGCCTGCACGCGTTTCACCCCAACGGAGGCGGTGGCGGTCAGACGGCCGAGGCCGTTGACGACACCGTCGACGATGTTGTCATCGAACCAGGCCAGCGCCCGGGACCACGCGCCCCCAGCCCGAACGAACACGAGCTCGTAGAGGTCGTCGACGAAGGCTTCGCGGCGCAGGGGGGTCGCGACCGCGCCGAGCTCGAGGAGCGGGTCGCGCTCGGGGCCGCGGCCGTAGACGACGCCGGCGAGGACGAGCCCGACGACGCTCACGAGCAGGGACAGCCCGATGAGGACGGGTTCGGGCAGCCCTCCTGGGGCTGGCGGGGGCAGATGGGCGAACGCCTTCTCCAGCCAGTGCTCGAGCGGGCCGCTCGGCGAGGGATTGAGAAGGCCGCCGAGCAGGGAGGCGCCCGCGAGGACGAGCATCGCGAACGTCATGGTGGGAGGGGACTCGTGCGGGTGGACCTCGTCAGGGTCGTAGCGGCGCGGACCGAAGAACGGCACGAGCAACCAGCGTCCCATGTAGAAGGCGGTAATCGCGGCTGTCACGAGTCCGATGACCCAGATGGCGTACTGGTGGCGGTGATAGGCGGCGCTGAGAATGTGGTCTTTCGAGAAGAAGCCTGCGAAGGGAGCGATGCCGGAGATGGCGAGGGTCGCCACGACCCCCGTGCCGAACGTGATCGGCATGGCTGTCCGCAACCCGCCCATGCGCCACATGTCGCCGCGCTCCGCCATGGCGTGCATGACCGAGCCTGCCACGAGGAACAGCAGGCCCTTGAAGAAGGCGTGGGTGACGAGGTGGAAGATGCCCGACCCGAAGGCCCCCACCCCCACGCCGATGAACATGTAGCCGAGCTGGCTGATCGTGGAGTACGCCAGCACGCGTTTGATGTCGTCCTGCTGGACGGCGATGACCGCGGCGAGCAGCGCGGTCAGGGCGCCGACCCATGCCACGACGTCGAGGGCGATCGGGGCCTGCACGTAGATCGGGGACAGGCGTGCGACCATGTAGACACCTGCGGTGACCATGGTGGCCGCATGGATGAGTGCCGACACCGGCGTGGGGCCGGCCATCGCGTCGGGCAGCCAGACGAACAGCGGGATCTGCGCCGACTTGCCCACCGCCCCTCCGAGCAGGAGCAGCCCGATCACAGCCGCGACCATCTCCTGCCCTTTCAACACGTCGTCGGCGTGGGAGGCGATTTCGGGAACGGCGAAGGTGCCGAACACTGCGAAAATGACGAACAGTCCCACGGCGAAGGAGACGTCACCAATGCGGTTGACGATGAGAGCCTTCTTCGCGGCGACGGCGTTGCCCCAGTCGGTGAACCAGAAGCCGATCAGGAGGTAGCTGCACACTCCCACCAGCTCCCAGCCGACGAACAGCACGACGAGGTCGGCGGCGAGCACGAGCATGAGCATCGAGAAGATGAACAGGTTCATGTAGGCGAAGAAGCGCGGCTCGCGCTCGTCACCCTTCATGTAGCCGATCGAATAGAAGTGGATGACCGCCCCGACCCCCGTCACGACGAGCACCATCGTCATGCTCAACGGGTCGATGAGAAGGTCGGTGGTCAGGTGCAGGCCGGCGACCTCGATCCACGTGTAGAGGGGCACGATCATCGACCGCGCCTCCTCCTCGTGGATGGAGAGCAGCTGCAGCAGGATCCCGAGGGCGAGCGCGAAGGACGCGCTCACCAACCCGCTCGCAATCCACCCCGACACACGCCTGCCGCCGGTCAGCCGCCGCAGTCGACTGCCGAAGAAGATGAGGAGGATGAACCCGATCAGGGGCAGCAACGGCAGGAGCCAGGCGAAGCTGGCTACGGCGCTGGCTTCCTTCGGGTGGGCGGCGATGGCCTCGGCGGCCAGTGGGACGGACGAAATCGCGGACGTCAGCGAGATCCCCACCCTCAGCCCCGCAGCAGACGAGCCACGTCGACGTCGAGCGTGCCTCGGCGCCAGAAGATGTTCACGAGGATGGCGAGGCCGACGACGACTTCAGCAGCGGCTATGACGATGACGTAGAAGGCGATGATCTGGCCATCGGCGCCGCCCCAACGCGCGGATCCGGCCACGAACGTGAGGTTCACCGCATTCAGCATGAGCTCGACGCACATGAACAGCACGATTGCGTTGCGGCGGGTCAAGAGCCCCGCGATGGCCACCGCGAACATCATCCCCGCGACGATGAAGTAGTAGCCGAGTGGCATCTACAGGTCCCTCCCGCCTCCGTCGCGGTCTGCACGGCCCAAGACCGCTACTCCGACCTCCGGCGAAACCAAAGACGCCACTCCGGCATCCCGGGAAACCCAAGACCGCCACTCCGACCTCCCCGGGAACCAGGGACCACCACTCCGGCTTTCCGGGGAGCCCGCCGCTCCTCCGGTCGCCCGGGAAGCCCGAGACCGCTCCTCCGGCCTCCCACCCATCAGCCGCCCTCCTCGGAGTCACCACCACCACTCGGACCGGCGACGCGGCTCACCAGCTCGCCCAGGCCGGCTGACTCCACATCGGGGGACGGGACTCCCCCGGGCAGGTCAGGACGGTCCTCCCGCCGCCCGACGACGAGCGCAGCGATGATCGCGACGACGAGGAGCAGCGAGATGAACTCGAACGCGAACGTGTAGCGGTTGAACAGACGGGTGGCGACGAACACGACGCTGTCGCCGGCCTCGGCGAGCGGGCCGAGGAGCCCGACACAAGGCACCCGCCCCGGTGGGGCCCCACCCCCACCGGCGGGGGTGGCCGTGGAACACACGGACTCCGGACCGGTGTAGGGGCCGACGAACACGAACGTCACCGCGGCGACGAGCCCGAGGGCGAGCAGCCAGGCGCCCGCCACCTTCCCCACGTCGGTCTGGACGAGTTCGTCATCGCGCAGCACGCCGAGGAGCATGATCACGAAGAGGAACAGCACCATGATCGCGCCGGCGTAGACGATGATCTGGACGATCGCGAGGAACTCCGCCTGCAGGAGCAGGAAGAGGCCGGCCATCGCTGCGAAGTTCAACACGAGCATGAGCGCGCCGTGCACGACGTTGCGGGTCGTGACCATCCCGATGGCCGCGCCGACGCCCACCACGGACAACACCCAGAAGGGGATCGCCTCGCCGCTCTGCCAGCCGGCGACCTGGGCCAGCAGCAGCCTCACGAACGGTCTCCCGGCGTGCCGGCATCGGGGCCTGGCTGGCGAGGGCCCCGTGGCTCCGCCGGCTCGTCGTAAGCGCCGGCCCGTTCCTGCGATGTCGTCCCGGGTGGTGTGGGCTCCGCGCCTCCGTGGGACTCCCGAGGCCTGCCGTGCCGGTCGAGGAGCGGTGAACCCACCTTGCCGCTCGCCTCACGCAGGTGGGCCGTGTCCTGGCCGAACAGGACGGTGTGACGCTCGGAGGGGGTGGTAGGGATCGCCTCGGCCGCATAGTCGGGGACTGTCGACTCCCACTCTTTCAGCTGCCCCACCCACTCGTTCGCCTTGATCATCTGCCGCGGGCCCGCCGGTTGGTACTCGCCGCCCGTCAGCTCGTAGGGGGTGGCGGCCAGCCCCCCGTAGTAGTTGATGCCGCGCTTTCGCACCTCCTCGTCCGTGTGGGGCGTGGGCTTCGCGCCCGGCGGCAGTGGCGCGAGCAGCCGCTCCTTGGTGTAGATGAGTCCCTGGCGGGTGTCGGCCGACAGTTCGTAGTCGTGGAGCATCGTGAGGGCGCGGGTCGGGCAGGCCTCGATGCACAGAGCGCAGAAGATGCAGCGGTTGTAGTTGATCTGGTAGTCGGAGGCGAAGCGCTCGCCGGGGGAGTAGCGGGCTTCGGCGGTGTTGTTCGCGCCCTGGACGAAGATGGCATCCGCCGGGCAAGCCCAGGCGCACAATTCGCACCCGATGCACTTCTCGAGGCCATCCTCGTAGTAGTTGAGCTGGTGTCGGCCGTGGAAACGTGGCTGCGGCTCGCGCTTCTCGTCGGGGTACTCGGTCGTGACCTGCTTGCGCAGCGTCTGCCGCAGCGGGACCTTGAAGCTGCGTCCCAGGCCGGTACGGGTGAGGAAGAAGTAGACGAGCGCGACGGCGAACGCGAACGCGAGGACCGCCCAGACAAAAGTCATGGGTACGAGACCTCCTTGGGCTCGGGCATGGTGCGCTCCTCGGCCCGAGGTCGACGGATGGCGAACTCGAGGCCGCGAGCCAGCAGTGGCGTGAGCAGGTAGAGCAGGAGCACGGCCGCGATCCCCCCGATTGCGACGGTGGTCCTCTGGCGGGCGTTCAGTTCGGTGTTGAGCACGACCATGAAGCCGGTGGCCAGGACCCACACGAGCCCGAGAGGGATCATGACTTTCCAGCCCAGGTCCATGAGCCGGTCGTAGCGGAGGCGAGGCAGCGTGGCGCGCAGCAGCACGAAGGAGAAGACGAACAGCCCCGTCTTGAGCAGGAACCAGAGGACGGGCCAGATCCACGACAACCAGGGGTTGTCGGCGAAGAAGACCGGTCCCGACGGGCCCCCGAAGAAGAGGGTCACGATGACGGCCGATCCGATGAGGACGTTCATGAACTCACCGAGGAAGAACATGGCGAACTTGGCGCCCGTGTATTCCGTGTGGAAGCCGGCGACGAGCTCACCTTCGGCTTCGGGGAGGTCGAACGGGGGCCGGCCGGTCTCGGCGATGAGTGCGGTCACGAAGATCAGGAATGCGGGGAACAGCGGGATGATGAACCAGTTCGGGACGCCAGCGACGATGCCGGGGCCGGCCTGCACCGCGACGATCTCGCTCACCTTCAGGGTACCGCTGTAGGCGAAGACGCTCGCCACGGCGACGCCCAGACCTATCTCGTAGCTGATCATCTGGGCCGACGAGCGCACACCGCCGAGCAGCGGGTACGCGGACCCGCTCGCCCACCCTCCGAGCACCACCCCGTAGACGTGCAGCGAGCCCATGGCCAGGAACCACAACACACCGATGTCAGGGTCGAAGATCTGCAGCTCGAAGGTCTCACCGAACAGGGTGACGGTGCCGCCGACCGGGACGATCGCGAACGCGAGAAACCCGGTGATCGGGGGAACGAGTGGCGCGATCATGTAGACGGGACGGTCGACCTGCCGCGGGGTGATGTCCTCTTTGAAGAAGAGCTTCACGCCGTCGGCGAGCGTCTGGAGCACCCCTTGTGGGCCGGCCCGGTTGGGGCCGATGCGGGCTTGCATGCGGCCCAGCACGCGACGTTCGACCCAGATGAACAGCGCTGTGGAGATGAGCAGCACCCCGAAGATGACGACGATCCGCACGAGGTGGACCCAGAGGGGAAGCGGGCCGAGTTCCGCGGGCAGGTCTTCGGCTCCCTGGGCGACCAGGACGGCGGTCGTGATCCTCACCACAGCCCCCCTCGGCGCGGCGTGCCGGCGTCGCCCCGCGTGTAGGGCTCGGTCCTAGTCCCCGACGACAAACCTCCGCCGAACATCGATGCGACGCGGGCGTCGACGGGCTCGACGGCGACCCACACCGGGCCCGTGACCTCACCTGCCAGGGTGGCGGCGGTCGCGTCGGTCGAGTTGCTCGGCAGGTAGACGACACCGGGGACGACGTCGTCCTCCACCCTCGCGGGCAGCGTGAGACGCCCGTACTCCGAGGCGACGCTGATGGTCTGGCCGTCGCTGATCCCGAGGAGGCGCGCGTCCGCGACGTTGATAGCGGCAAAGGGGGGCTTCGCGGTCTTCAGCATGTCGTCCGCTCCGAGCGACATGACCCCCCGGTCGAGCAGCAGCGGGTAGGAGAGCAGCTGGAGCCTCGCCGTGGGACGATCGCCGGCGGAGCGGTCCTCCTCCCCGACACGAGGCGTGGGGGAGGCGTCCGGCCCAGGCCACTCGCGCGGCTCCACATCGCCGATGCGTGCCATGTCCGCACGGATCCCCTCGAGGTCGGAGAAGCCGAGGTGATGCCCGAGAAAGCTCGTGAGCTGCAGGATGATGTCCCAGTCCTCCTGGACCAGTATGGGGGCGGAGACCGCGCGCCAGAAGCGTTGCCGGCGTCCCTCCCAGCTCGTGTAGCTACCCGTGCGCTCCTGGGCTCCCATCGCCGGCAGCACCACGTCGGCGTAGGGGCCGGTGGAGTTGGCGAGCAGGTCCTGGACTATCACCGTCCCCACGCGCTCGAGCGCAGCCTTCGCGAGGCCTGGGTGATCACAGTCATTGACGAGGTCGACACCGATGAGGTGGAGCACGTCGACCTCGCCGCTCGCGGCCGCCTCGAGGATCTCGTGCAGGTTGCGGCCGCGACCGTCGGGCAGCTGCCCCCAGACCGCCTCCACCACCTCGCGTTCCTCGGGTATGTGGAGGCGGTATCCGCCTGGCAGCAGTCCCGCGGTGAGCCCGGCGTTCAGAGCACCACGGGCGTTGACGCGGCGGGGTACCCAGGCCAGCTTGGCGCCCAGGGCGTCACTGAGCCGCCCCGCTGCGGCGAGCGCCCCCGGGGCGGCCCCGCCACGTTCCCCGACGAGCACTACGGCGTCGCCACCGGCTTCCTGCAGCGCCTCCGTCACCGCTCTGAGGTCGCTGTCCCCCTCGCCCTTCCCACCCTCGAGGCGCTGGGTCAGCGCATCGAGGACGGCCGCCTCGCCACCCGGCCGGCACCCCAGCCGCCGCCACAGGAGCTCGGAGATGGTGCCGGCACGCGGTCCGATGGCCACGAGCTTCGCGTCGTTCTTCAGCCAGGCCTTGCGCAGCCGGAGGAAGAGGATCGGGACCTCCTCCTCCGGGTCGAGGTCGACGAGCAGGGTCACGGGGGCGTACTCGACGTCGACGTATCTCGCGCCCGGGCGTGACACCGCCACGGCGAGATTCTCGTCCTCGTCGGGTCCGGCCCGGCGCGTGCGAAAGTCAACATCATCGGTCTCGAGCACGGTGCGCGCGTACTTGGAGACGACGTAAGCGTCCTCATCGGCGATACGCCCGCCAGTGAGAACAGCGACCCGTCCCGGAATGCCTGCGCGCAACGCCTCCGCAGCCGTCTCCAGCGCCTCCGTCCACGACACCCCGACGAGGTCGCCCTCCTTGCGGACCGCAGGCTCGGTCAAGCGCAGCTCGTGCTCGAGGTACTTGAACCCGTAGCGGCCCTTGTCGCAGTTCCACATCTCGTTCACGTCCATGTTCGTGCGCGCCACCTGCCGCATCACCCCTCCGCGGCGGGAATGGACGTTGTGGTTGCACCCGGCCGAGCAGAGGTTGCAGACGCTCGGCCGCGACTCGAGGTCGAAGGGGCGGGCGCGGAAACGGTACGACGCCGAGGTGAGTGCCCCCACCGGGCAGATCTGGATGATGTTGCCCGAGAAGTAGTCGAAGTAGGGCTCGTCCTCGAACATCGCGACCTGCTGCAACGCGCCCCGCTCGAACAGTTCGACGAAGGGTCTGCCGGAGATCTCGCGCGCGAAGCGGGTACAGCGGGCGCAGAGCACACAGCGCTCGCGGTCGAGCAGCACGTTGGGGGAGAGCGCGACCGGCTTCTCGTAGCGGCGCTTCTGTTCGATGAAGCGCGACTCGCCGGGGCCGTAGCGGAGCGCCTGGTCCTGCAGCGGGCACTCCCCGCCCTTGTCGCACATGGGGCAGTCGAGCGGGTGGTTGATGAGCAGGAACTCGAGCTGGGATTCCTGCGACTCCTTGGCGAGACGCGAGGTGAGGTGCGTCTTCACCACCATCTCGTCCTCGCAGTCCATCGTGCAGGACATGACGGGCTTGCCCTGGCCCTCCACCTCGACGGCACACTGCCGGCACGCTCCCGCGCGGGTGAGCAGGGGATGGTCGCAGAAGCGCGGGATATGGATGCCGAGCTTCTCGGCAGCACGGATGATCAGGGTTCCTCTGGGTACCGTGACCTCTTCGCCGTCGATGGTCAACGTCACCGTCTCTTGCGACCAACCCCGATGGGAGGGAGGGGAAACACGCTCGCTCATAGCGCTTCCCAGGCTTCGCGCGAGGCGTGGGCCGCCGCGGGGATACCGGGGGGTTCGATCGTCCCGGCCGGCGACTCAGCGAGGGGGAGCAGCTTTGGCCGTTGCGCGGGAGGCGTCGCACCGAGCGGGCAGCGCTCGAGGCGGACGTGCTCCTCCCACTCGTCTCGGAAGTGCTTGACCGCCGACATCGGGGGCTGGGCGGCACCGTCGCCGAACGCGCACAGGCTGCGGCCTTCGATGGCCCTGCAGATGTCGACGACGAGGTCGATGTCTGCCATGCGTCCGCGGCCATGCTCGATGCGCATGAGGATCTGCGACAGCCAGTACGTCCCCTCCCGGCAGGGCGTGCACTTGCCGCAGGACTCCTTCTCGTAGAAGCGGGTCCAGTTCAGCGCCGCGTCGACGGTGCACGTACGGTCTGAGAAGACCATGATCGCGGCCGTGCCGAGCATGCTCCCGGCCTCCTGCATGTCCTCGAAGGTGAGCGGGACGTCGAGCTTGTCGCCCGGCAGCATCGGCACGCTCGACCCGCCGGGAACGAAGAACTTCACCGGACGGTCGTCGATCATCCCCTCGCAGAGCCCTTCCACCACCTCCCGCACCGTTGTGCCGAGCGGCACCTCGAAGACGCCCATCTTGTTGAGCTCGCCCGAGGGGCAGACAAGCTTCGGCCCGGGGCTGTCCTCGGTGCCCCACTGACGGAACCACTCGGCGCCGTGCTCGATGATCTGTGCCACGTTCGAGAGGGTCTCGACGTTGTTGACGGTCGTCGGGCAGCCGAACACCCCCATCTGAGCCGGGTAGGGCGGGCGCAGACGCGGCTGGCCGCGGCGGCCTTCGAGCGAGTCGAGCAGGGCGCCCTCCTCGCCGCATTCATACGAGCCCGCGCCGCGGTGGATGGCGACGTTGAAGCGCCGGCCGCTGCCGAACATGTCCTCCCCGAGGTAGCCGGCCTCGTAGGCCTCGAGCATGGCGTTCGCCAGCCTCTGGGACGGGAACTCGTACTCGCCGCGGATGTAGATGTAGCCGTGCTGGCTGCGCAGCGCGATCGCCATGATCATGAGCCCCTCGAGGACCTGGTGGGGGTCGAGCTCGAGCAGCCAGCGGTCCTTGTAGGTGCCGGGCTCGGATTCGTCGGCGTTGCAGATGACGTAGGACGGCCGGGTCGGCTCCTGGGGCATGAACGACCACTTCATCCCCGTTTGGAATCCGGCGCCGCCCATGCCACGCAGGCCGCTGTCCTTCACCACCTGGATGATCTCGTTCGGGTCCATCTCGAGCGCCTTGCGGACTGCCGTGTAGCCGCCCGTGCGCTCGTAGCCGCTCAAGGTCCAGCCATCCTCGACGTCGAAGCGCTTGCTCAGCACCTTCAGCTGCTCGACCACTACGTCTCCTCTCCGGCCGGCTGGTCCGGGTCAGCGGCCTTCTCCTCCCCCGACTGCGACACGTCGTGGGTGACGCCCTCGAGCGGCGCCCCCTCCGTGACCTGAGCGGTTTCGGGCTCGTGGTCCGGCGGCTCGGCCCGCTCCTCCAGACGTGGCGTCTCATCGGGCAGGTGATCCGGTCGTTCGATGCCATCCTCCGGCCGGCTCGCGTCGCCGACCTCCGTTCCGGGTGGATGGACCCCAGGGGCTCCGAGCGACTTCAGCTCTTCGAGGACCCGCTCGGTCGTGGGCTTTTCGAACGCCGTTATGCCGGACTCAACGCCGCGCACGGCACCGGCGTGCAGCACCCGGCCGTCGTCGGCGCCGCTCAGCCGCCACGACACCTCTCGAAACGTGTCCGGCACCCGGCCGGTCGTGTCGCACACGGGGGGTTCGCCGCGCCGGCAGGCGTCCAGCAGCTCTTCTGCCCGCTCGACGGTCACCCTCTTGTAGTTCTGGTAGTTGATCTGCACGACCGGGGCGTCGTCGCAGTTGCCGAGGCAGATGAAGTCCTCGACCTTCACTCCGGCCTCGTGATCGTGGTGGCCGCCGATTATCTCGACCAGACGATCGAAGATGCGCTGCCCGCCCCGCACCTTGCAGGAGAAGTTGCAGCAGACGGTGATGAGCCAGTCGCCCATCGGCTCCCGCTCGTACATCTCGTAGTAGGTCTGGACCGCCTGAACTTCCGCCTTCGTGAGGCCGAGCTTCTGCGAGCACCAGGCGATCGCCTCCTCGGTGATGTAGCCCTGCTCGGACTGCGCGAGGTAGAGCAGCGGCATGAGTGCCGAGCGGGGCTGGGGGTAGCGGGCGATGATGCGGTCGGCTGCCTCGTTCGTCTTCTCCGACAGCGCCACGGCCCTTACCTCCTCTCAGTTGTCGTGGGCGTCGCTCTCCTCGGAGCGCACCCCCGCCGTCATCGGTCGACTCCCCCGATGACGGGGTCCAGGCTCGCGACGACCGCGATGACATCGGCGACGAGGTGGCCCCGGCACATGTGATCCATGGACTGGAGGTTGGCGAAGGAGGGATCGCGGACGTGGACGCGATAGGGCTTCGTCGTGCCGTTCGCGACGACGTGGTAGCCGAGCTCCCCCCGTGCCGACTCGACGGGCACGTAGACCTGTCCGGGCGGCACCGCGAAGCCCTCGGTCACGAGCTTGAAGTGGTGGATAAGGGCCTCCATCGACTCGCCCATGATGTGTCGGATGTACTGCGGGTCGTTGCCGAGACCGTCGGGACCCAGGCCCATCTGTGCTGGCCAGGCGATCTTCTTGTCCGCGACCATGACGGGTCCGCCTGGCAGGCTGTCGACCGCCTGGGTGATGATGCGCAGGCTCTGGCGCATCTCCTCAATTCGCACCAGGAAGCGGGCGTAGGAATCCCCCGCGGTCTCGGTCGGGACGTCGAAGTCATACTGCTCGATGTTGCAGTAGGGGTCGGTCCTGCGGACGTCGAGCGGAACTCCGGCTGCTCGCAGCAGGGGGCCGGTCACCCCCAGCGCGATCGCGGTCTCGCCGTCGAGGACACCGACGCCCTTGTTGCGTTGGAAGAAGATCGGGTTCTCCTCGAGCAGGTCCTCGTACTCGGCGATGTGCTCGGGGAGAAACGCGACGAGCTGACGGCACTGGTCGGCGAAGTCGGCTGTGACCTCCTGGGCGAGCCCGCCGGGGCGGATGTAGCCGTGGTTCATGCGCAGTCCGGTCTGCGCTTCGAAGAGGTCGAGGATGTTCTCGCGCTCACGGAAGCCGTAGATCATCATCGAGATCGCGCCGAGCTCCATACCCGTCGTCGCGAGCCAGACGAGGTGGCTGGCGATGCGATTGAACTCGGTGAGGATGACCCGAACGGCTTGAGCACGCTCGGGAGCCGTGACGCCCAGGAGCTTCTCGACGGCCAGGCTGTAGGCGAGCTCATTGAAGAGGGTCGACAGGTAATCCATGCGGGTCACGAAGGTCGTGCCCTGGATCCAGTTGCGGTACTCGGTGTTCTTCTCGATTCCGGTGTGGAGGTAGCCGATCACGGGTTGGAGTGAGCGCACCGTCTCACCCTCGAGCTCGAGCACCATGCGCAGGACCCCGTGCGTGGAGGGGTGCTGGGGTCCCATGTTCACGGTCATGCGACCTTCGCTGATGGCGTCTTCGACTTCCTCCCAGTCCGCGCCCGAGACCCAGACGTCAGCGGCCGCCTCGTCGGTGGGCTGGTAGATGCTCATCTACGCGTCCCTCCCGCCATCACTTGCTCGCCTTTTCCCCGCCGGCATGTGGGACATCGCGGGACCACAGCCGCTCGTCAGGCGGCGGGATGTACGCCCCCTGGTAGTCGGTGTCGACCCCACCCAGGGGATAGTCCTTTCGCAGCGGATGCCCGATCCACTCGTCGGGGTTCAGGATGCGTACGAGGTTCGGATGTCCCTGGAAGAGGACGCCGAAGAAGTCGAAGACCTCCCGTTCGTGGAAGTTCGCCGTCGGGTAGAGCTCTACGACGCTCGGGACGACCGGATCGGTGTCGTTGACGGCCACGACGATGCGCAGGCGATGAGTGCGATGCGCGGAAAGCAGATGGTATGTGACCTCGATGGTGCCCCGGTCATGCACGAGCCTGTTCGGCGGCCATCCCGTCGTGGAGATCTGGGACTCGGTCACATGCTCGCCGCCCGGCCAGTGAACGCCCGAGACGTCCAGGAGCAGGTCGAAGTCGAGCTCCTCATCGTCGCGGCAGTGGCCAAGGACCTCTCGGATGCGCTCAGGGGGGACGAAGAGGGTCAGCTCTTCCCGCTCGAGGTTCGTCCCGAAGTCGGGGAAACGATCCTTCAGCCGTTGCTCGACGTCCTCGCGGGAGAGGGGTTCACGGAAAGTCCATCCAGCGGCCATGTTCAGTGCTCCACCTGCCCGGCGAAGTGCTCCCGCTTGACTTTCTCGTGCAGCTTGAGGATGCCGTCCATGAGCATCTCGGGGCGGGGCGGGCAGCCGGGGACGTACATGTCGACCGGGACGATGTGATCGACGCCCTGCAGGAGGGCGTAGTTGTTGAACATCCCTCCCGAGGTCGCGCACACCCCCATGGACAGGACCCATTTCGGCTCGGCCATCTGGTCGTAGATGCGGCGCAGGACGGGAGCCATCTTCTGGCTCACCCGGCCGGCGACGATCATGAGGTCGGCCTGGCGCGGGGAGCCGCGGAAGATCTCCATACCGAAGCGGGCCATGTCGTAGTGGGCGCCACCCAGCGCCATCATCTCGATGGCGCAGCATGCGAGGCCGAAAGTTGCCGGCCACATCGACTTCGCGCGGCCCCAGTTCACGAACTTCTCGAGATTCGTGAGCAGGATCCCGGATGGGACCTTGGCCTCTAAACCCATTCCAGGCCCCCTCGGCGGAAGAGGTAGATGTAGGCGACGAACAAGAGGCCCATGAACACGCCCATCTCGGCAAGTCCGAACCAGCCGAGCTGGTTGTAGACGACGGCCCAGGGGAAGAGGAATACGACCTCGACGTCGAAGATGAGGAACAGCATCGCGACCAGGTAGAACTTCACCGAGAAGTGGTGCCCGTGCACCTCGGCGAGGGGCTCGTTGCCGCACTCGTAGGCTGCAAGCTTCGTGGGGTTGGGGGCGTGTGGCCCCAGCAGGCTGGCGACGATGAGCGAGCCGGCAGCGAACGCCGTGGCGAGCGCGAACAGGATGAGAACCGGGAGGTACTCAGCAAACACGCGCGTGTCGCCTCCCTGCTACTCCGCGATGGCCGGGCCGGAACTGAGCGTAGGGGCCGGTTTCGGACCGCCGCAAACGGGGGGCGCAGCCGTCCGCCGGGGTCCCCCGGTTCGCCAAAGCCGAGCCGGCCCCTCAGGAGGATGGTGCCATGCGGCTCAAGCTGTTGATGACCCGGTCCGTAGCATCACCGCCGCGCTGGTCGGTGAGGTTGGCGAGCAACTTCAGGACGAAGACCATGAGGCTGCGTCGGGGCATCCCGTAGGTGGTGCAGATGCGCATGACCTCCGGGTGGCCTATGAGGTGCACGAACCAACGCCCCAGCGTGTAGTACCCGCCCCACCGACGTCTCAGCTCGGCGGGGTAGTGGTCGAGGACGGCGGTTGATCTGCGTGCGAGGGCGGTGTCGACTACTTCGGCGGCCAACTGGCCCGCTTCCATGGCGTAGGCGATCCCTTCACCATTGTAGGGGTTCACCATGCCGCCGGAATCACCGACAAGCAGCACGCCGCGGAGATGATGCGGGGTGCGTGAGAAACCCATCGGCAAGGCTCCCGAACGGAGCCTGCCGGTGCGCGTCTCGGCGCTGAGTTGCCATTCCGGTGGCATCGCTCCCGCCCAGCGGTCCATGAGGCGGCGGTAGTTGACCCCTTGGGCGTGGGAGGTGTTGAGCAGGCCGCAGCCGAGGTTGATGGTGCCGTCCGCCATGGGGAACACCCAGCCGTAACCCGGCAACAGGTCATCGCCCTCCTGGAGATCGAGGAAGGAAGACAGCCAGGTGTCCTCGTGCATGGGGCTGCGGAAGTAGGTGCGAACGGCGACGCCGATCGGCCGGGCGGCGTCGCGGTGCAGCCCCAGCGCTATGGCGAAGCGACTCGATGCTCCATCGCTCGCGATCACCACGGGAGCTCGGATCTCGCCCTCCCGTCCCTCGGCGTCCCGCCAGCGCACACCGACCACCCTCCCATCGCCATCGGCCGTGGGCTCCCGCCACAGCGGTCCCACGACCTCGGTCCGCTCCCACAGCGTGGCTCCGGCCTTTACGGCATGACGTGCCAGGGTCGCGTCGAAATCGAGGCGATTGCAGGTCAAGCCATGCGCTGGCCAGTCGTCGAGCAGTGGCCACGGCAGTTCATGTGTGGCCCCCCCGCCCTGGATTCGCAGGCCACGATTGCGCCGCCAGCCCTCGACGCGTCCCTCGGCCTCGTCGGCGAGGCCCAGGGCGTGAAGTTGCTTCACCGCGCGTGGTGTCAGGCCATCTCCACAGACCTTCTCGCGTGGGAACGCCTCCTTCTCGACGAGGGCGACGGCTCGGCCGGCGCTCGCAAGATGTGCGGCCACGGTCGAACCCCCCGGGCCGGCGCCGACGATGGCCACGTCGGCGTACTCCACCCGGTCAGATGCAGGTCTCGTCGTCACTTGTTCCCTCCCGCGTCTGTCGCGGTCTCGAATCTCCCCGTCCGCTGGGCCTTCCGCCCTGCCCGGGACAGTCCTGTCGTGGTCACGCGCAAGGGAGCCTGTTCGTCGTACTCCGGGAGGAGTCTGCCATGTCGGTTCGCCTGCAAGCACACGCGAGCAGGGGGTCCTCTCTCAGGGAGCGGACGGGGGTGGAATGGGCGGAACGAGATCCTCCACGAGGCCCGACACGGCGCCCAGCGCTTCGAGGAACTGTTCCTTCGTGACCATCACCGCCGCCGGTGGGGGCTCGATGTCTGCGACCTCACCATGCTGGGACATCTCCAGTCGAGCTGCGGTGGAGCCGTTCTCAGCCTCACCGGCGGAGCGCGTAGCCTCGGCGAGGTCGACGAAGACGTTCGTGACCAGGCCGTCGCGGACCGTGACCGTACCGGGTGCGAGTTCCGGCAGCGCCTCCGGATCCCTTTGGCTTTCCTGTACCTGACTGGTCGGGTCGGCGCTCGCGACTGCCATGAGGAGATCACGCACCCGGAGGCTGATTGCGAAGACGCGTTCGTCCTCATTGCCAGACACCCCGTCCACGACGACGTAACGCTCGACGAAGCCGTCCGCGTCTCCGCCGAGTGCCTCGCGTAGGGATTCACGCCCCTCCGGTCTCGGTGGCTCAGCCTCCTCAGTGCTGAGTACGGCCCGCACCTCGGCTGCCTCGACGCCTCCCTCGACGCCGAGCCACTCGCCACGGAAGGCGGCGCCGGCCGCAGCGGTCGCCTCGTCAGCAAGACCACGTTCCCGCAGGAGGCGGATCATCTGCCCGCTCGAGTCGTCCTCGCCGAGCATCCTCGACAGTTCGTCGAAGCCGAAGCGGAGGTAGAGGGTGTCTTCATCCACACTGCGCAGCTCGATGGCGTCTATGCCGAGGGCCCTTACCACAAAGGAGTTGCGACCGTTGGTCCGGTGCCCCCTGACGTTGAGCCCCTGAAGGAACAGGCGGGCCTGCTCGTTCGCGGGGGCGAGGCCCGACAGTGCGTCCTGATCCGCCTGGAGGGCGAAGTCGTAGGCGAAGGAAGTTCGCAGGCTGCGGTCGAGAGCCTTCGAGAGTTGCGCCTGGGGATCGTTCGCCGAGCAAGCGCCTGCCAGGACGGCCACTACCACGAGTACGACGAGTGCGAGACCCCCGCGCTGCAGCCGCTGCCGTACGGAGAGTTGCACGGTCCCTCCTGACGTTCGGTGCAGCGTAGTTGGCCAGGCGTGGGAGGCCGACAGCCTGAACCAGGCGCAGCCACTCCAGCCGTGCCGCTGGCCAGTAGCACGCAGCTTCACGAGGGTCAGGGGCTTTCTCTCGAGGCGTAAGGGACCCGGCGCGGGTCATCAAGCCGGCTCGCGAGATGCATGACGACGATTCCCGCACTGAGGGGTCGGTAGGCGACCGACTCCCAGCCGTTGCGTGCGATCCACTTCCCGAGGCCGTCGGCACCTGGCCATCTCTGGATGCTGTCGGCGAGGTAGCGGTAGGCAGACGGTGCCGGTGACAGAGCCGACGCAATCAGGGGCAGGGCGCGCAGGAGGTAACGCGTATACAGCCAGCGAAAAGGGGGCCAGGTGGGGTGGCCGAACTCGAGGACGACGAGCCGCCCCCGTGGGCGCGTGACCCGCGCGAACTCGGCCAGGGCAGCTTGGGGATCGGGAAGGTTCCGCAGGCCGAACGCGATCGTCGTGACGTCGAAAGTGGCGTCGGCGAACGGCAGGCGCAGTGCGTCGCCGTTGACGAGGACTACGCGGGTGGGGCGACGGCCGGCGCCCGCGACGAGCATCCGATGGGAAAGGTCCAGTGCCACGACCTTGCTGGCACCGACTCGGACCAGTTCGCGGCTCAGGGCACCGGTACCGGCGGCGACGTCGAGCACCCAGCCGCCGGCGGGGTCGGCCGCCCGCGCTGCGACCCGTCGCCAGTACGCGTCCTGCCCGAAGGACAGAACCGTATTGGCGAGGTCGTAACGTGGAGCGACTCGGTCGAACATTGCCTGCACGAGCGTGGCGTCCTTGCCTGCGATGCCCGCGCTGGGCAGGGGCTCGGCCACTTGTGTGTCTCCGTCGCTCGTCGAACGGCACTCCGCCTCAGCGAGTCCTGGCGGCGGCCAGCGAGCGGCCCGTGACGCGAGGCTCGACCACTTCCGTCTCGAACGTCGCGATGATCTCGTAGAGGGTATTGCGCTGCGCCGGCACCCGGTCCGCCGTGCGGATGAGATGGATCATCTCGGCGACGTCCGTGCGATGCTTCGCGCCTGCGGCAGACACTACGTTCTCCTCGAGCATGATCGAACCGAGGTCGTCCGCTCCGAAGTGGAGCGAGAGCTGGCCGACCTCCTTGCCGACGGTGAGCCACGAGCCCTGGATGTGAGCGACGTTGTCGAAGAAGAGTCGGGCCACTGCGAGTACGCGCAGGTAGTCGAAGATGCTCGGGGACTGACCCTTCAGCGTGTTGTTCTCCGCCTGGTACGACCAGTGGATGAAGGCCCGGAAGCCTCCGGTCCGGTCCTGCACGTCACGGATCATGCGCATGTGCTCAAACCGCTCCTCCGGGGTCTCCACCGTTCCCATCATGAGTGTGGCGGTTGACTCGACGCCCAGGCGATGAGCGGTCTCCATCACGGCGAGCCACTCCTCACCCGATTCCTTCAGCGGGGCGATGAGCTTGCGGGGCCGGCTCGGCAGGATCTCCGCGCCCGCGCCGGCGAGCGACGACAAGCCCGCTGCGACGAGTCGCGTGATTGCTTCCTCGATGGAGATCCGCGACGTCCGCGAGATATGGATGATCTCGGATCCTCCCAGAGCATGGAGGAAGAGCTCCGGGTGGCGGCGGCGGGTACGTCCGAACAGCTCCTCGTAGTATTCGATGCCGAAATCGGGGTTGTGACCCCCTTGGAACATGATCTGACAGGCGCCGTTCGCGACCGCTTCGTCCACTCGGCGGTCGATTTCAGCCCAGTCGTGGGCCCAGCCGGCTGCTGATTTCGGCGATGCGTAGAAGGCACAGAACTTGCAGGCCGTGACGCACCTGTTCGTGTAGTTGATGTTCCGCTCGATGATGAACGTGGCGCGACCGTCGGGGTAGCGACGACGACGCACGTGGTCCGCGGCCTGCCCGAGCTCGTGGAAGGGCGCTCGCTCGTAGAGCAGGAGCGCCTGCTCCTTGTCGATCCGCCCTCCATCCGCAGCGTGGGCGAGCAGATCGTCGAGCTCGGGTGGAATGGGCTCGCGGAGGGAGGTCGCCATACGCATTCCTTCCCCAGTGCCATCCAAGCGCCGCTGCTGACGCGTGTGCTCGTATCAGCCGGATGGCGCCGGCTCCAGCTCCAGCCTACTCCGGCAGGACCCCACCGCTCTTCTGGCGGCGGCTCCCGAATCCGACGAGACGCTCCCAGTCAGACACCCGCTCCTGCTCCCAGCCCTCTCGTGTCTCCCCGCCAGCCGAAGCCCCTGACCGGGTCGCCGACATCGGCGAACTTCGGTGTCGGGACCTCGGCGAGACCGCTGTCGTCGCACGCGACGAGGCGGGCCGCGAAGGCCTGCAGCCCCGCCCGCTCTCGAGAGCCGAGCCGGAAGCGCAGGGCCCGAAAGTAGTCGGCGAGAAAAGCCGCGTCGAAGGGCTCCCAACGGGCCACAGCGGCAGCAATGGCGTCGACTTCGGTAATGGAGTGCCGCAGCGAGAACTGGAATGCCTGGTGTACGGCGCGGACCAGTTCGGGGTAGGCCGCGGCCCAGTCCCGTCTCACCGCCCATACGGCGAAGACCATGGGAAGACCCGTATGGGCCTTCCACTCTGAGCCGAGATCGTAGACGTGGACCGGATCGGATGTGGCTGCCCGGGACGCCGCGACCGTCGCACGGAGTGCATCGTCTCCTATGAGAAGGGCCGCATCGGCCTCCTCGAGCATGCGGGCGAGATCGGGGGGGCAGCTGAAGGACTCGATCCTCACGCGCCAACGCTCGCGCAGAAGTATGTCCAGTAAGGCAACGGAGGTAGCTGAGGTGTTGGCCAAGGCGACGGTTGCGCCATCGAGGTCCTCGACGGGGCGGCGGGACACGAAGGCGATCGACCGCACGGGTCCGTCGGCAGAGACCGCGATATCGGGAAGGACGAGTAGGTCGTCCGCATGACGCAGGTAGGTGACCGACGAGATGGGACTGACGTCGAGCTCCCCGGCGAGCAGCATGCGGTTCAACTCCGTCGGGGTTCCCTTGCGTAGCTCCAGATCGAGCAGCGCGGCCGAGCGAACGAGACCGTGATAGAGCGGCAGGCAGTTCAGAAACTGGATGTGACCGACCCGCGGACGGCTGATGTGCTCCATCTCACTCATCCCCCGGCAAGCGGAAGGGAGGCGACCCGGAAGGGCGAGCGCCCCTCTGGGTCATCGGGGCCTGGCTGGCGCGGGTAGGTTCGCAGCACCTGGTAGCGCGTGTCGCGTTCGACAGGTATCCGACCGGCTTCACGGATGAGGCGCAGCAGTTCGCTACGGGAGAGCTTGTCGGGCGTCTCCTCGTCGTGAGTGATCTTGTATTCGACTACTGACCCGTCCAGGTCGTCGACGCCGAACTCGAGCAGCAATTGCGCCAGCGTCAGGCCATGCATCACCCAGAAGCACTTCAGGCGCTCGAAATTGTCGAGCAGGAGGCGGGAGACGGCGAAGACCTTCATCGCCTCTGCCCCCGTCGCGATGGGCCGCTGGATGCGGCTTCCCTGAGGGTGGAAGCGCAGCGGGATGAACGTCACGAAGCCGCTCGTCTCGTCTTGCAGTGCCCGCAGCCGCAGGACGTGGTCAACGCGATGATGGGGTTCCTCGATATGGCCATACAGCATCGTGGCGGGCGTGCGCAGCCCCTTGCCGTGCGCGATGCCGTGGATCTCACTCCAGCGCTCCCAGTGGGTGGAGTGGTCGACGATCAGCCGGCGCACCTCCCAGGCGAAGATCTCCGCCCCGCCGCCGGTGAGCGAGTCGAGCCCGGCGTCGATGAGCTCGTCGAGGATGTCCTCGGCACTTCGCCCGGTGAGCTGCGTGAAGTAGTCGATCTCCGTCGCCGTAAAGGCTTTGAGAGCCACGTGCGGCAGCGCCTGCCGTAAGGCGCGCAGCGTGTTCGGATAGTACTCGTATGGCAGGTTCGGGTGCAGTCCGTTCACGATGTGCAGCTCGGTCAGGCCCTCCGGCTCCATCTGCCTGGCGAGACCAACCGCCTCGTCGACGCGCATGGTGTAGGCGTCCAGCTGCCCCGGCTTGCGCTCGAAGGTGCAGTACTTGCACGACGCGACGCACACGTTGGTCAAGTTGAGATGACGGTTCACGTTGAACATGACCGTCTCGCCAGTCCGCCTGCGTTGCGCTTCCCTAGCAAGGCCGCCGAGCCAGGCGAGATCGTCGCAGGCGTAGAGGGCGACCCCGTCGTCGTGGTCGAGACGCTCTCCAGCCACGACCTTCGCTTCTATCTCGCTCAGCCGTCCTCTTGTCGCCACCGTCGGGCCTTTGGGTGGGAGAGCGGTCTTGGCTTGTCCAAGACCGCGGGCGGGACAATCTTGGGTGGGAGAGCGGTCTTGGCTTGTCCAAGACCGCGGGCGGGACAACCTTGGGTGGGAGAGCGGTCTTGGCTTGTCCAAGACCGCGGTCGGGAGAAGTCTGGTGGTCTCGCGCTATTGGCTACGCGCTGCTCATGTTCGCCCAACCACTCCGCTTTGCCAAACAGCCCCTTGGGCGAGTCAGCGCCAGTCGGAAGGCGCGTACCGTCGGCCTCCAGAGGAGGCTCCACGCTCAACTTTCGACTCGCCAGCGCTGGTAGAGGTCGTGGTCCAGACCCACGGCGTCCAGTACGCGGCCGACGACGAAGTCGACCAGCTGCATGAGGTCGGTGGGTTGATGGTAGAAGCCGGGAGCAGCCGGGAGGATGCGGCAACCGGCGTCGTGCGCGGCGAGAAGGTTCGCGAGATGGATCCGGTTGAGCGGTGCCTCTCGGAACAGGAGCACGGTTGGACGAGCCTCCTTCAGACTGACGGAGGCGGCTCGCTGGACGAGGTTCGAACTGTTCCCGCCAGCGATGGAGGCGAGGGTGCCCATGGAGCATGGCACGACGAGCAGTCCGCGTGCCGGATACGAGCCTGAAGAAGGTCCGGCCGACATGTCTTGGCTCTGCCACCAGGCGACCCGCTCGAGGGTGCCGTCGTCGACGCCGAGCCAGCGGCGAAGGTCCGAACGCCAGGTCCGATCTTCGACGTCGGCCTTCTCCTCGTCGCGCAGCACGACCCGGGCGGAGTTCGACACGATGAGGTCGATGTCGTGACCCTCGGCAAGCAGCGTCTGCAGCAGACGCCGGGCATAGATCGCTCCGGAGGCGCCGGTCACGCCCACGACCCAAGGCCTACGTCGCGTAGATCCGGGGACGACTACGCTCATGCCACGAGCATCGTGTCTAGCGTCCCGAGTAGCCCGACAGCGACCGCCACCCAGCCGTTCACGGTGAAAAAGGCACGGTTGACGCGCGACAGGTCATCGGGCTGCACGAGATGGTGCTCGTAGGCCAGCATCATCGCCCCGCCAGCCGCGGCCAGCCACCAAAGCGGGCCACGTCCGTCGAGAAGCCCGAAGACGAGCCACAAGCCGACCGTTCCCAGGTGGAGCACCCGTGCCAGAGCGAGCGCGGCAGACACCGAGAAGTCACCCGGGATGGAGTGGATCCCGATGCCGCGGTCGACGCCCGCGTCCTGCGTGGCGTAGATGAGGTCGAAGCCGGCCATCCAAAGTCCGACTGACAGCCCGAGGGCTAGCGCGGCGGCGCTCCAGTCACCCGAGACGGCGAGCCACGCCCCTACGGGGGCGACGGCCTGGGCCAGGCCGAGGCCGAAGTGGCACGCCCAAGTCCACCGTTTCAGGTACGGATACAGGGCGAGCAAGGCCAGCGCCAGTGGGGCGAGGGGCCACACGATCGGGTGAAGTTGGCTGACGGCGAGGGCGAACACGGCGAGGCTGACCAGTGTGCCCGTGCCCGCGGTTCGTAGCGTCACCGCACCGGTGACGAGCTCGCGCTCGGCCGTGCGAGGGTTGAGAGCATCGAGTTCGCGGTCGACGATGCGGTTGGTGGCCATCGCGAAGGTGCGCGCCGAGATCATGGCCACGATGACCCATACGACGTCACTTGGCGCGGGTCGTCCGTCGGTTGCGGCCCAGACGGCGAGAAGCGCGAACGGCAGCGCGAACACGGAGTGCTCGAAGGCGATCATGGCGAGGAAGCGTCCGGCCGCCAGCTGCTGGCGGCGGGCCGGAGTCGACAGCGGGCTTTGCACGATCAGTCCCTCCCGCCTCTCTCTCACGCAAGCGGTCAGGCTACTTCGGGACGGGTTGGGCCGCGCGACGGCCACACCTGGCCGGGGAGGCTGAGACACCGGCAAGGAAGCGACATGAGTGTGAGCAGGTCGGCGACGAGGGTGACGGCTGCCGCCGCGGCACTCGCTCTGCTTGTTTCCGGCTGCGGGAGCAGCGGGGAGAAGGACATCGAGGAGGCCGCACCTCCTCCCGTCGAGGAAGCCACCAAACACCCCACGGACTCGTTCGCCTCCGCGGAGCTCCGCAAGGGGACCGAGGAGATGCAGGAACTCGCCCACACGATCGCCACCGCGATCGACGAGCACAGGCATCTCGACGGTGACACGGCCAGCAAGGCGGCTGAGATGCTCGACGGGTTCGACTTCACCCTGCGGGCCAACGTCATCCTCATGAGCCTGCTGACACACGCGTGGATTTCCGGGGGCAAGCACGAGGACGTCGAGGCGGCGGGACACACCCTCGAGGAGAACACGTCGAGCCTCGTCCACCACCACCTCGGCACCCATTACGACCGCAATACGCTGGAACATTTCGAGGGGTACTGGAACAACCAAGCCACGAGCATTGTCGACTACGCCCAGGCCGCGGCGAAGAAGGACGCGGCAACGCAGACGCACGACCGGGACGAGCTGAGACGCCTCGCGCAGGAACTCGGCACTTTCGTCTCGCGTGACCTCACGAACGGCAACCTCAACGCTGCCCTGCTCAGCGAGCATCTCACGAAGCAGATGGAGGGCAGCCTGGCGATCGTCGACGCCCAGGCCCGAGGCCCCGACTGGCATCTCAACCTCGAGCCGACCCTCGAGCACGCCACGGAATTCGCCAAGATGCTGGCCGGCGGAGTCGCCCGTGAAGCCGCCGTGCAGGACAAGATCGACACGCAAGCCTCGCTGCTGCTCTCGGAGCTGACCGGACGGCTCGCCGACCACGTGTACTTCACCGGCCTCACGACCGGGGCGATCATCCGCGACGAGCCCCAGGCAGTCGCGTCAGCGTCCGCGCTCGTCAAGACGAACACGGAAAAGCTCGCCGAGGTCTTCAACGGAACCTACGGAGAGGAGGTCGCAGGCCGCGTCCGGACGCTGTGGGAGCACCAGGCCACTCTGTTCGAGGATTACGCGCACAAGTTGCGGGCGCACGACGCGACAGGAGTGGAGCACGCCAAGGAAGAGCTCGCGCACTCCTCGAAGGAATTCGGCGAATTCATCGGCACCACCACCGAGCACATGGTGGAACCGACCGCGGTCGAAGCGCGCATGAACCGCGCCATCGAAACGCTCATCGAGGCGGTCCGGGCCCAGGCGAGAGCCGCGGGCCACTGAGCAGCACGCGGCTCGGGCCACTTCAACCGAACCGACCCCGCTGAGAACTCTGGTCGTCCCGATCGCCTGATTCGGAGTGGCGGGAGGGGATCCATGGCAAGCCGAACTCCTCCCAGCGACGACTGATGCGTGCCGCCACCTCCGGGTCCTGCGCGACGTCCGGCGGCCATGTCCGGGGATAACCCTCCGCGTCCGTCTTGCGAGTCGCGTCCACGGCCATCTTCCCGCCCCAGTTCAGCTGATAGCTCGCGTGGTCGAGAGAGTCGACCGGTCCCACGCTCATAAGGACGTCGTGCTGCCAGTCGACGTTGTTGAAGGCCCGCCAGGCCACTTCCGAGTAGTCGTGGACGTCCACATCAGCGTCAACGACGACGATGAGCTTCGCAAGGCTCATGAGGCCGAGGCCCCAGAGCGCGTTCGCGATCTTGAAGGCGTGCTTCGGATAGCGCTTGCGGATGCTGACGATGACGCAGGAGTGGAACACGCCCTCGAAGGGCAGCGACAGATCCACGAGTTCGGGCAACTGGAAGCGCAGGAGGGGCAGAAAGATGCGTTCGCTGGCCCTGCCGAGCCAGTCGTCCTCTTGCGGCGGTATGCCAACCACGATGGTCGGGTAGATGGGATCGCGCCGGTGCGTCAGGGCAGTGACGTGGAGCACCGGGTACTCGTCGGGCAGGGAGTAGTAGCCGGTGTGGTCGCCGAAAGGGCCCTCGACCCGCCGCTCGGTCGGGTCGACCCAACCCTCGAGCGTGATCTCGGCGTGAGCCGGCACTTCGAGATCGACGGTCTTGCAGGGGACGAGTTCCACGTTCTCTTGCCGGAGAAAACCGGCGAAGACGTACTCGTCGACCCCTGGCAGCGGCGCCGTCGCCGCGTAGGTGAGGACGGGATCACCGCCGAGCGCCACCGCGACCTCGATGCGCCGCCGGCGGCGGCCCGCCTCCTCCTCCTGTTCGGCGCCGTGCTTGTGGATCTGCCAGTGCATGCCGAGGGTGCGGCCGTCGTAGACCTGCAGCCGGTACATGCCGACGTTGCGGCGACCGGTCGCCGGATCGCGGGTGATGACCTGCGGGAGGGTGATGTAGCGGCCTCCATCGGCCGGCCAGCACTTCAGGACCGGCAGATCCCGCAGCAGGTCGACATCGTCACCCGTCTTCACGACGTCGTGGACGGGGCCGCGGCGGACCATCTTCGGGGGCGTGGCGGTGAGGTCCTTGAGGTCACGCAACTTGCCGAGCTTGCCGATCAGACCGGCTGGGACCTGCAGGTCGAGGAGTTTCGCAATGCGGGCGGCGGGCTCGTCCAGATCGCGGACGCCGAGAGCCATCGCCATGCGGCGTTCGCTTCCGAAGGCATTGATGAGGACCGGAAGGTCGTAGCCCACGACGTTCCGGAACAGGAGGGCCGGCCCGCCGGCCTTCACGACGCGGTCGACGATCTCGGTGATCTCGAGCGCGGGGTCGACTGGAGCGGTGACCTCGTGCAGTTCCCCAGCCCGACGCAACGAAG
>JBHELG010000099.1:0-19488 GCA_046263195.1 Nitriliruptorales bacterium | reverse complement strand
GTCGTTGTGCGGGAGGAAGCTCGCGTGAATGGTGATGTTCATGGCAGTGACGCTAACTGCGGCTCGGGGGCCGGCGCTTCTCGATTCCTGATCGGTCTGGTCACCTGTTTCGCGACGCACGACGGCATCCCCGCCGTCGCGTGCGCCTCCTGGCAGCGATAGACGCTGGGCGGCACACCGACCAGCTCGGTGAAGCGACTGCTGAAAGTGCCCAGCGACGAGCAGCCGACCGCGAAGCAGACCTCGGTGACGCTCAGGTCGCCCCGCCGGAGCAGCGTCATCGCGCGCTCGATGCGCCGCGTCATCAGATAGGCGTACGGCGATTCGCCGTAGGCGAGCCGGAACTGGCGGCTGAGGTGCCCGGCCGACATGTTCACGCCCCGGGCGAGCGCCTCGACATCCAGCGGCTGCGCGTACTCCCGGTCGATCCGGTCGCGAACGCGGCGCAGCCGCGCGAGGTCGCGCAGGCGCTGCACCGAGGCGGCTCTCCCAGTCACACGCGGATCGTACGTCGCGCCGCAGTCGCCGTGGTGCCGCTGGCGCCCCATCCCCACTACGTGTCCGCTCTGGCGAGGTCTCAACGTGTGATTCGTCCCACGTCGACACGTCTCACTGCCATCCAGGCGGGGGCCTAACATCCTGCTCTCGAGGAAGTCGTGGGAGGAGATTTTGCCCGACAGCGGCCATCCGGCAGCGACACGCGCTGCGGAAGGAGCCCGAGGCACGGCCCCGGTCACCGATCCCGCGCAGGAACGTGATCGGGCGCTGCGGGCCGACATTCGTCACCTCGGGGACCTGCTCGGGCAGACGCTCGTCCGCCAGGAGGGCAGGGAGCTGCTCGACCTCGTGGAGCATGTCCGAGCCCTGTCGAAGGCGGCGCGAGGCGGATACCGCGCCGCTGGCAAGGAGCTCGGGGAGGTTCTCGTCGACCTCGACCTGCCGATGGCAATCCGTCTCGTGCGGGCGTTCAGCATCTACTTTCACCTGGCCAACGTCGCGGAGCAGGTACACCGGGTCAACGAGTTGGCGGCCCGTTCGCATGACCAGGGTCTGCTCGCGGCCATTGCGCAGCGCCTGGCCGGTTCCGGGGTGGATCTCGGATTGGTTCGAGACGTCCTCGGGCGCCTCGAGCTGCGGCCGGTCTTCACGGCTCATCCCACTGAGGCCGCCCGCCGCTCCGTTCTCACCAAACTGCGGCGCGTCGCGGAGCTGCTGGAAAGGCGCAACGACCCACGCGCGACCCAGGCGGAGCGCGAGCATGTCCGGCGCCGGCTGGCCGAGATCATCGAACTGCTGTGGCAGACCGACGAGCTTCGCCTGCAACGTCCCCGCTCGCTCGACGAGGCGCGAGCGGCCATGTACTACCTGGACGAACTTTGCCGCGACGTCGTTCCCGACCTTTTCGACGGCTTCGCGGACGAGATGAGTCGCCAGCTCGGTATCGAGATGGCGCCGGATGCCGTCCCGATTCGCTTCGGTACCTGGGTCGGCGGCGACCGGGATGGCAATCCCAACGTCACTCCCGAGGTCACGGCCGACATCCTGCGGTTGCAGGCCGACCATTCCCTGCAGAACATGCTCGCCGCCGTGGAGCACCTCGCCACGGAACTGTCCACCTCAACCCGCATCGTCGGCATCAGCGACGCCCTGCGTCACAGTCTTGACGCCGACCGAGAGCGGCTCCCCACCGTCTTCGCCCAATACGCGGAACTCAATCGGGAGGAGCCCTACCGGCTGAAGTGCTCCTACATCCGCGAGCGACTGACCAACACCAGGCGCCGCATCCTGGAAGGTCGCCCCTTCGGTCCCGAGGAGTACCGGACGGGCGCTGAGCTGCTTGGCGAGCTTCAGCTCATGTACCAGTCCCTGGTGGCGCACAGGGGAGAGTTGAACGCGCGTGGGCTACTTGGCCGCCTCATGCGGACGGTCGCTGCCTTTGGATTGCACCTGGCTTCCATGGACATACGGGAGCACAGCTCGAAGCATCACCTGGCACTGGCCGTCCTCTATGAGCGGCTGGAGCTGGACCCGCCGTACAACGACCTCGGCCGCGCCGCACGCTGCCGGTTGCTCACCGAGGAGCTGCTCGGCCGCCGCCCCCTGTCCTCTCCGACCTCCTCGCTCCCCCCCGAAGAGGCACGAACGCTCGCAACCTTCAGCACCATCTCCCATGCCCTCGCCAGGGGTGGGAGCGCCGTCATCGAGTCCTACATCGTGTCGATGACCGAAGGCGTCGACGACCTCCTGGCAGCTGCCGTCCTGGCGCGCGAAGTGGGGCTGGTCGATCTACATGCCGGGATCGCGCACATAGGGTTCGTTCCACTGCTCGAAACTCCGTCGTCGCTCGAGGCGGCCGGCGTCCTACTCGACGAACTCCTGGGAAACGAGGCATACCGGCAGCTCGTGCGGCTGCGTGACGACAGGCAGGAGGTGATGCTCGGGTATTCGGACTCCTCGAAGATGGCAGGCATCACGACCTCCCGCTGGCTACTGCACCAGGCACAACGCCAGCTGCGCGACGTCGCGGCCCGCCATGGCGTCCAGTTGCTCGTCTTCCACGGTCGCGGTGGCAGCGTCGGCCGGGGTGGGGGCCCCACCCACGAGGCCATCCTTGCCCAGCCCCCCGGCGTCGTGGACGGCCGGATAAAGATCACCGAGCAGGGGGAAGTCATCTCCGACAAGTTCGGCCTACCCGGCCTGGCCCGGCGCAACCTCGAGCTCACCCTCGCCGCCACCCTGGAGGCCTCCCTGTTGCATCGCACGCCCGTCAACCCGCCCGAGGCGCTGCAGCGTTGGGACGAAGCGATGCAGATCATCTCCAACGCTGCCCGCCGCGCCTACGAACAGCTGCTCGCGACCCCCGGGTTCGTGGACTACTTCCACTCCTCCACTCCGGTCTCCGAGCTGTCGGAGCTCAACATCGGCTCGCGACCGGCCAGTCGCAGCGGCGGCCAGCGGTTGGAGGACCTTCGTGCCATTCCCTGGGTGTTCGGTTGGACCCAGTCTCGTCAGATCATTCCGGGGTGGTTCGGAGTGGGATCGGGGCTGGTCGCGGCGCGTGAGGAAGGCCTGCACGGCACCCTCGACGAGATGTATCGCGACTGGCAGTACATGAGCATGTTCATCTCCGACGTGGAGATGACCTTGGTGAAGACGGACCTTGCCATCTCCCAGCGTTACGTCGAACGCCTGGTGGACCCCGACCTTCACCACCTGTTCCATCGCATCAGCGACGAGTACGAGCTCACCGTGCAACAGGTGCTCCTGCTCACGGGCAGCTCACGGCTCCTCGACCAGCATCCGGTGCTCCGCAGGACCCTCGAGGTGCGCGATGCCTACCTCGATCCCCTCAACTACCTGCAGGTCGCGCTTCTCGCGCGGGCACGGTCCGGCGACGAGAGCCCTCAACTGCGACGGGCGCTGCTGCTCACGATCAACGGAGTCGCCGCCGGGCTGCGCAACACCGGCTGATCGGAGGGGCTCGCAACGCGGGACCGGGACGCCATCACGGGCCGCATTCCCGTGTAGGGGACCGTCTCCTCCTCGGAGGCTGGGAGTCGTCGGGGGGGTAGCCGCGGCCATCGGGGACAAAGCGGTCGAGCCAGGTCAGCCAGGAAACCGCAGCGATTGCAAGAGCGGGCTGCTCAGCCAGCAGCGGCTCAGAACCCCCGACCAGCGTTCGATGGCGCAGCCGCTGCCACAGTTCGAGAAGAAGCCGAGCCAGCACCGCTAACAGGACGAGGAGGGCGAGGTAGATCCTGGCGATCGTCAGCTCCCGGAACTCGAAAGCCAAGCCTGGCTCCGCGATGAGTGTCCGCATGGCCAGCGCAACCGATGCAAGTACCGCCCCGGCCCGCCCCGGTCGCGGAAGCAGCCATGCGAGCGGAAGCATCCATGCCGCATACCAGGGCCAGAGGCGGGGGGCGGTCACAAGCGTGACGAGCGCAGCCCATCCCATCGCTCCGATGAGCACGGACTGGTCGGCCCGCTGTGGCATCCGGACGAGGTGATGCAACAGGCCTACCACGAACGCCAATAGCACCCACGGCAGAATTCGTCGGAACAGCACCTCGAGGAATTCCACCAGGACGTGGCCCGGTTCGCTGCCGACCAGCCAGCGTGACGAGAGTTGAAGGACTCCCAGAGTGGGGTCGTCGCTCTGGACGAACGGCAGCAGCAACGGCAGTGCGACGAGAGCCACGACCGCTGCATGGTGGGCGGCTGCGGTTATCCGCTCCGCCGATGGGCGCTTCGCTACTGACGCTGTCACTACCAGTATGAGCGGAACGGCAGCCACCACCTTCACAAGCGTCCCGAGCGTCAGAACGGCGGTAGCGGCCAGCTGCTTGTTTCTTAGTAGCAGCACGGCCGCTGCCACGATCGACAGTCCGACGAGAGTGTCGTTGTGGGCACCAGCGACGGTGTGAAACACCACAACCGGGTTCAGGGCGACGAGGGCAGCAGCGAATCCGGTACGTGCGGGACGGAGCTTGCTGGCGGCGACTGCCGTCAGCGCCAGGGTCGCGAGGCCGGCCCCGGCAGCGAGGAGCTTGAACGCCTGAACGACAGCTTGAGGGGATGCAAAGGCTGACGTGATCGCGGCCGACAGGAGCGTGAAGGCGGGGCCGTATGCGGACGGCGAGGTCTTCCAGTAGCTCGACACGAGGGGGTAGATGGGGTCCGAGGAGAAGTCGGCCGGCACCTGCAGGTACGGGTTCGCTCCATAGGCCGAGAACATGCGGCCGTAGATCGCGTAGCTGTAGACGTCGCGGGACAAGAAAAGCGGCATGGCGAACGCCAACACGTGCAACAAAACACCGAGGACAAGGATGCGTCTCAACGGCAGAACACGTCGCCAGGCTTGCCAGAGGGCGTACAGGAAGGCCATACAGGCGGTCAGCATCATGAACGTCGCAGCCATGCCTGCGGAACGATCCGAGAGGTCGTCGAGCCTCAAGACCTCGGAGACGCGAACAAGCGCGGCCACTGGTTCCACGACCAGGGGTGGGGTCAGCGACGAGCCGGGCCGAGCAGTGAGAAGAGCCACCCCGAGCGCCGTCGCGAGCGTGAAGACGATCGAGGCTCCCCCGCGTGCCTTGGTGTTCAAACAACGTCCTTCGGCCGCTCTCGCCGTAACCGGGGCAAGCTCGCATCGGCGGACACCTCGAGCCTCGGCTAGGCCTTCGCCTACATGTGCCCTCCGCTGTCACGGCAAGTATCCTGGCCAGGAGAACATGCGACGAGGTCAACCATGAATGCCGAGCTACTCGCCTGGCTCGGGGTTGCGGGAGCGGTCCTGGGCCTGCTGGCCACCGTGTTCATGACCAGGATCGGCTTCGGGATCTGGCAGGAACTGCGCAGGATGCGGGAGACGGGTGTGCGCCCTGCCTCAGGTGCGCCGCACGACGGGGATCACAGCTCCTCCCGCAGGTAGCCGGTCGACAGGGCGTCGGCGTACTCGTTCCAGCGATAACCCCTGTGCGCGGGGACCCACTCGAGCGCGAGCTCCGGTCGCGACGTCATACGTGCGTAGAGCTCCCGCACGAGATCGAGGTTGCTGATCTCACCGGTCTTACGCTTCCACCCGCGGCGCTTCCACCCCTCGGCCCACTTCGTGATCGTGTCGAACGCGAGCCTGCTGTCCGTGTAGATGGTGGTCGGCTGCCCGGCTGGGACGAGGTCACACCCGTGGATGAGCGCGGTCAGCTCCATGCGGTTGTTGGTCGTGTGCGGCTCGTGGCCGTAGGATTGTTCGACGACGTGGTCATCCACGACAAAGACGGCTCCCCATCCTCCGGGGCCCGGATTGGGTTGGGCGCTGCCATCGGTGAACACCCCGGTCTTCGGCCCCTCGTGGTAACGCTCGAGTACATCGGCCAGCGCAAGATTCTCCTCGACCGGCCCTCTCAGGGAGCGGCCGCCGCCGCCCCGAGCGGAGGGAGCTCGGTCAGCGCCACCGGTCCCAGTGGTCCGCTTGTGGCACTGACGGCACAGCCGCGGCCGCCACGTGGGGTAGCGCTCACGCAGCTGCTCAGAGAGCGCGAAGGAGGCGCCGCAGCGATCACAGACGAGGTCCTGCATTCTCTGCAGCGTAGCGAGGCTGCCCGCTCCGTCCGCTCGCCGACGCCACTGTGTGCCGGAAAGGCCCTCCTCTGCTACTCGGAGTGCTCCACCTGGGCGAGGGCGCCCTCAACCTCATCTGGAGGGCGAGGGTTGCGCAGAGACAGCACGACCGCGACCGTGATGATTGCCGCGACGAGCACGAGCGGTGCCCACGGCGGGATATGGACGACGGCCCATTCGGGCAGCCAGGGCAGGTTGCCCTCCGCGTGCATGTGGACGAATTCCTCGTAGATGAGCTTCACGCCGATGATGCCGAGGATGAGCGCGAGTCCCTTGTCGAGGTAGCGGAAGCGGGCCACGAGATCGGCGAGCAGGAAGTAGAGCGCCCGCAGGCCGAGCAGGGCGAACGCGTTGGATGAGAAGACGATGAAGGGGTCGCGTGTCACGCCGAAGATGGCCGGGATCGAATCGACCGCGAAGATGATGTCCGTGGTCTCGATGACCACGAGCACGGCGAAGAGCGGGGTGACCTTCAACCGACCGTCTTCGCGCACGAACAGTTTCTGGCCACGCAGGTCCTTCGTGATCGGGATGAAGCGACGGACGAAGTTCAAGACGGGGTTGTCCTCGGGATGCACCTCCACCTGCTCTTGCGAGCCGAGCTTGTAGGCCGTGTAGACGAGGAAGGCACCGAAGATGAACGCGATCCACGAGAAGCGGTTCAGCAGTGCGGCGCCGGCCGCGATGAAGAGGCCGCGGAACACGAACGCCCCGAGCACGCCCCAGAACAGGACGCGGTGCTGATACTTGTTGGGGATCTTGAAGTAACTGAAGATGAGCACGAAGACGAAGAGGTTGTCGACCGAGAGGCTCTTCTCTATGAGGTAGCCGGTCAGATAGGCCTGCGTCTCCTCGAAGCCGAACCAGAAGAACACCGCAACGGCAAAAGCGAGCCCGAGGCCTACCCACGCGGCAGACGCTATCGCCGCCTCTCTCGTGCTCACCCGGTGGGCTTCCCGGTGGAAAACGAGCAGGTCCAGCAGCAGCAGGACCACGAGTCCGGCCACGAACACGACCCAGACCCAAAATGGGACCACGCATGCCTCCGAAGCTACTCCTGGCGATCGCCGGGAGTGCGGGCGAGCCTAGCGACCCGCCCTGGGAGCGGCTCATCAGGGCCGGAAACTCAGGGGTTGACGGGTGTGTCCTGTTAGCGTCTACGAGCCAAAAGGGCCAGGAGACGAACGTGGAGGGCCAGCCGCTCGTCGTGCTCGAGCGCGTGAACAAGTTCTTCGGCGCTCTCCATGTGCTCCGGGAAGTCGACCTCTCCGTCGACGAGGCTGAGGTCGTCGTCGTCATCGGGCCCTCGGGTTCCGGCAAGTCGACGCTGCTCCGCTGCATCAACCGACTCGAGCCGGTCGACAGCGGACGCATTCTCGTCGACGGGCGGGAGCTGCCCCAGGAGGGCAGGGCCCTGGCGAGGCTGCGTGCGGACATCGGGATGGTGTTTCAGAACTTCAACCTCTTCGCGCACAAGACGGTGCTCGACAACGTCACCCTCGGTCCCATTCGGGTGCGCAAGCTCGGCAAGCGCGCGGCGCGAGACAAGGCGATGCGGCTGCTCGACCGGGTCGGCATAGCGGACAAGGCCGAGCGCTACCCGGCGGAGCTGTCGGGAGGCCAACAACAACGAGCCGCGATCGCTCGAGCGCTGGCCATGGACCCCAAGCTCATGCTCTTCGACGAACCTACCTCGGCCCTCGACCCGGAGATGATCAAGGAGGTGCTCGACGTCATGCTCGAGCTCGCCCTCGACGGCATGACCATGATCGTCGTGAGCCACGAGATGGGCTTCGCCCGCTCGGCGGCCAACCGCATCGCCTTCATGGATTCAGGCCGCGTCGTGGAGGTCGCTCCGCCTGCGCGTTTCTTCTCCAGTCCAGAGACCGAACGGGCCCAGGACTTCCTGTCGAAGATCCTCCACCACTGAGGGCCAGGCGAAGCGACGTGACAAGATTGTCCCAACCCCCGAAGGCGGGCGGGGGCACAGGTGAAAGACAGACAAAGAAGGCGGAGGGAACCATGACGGGGTCTTGGCGGGCCGCGATCCTCGCACTCCTGCTCGCGGTTGTCGTCGCCTGCGGCGGCGGTGGCGGCGGGGCGCCGAGCGGCGGAAGCGGCGGGGACCTTGCGAGCTTTCCACCCGGTTCGACGATGGCCAGGCTGCAGCAAGCGGGCCGCATGCGGGTCGGGACGAAGTTCGACCAGCCCCTGTTCGGCTTGAAGGCGCCGGGCGGTGAGGTCGAGGGCTTCGACGTCGAGATCGCGAAGCTCATGGCCGAGGGCATATTCGGGGAGGGCAACATCGAGGGCAGAATCGAGTTCCTCGAGACCCCATCGAGGGTGCGGGAATCGTCGATCGTCGACGGGAAGGTCGACATGGTGGTCGCGACCTACACCATCACCGAGGAACGGAAGCAGCAGGTGTCCTTCGCCGGACCGTACTACATCGCTGGTCAGGACATCATGGTCAAAAGCGATAATATGGACATCAGGGGCGTGGAAGGCCTGAACGGACGCCGGGTCTGCAGCGCCGAGGGCTCGACTTCCCTGAAGAACCTGCAGCAACGGGCGCCGCAGGCCCAGGTCCTTACCTTCCCGACGTATTCGGAGTGCGCTGCGGCGCTCGGCGACGGACGCGTCGAGGCGGTGACGACGGACGACGCCATCCTGCTCGGGCTCATCGACAGGAGCGGCGGGGCCTTCAAGCTGGTCCGCAACCCCTTCACCGAGGAGCCGTTGGGCATCGGTTTCGCCAAGGACGACGCCGCTTTTCGCGACTTCCTGAACGGCCGGCTGAGCGAGATCTTCAGCAGCAACGGCGAGTGGAAGGCCGCCTACGAGCGCACCCTGGGAAAGGTGGCCGGTCCGGCGCCCGAGCCGCCGTCGCTGGAGTCCTCGTGAGCACGCCTCGTCATCTGACCGCGACGACCGTGCAGATGTGGAGGCCCGAGAGAGAGGACTGAGCGGAGCGCGTGGACGTCATCGTCGACAACCTCGGCTTCATCGTCGGGGGCATGCTCGTGACGGTTGGGCTCACCATCCTCGCCTGGGCTGGGGCATTCGCGATCGGAGTCATTCTCGCCGGATGCCGTGCCAGCCCGGTCCCGCCCTTGCGGGTCGCGGCCTCCGCCTACGTGACCTTCTTCCGTAACACTCCCCTGCTCGTGTTGTTCTTCCTCTTCTTCTTCGGACTGCCGAAGATCGGGCTCCTGTACTCCCCGTTTGCCACCGCCGTCATGGTCCTGTCGCTCTACACCGGCGCCTTCGTCGGCGAGACCGTCCGGTCCGGATTGAACACGGTGGCGGGCGGACAAGCGGAGGCTGCACGGTCGCTGGGACTGACCTTCGGCCAGTCCTTGCTGATCGTCGTGCTACCCCAGGCGCTGCGCAGCGTCGTTCAACCTCTCGGCAACCTGTTCATCGCACTGACGAAGAACACCTCGGTCGCGTCTACGATCGCGGTCGTCGACCTGACCCATGTAGCCTCCCGGCTCGTAACCGACTACGCGCAACCGCTGCAGACCCTGATCGGGATCGCGCTCGCCTACCTGCTGCTGACCTACCCCTCGGGACTGGCGGTAGGGGTGCTCGAGCGGCGACTGGCCTTCAAGCGGTGAGCGCGACGCTTCTCTCCGAAGAACTCGGCCCGGTCGTTCGTCGGCGGGTGCGCCTCGCAACCGTCGCCGCGGTCGTCCTGCTCAGCGCAACCACGGCGGCAGCGGTGGCCCGACTGGTGGCACGCGGACAGTTCGCTCCTGCCCGCTGGAGACCGCTCTTCACGCTCGACGTCTTGGGCTTCCTCGCCCAGGGGCTGCTCAGCACGCTACGGGCAGCGTTGCTCGCCGGAGTGCTCGCCCTCGCGGTAGGCGGTCTGCTCGCGCTGGGCCGCCTGGCTCGTGCCGGTCTCCCCCGCTGGATCGCTGGCGTCTACGTCGAGTTCTACCGCGCCCTGCCGCTGCTCACCCTCGTCATCTTCTCCTACTTCGGTCTGCCGAAGCTCGGCCTCAACTTCGACCGTCCTCTCCCCTACCTCGTGATCGCTCTCACCGCCTACAACGCCGCGGTGCTCGCCGAGATCTTCCGAGCCGGAATCCTCTCGCTCGAGCGGGGGCAGAGCGAGGCCGCTTACGCCATCGGATTGACGTACTGGCAGACCATGTTTCTCGTCGTCGTCCCCCAAGCGGCGCGACGGATGGTTCCGGCCATCGTCAGCCAACTTGTGACCCTGCTGAAGGACACTTCCCTCGGGGCGATCATCGCCTACGAGGAGCTCGTCCGGGCCGGTCAGCTGACAGGCACCTTCCACGACAACCCGCTTCAGGCGCTCACGCTCGTCGCTCTCGTCTTCGTCGCGGTGAACTACGTCCTCGGTCGCCTCGCTGCCGCGCTCGAGCGGCGCCAGGCCCGCCGTTTCGGCGCTGAAGGCATCCATGTCGCCGGAGGACCCGAAGACCTCGTGCTCATGACGGAACAAGCCCGCACGAACCCTCGGGGAGCTACCCCACGATGACCGTTCTTGAGCGCTCCGAAGGGAGGGCTCAGCCGCGACCGGCTGGGGAGAGGCGCTGTTCCTCGGGTCCGAGCTGCGGCCCCCAAGCCTGCTTCGTGTAGCTACCGGGGAGCCCGCGGTGGAGGAGGAATTCGACCGGGTCGGCCTCGAGGTCGAAGCCTACGACCAGCTCACACGTGTCGCAGCGGTACTTGCCAAGCCCGGAATGGGATGCAACCAGGTGCTGCGTGCCGTCGCACCGCGTACAGTCGCGCTGCTCGGGGAGCGTGAGCTCGAGGGTGTCCCTACCCATCTCGTTCATGCCACCACCGTAGGTTGGGGGCCGCCAAGGAGGTTGAGTCCGCTCGCCCGAACGTTCCCTGTCCTGACCACGCGACCCTTTTGTTGCTGGCGGGATTGACAACGCGACCAAGTGTAGCCGGATGGGGCCTCTTGTCATGGTCGGGCCCGTCTTCGCTTCTGTTTCGTGCCGCTTCATCCTCACCGGCGCAGCGCCAGGTGCGGCGCTCGTGGCCTGGCCGAAGCGTCGCGAGCGGAGTGGAGACGGCATGCACGGGAGGGGTCCCCAGGTGATCGCCGGGAACACTCCGGCTCTTCACTGCCTCCGCCCTACCATGGGTTGCATGGAGATCCTGCGATTGGACGGCACCCTCGACGGGCTCGTCGACCCGGTCATCGTCGTCGCTCTCGACGGATGGACGGATGCAGGACGGGCAGGTTCTTTCGCCGGAGAGATGCTGCAACGGAGTTCGCCTGGCGATCGCATCGGTGAGTTCGACGGCGATGCCCTGTTCGACTACCGGGACCGTCGACCGATCCTGTCAATCGACAGCGGGCTGCTGGAGCACCCCGTATGGCCGTCCCTCACCGTCTTCGCCCTCTCCCCCACCCCCGGGAGCTCTGTTCTGCTGGTGAAGGGTGCCGAGCCGGACCTCGCCTGGCAGCAGTTGTGCGCCGATCTCGTGGAGCTGGCCGAAACGGCAGGCGCAGCCCGCTACGTTGGAATGGGAGCGGTACCCGCGCCTGTCCCCCACACCCGGACGACCCAGGTCATCACGACCGGAAGCGATGAAGCACTGCTGGACCGGTACGGTCGGCCTCACGAGCGCCTGACCGTTCCCGCCTCCTGCCAGGTCATCATCGAGGCGGCCATGAGGGATGCGGGGTTGCAAACCCTCGGATTGTGGGCCCGCATCCCCCACTACGTTGCTGGAGAGTACCCGGCGGGCGCTCACGCTCTTCTGTCCGTGCTCACCGACTTCCTCGGCGTCAAGCTGGACCTCGCAGAACTGGAAGTCCAAGCCGAGCATGAGCGCCAGCGTCTGGACTTGGCGGCAACGAATTCCGCCGAGATAGTCGCGCATATCCGGCAGCTGGAACTCGCGTATGACGAGAACCTTCGTGCCGACGCCGGGTTCGGTGGGCTGCCAACCGGGGATGAGATCGCCGCCGATTTGGAGCGTTTCCTGCGCAGCCAGGGTGACGACAACACCTAGGGGCGTCGTGGGCTAGGGACTCGAAGTGGTCCCCTTCTGCTGCGGAATTGGACGTTGTCCGGCCGGGGCGAGGCCGAACCCGATACATATTACGAACGACGTCTCGGAGCAAGACCGAAGCCCGTGCGTACATCGCTCGTCACCTGCAGGTAAGAGCCCAGCTCCCATCTGCGTCAATCGCAAGACTTGCTCATGCCAGTTCTCAAGTAGCGCTCGTGAAAGACGTACCCAATAGCCGCACCTTATCCCCTCTCATTCTGCGCTTCCCGCACAAGTTGACGAATGGCCCAGGCGACTATCTCCGCCACCTGTCTGGAAGACAAGCCCAAGTAGTCCGTGAATGCACGGAAGGTATCCGGGGCTATGAGGACGGCAATGAGACCACGGAGGCGACTATGTCCTTCATCGTTCATGCCAGGGGCCACCGTATCGAGCCAGTCCTCGATCATGCGCAGTCGCGGGAGCATATGGCTCGAAGGTGCCTGGCCTCCCGCAGCGGCCGCCAAGAAGGCGGGGAACGTCGCCTCCATCTCCCCGTATCTGACGAAGAGCATGCGAAGATAGGAGCTCAGCCTGTCCACGTCGGGAGGTGGAGGTGGCAGGTTGCTGGCGGCTTCGAGCCGCGCCTCGTACTCCTCCGCCAGTCCGCGCAGCAGCTCCTCCCTGCTCTTGAAGTAGCGGTAGACCGTGGGCACTGAGACCCCCGACTCGCGGGCGACCGCAGGCACCGATAGTCCCGCCAGCCCGCGGCCGAGTACGCGTACGAGCCCGTCGAGGATCTTCTGTCGCGTGAGTTCCACGTGCTCCTGCTGGAGCGGGCTGCGTTCCCGAGGGTCCTGGTTGAAGACCGTGCCGTCCACCGTCACCTCTTATTGAGGTAGGTACCTTATCTCCGAGATATGAAACCTATCACAGTTGGGTGGTCACAGCTGCGGCGTGCGTCTAATCGCTCCCAAGAGGGCTGGGCGCGCTTGAGACCGACGATCACGAGTCGCGTCGTGAACACTTGCGCCTTGTCTCGACAAGAGGAAACAGTTAATCATGTAAAAGCGCGAGGGCGGATGCCCCAAACCGGCCCAACGTCCAGCAGCTCCTCGCCCCCTCTACTTGCTCGATCGATTTTGGTAGTCATGGGCAGAACCGGCCGGGGATGGAGCAATCGGGCTATACCGGAAAGATCGAACAGTTACAGGGCGACAAGGAAACAAAATGCGCAGGGGTTCTGGCTGCGACTTGCCCTGCCAGTAGCGTGGTACTAGCGTCGTGCTACGTCGTAATCTAGGCCGACGATCGCAGCATATTTCTGGACGCGGATGTTTCGGCAGGACTGGGGGCCGATGCCGCCGCGAACCATGACGGGCTGGAGGGGCCCAGCACGGCAAATGGGGTTCAAGGGAGCGAGGACGGCGGCCGGCCATCGCTTCTGGTCGACCAGCAACCTGTCTTGGCTTTCTTAGCGAAAGCTGGGATTTGTTCCGTCCTCTTGGCGCCGAGACGTTCTAGAGGGCCTCGGAAGAGTCTTTGTGAGTCGCAGAGTCGCTCCGAGGCCGGCTCACGTGGCTGCGATCCGAGGTATTGGGGGCGGTAACATGCGCAAGATCTGCACGCTGACGTCGATGTCGTTCGCAGTCATATTCATGAGCTGGTTCCTGAGCGGAGCAGGCACAGCCTGGGCGGACGGCACCGAAACGCTCGGGCCCCCTTCTGGCCTAAAGGTCGAGCCAGGGAGCGGGATCGCGGTTGGAGGCAGCGGCCTCTTCTCTCAGCCCGGGACCTTCACGGTGAAGGTGCCACAGGGGGCGACCGTGAAGCAGGTCCTCCTGTACTGGGAGGGGCAGTCCCGCGAGTCGGAGCCTGGCGATGACACGATCGTCATCAACGGCAACGACGTGCAGGGCGAGCTGATAGGTGGCCCGACCCGCTTCTTCGCAGACGCGCACAGCAGCAGTTTCCGTGCCGACATCACCGACCTGGGCCTCGTGGGGGCCGGCACGACCCCTCTGAGCGTGGAAGGGCTCACCTTCACCAGGCGCAACAATGGCGTCGGCGTGATCGTTATCTACCAGGAGGAAGGCCGTAGCTCCGAGATAATCCTGCGTGACGGCAATGATCTCGCCTTCGTGCGCTTCCCAGGGCCGCTCAAGACGACGGTTCCCCAGAGGTACACCTTCCCGGCTTCCACCACGACGCGGACGGCGACCTTCGCGGCCATGGCCGGCAGCGTCGCCAACGATCGTCCCAACGCCGTCGCGATCACCGTCGACGGCACGACGACGAAGAGACGCAACCTCCTGGGGAGCTTCGAAGGGGAGGAATGGGACACGGTCACCATCCCCATCGAGGTTCCAGCCGGAGCGACCTCGATCACCCTCCAACTGCTCTCGGAAGGCGACGCCACCGACCGTGTGCCAGCGTCCCTCGCCTGGGTGGCCGGTGCACTGTCGGTGCCCACCCCGACACCGGCGGAGATCTCGGTAGACCTCGTCAAGACCAACGATGCGAACGGAGATGGGGTGTTCTCGGATGACGAGACTGCCCCGGCGGCGGGTGGCAGTGTGCCGTTCCGGGTTGTCGTGACCAATCCCGGTGACGTGCCGGTCGTCATCGACGCTCTGACCGACGAGTTCGGGGCGACGACCTTGGATCTGCTGACCGGACGTGTGGTGGCAGGGCCGGCGACGGTCAGCTCGAACAGCTGCGGGGCGCTGGCTGCAGCGGTGATCAGGCCGAACAGCAGCACGTTGTCCACGGGTGTGCCGGCCAGCTGCACCTTCACGTTGGCGGACTACGCGCCACAGGCGGGTACGACCCTGCCCAACACGGCACGGGTCCGGGTGTCCGAGCAGGGCGATCCCTCCAACCGCGCAGGTGCTGTCGACAGCTCCACCGTGCGCTCGACTACCACACCCGAGCCGGACGAGCCTGCCATCGCCCTGATCAAGGAGGCCACTCTCCGCCCCGACGACCGCGGCCTGAAGGTGGTCACCTACGATGAGAACGACGGACGGGAGGAAACCGTCACCTACGTCTTCACGGTCACGAACACCGGCTCCGTGCCCCTTACGAACGTCACGCTGACCGACAACCTGCTCGGCGAAATCCCCTTGTCGAAGACCACCCTCCAACCGGGAGAGACGGCAACCGGAACCGCTACCTACACCGTCACACGCGCCGATGCTGCCGCCGGCAGGATCGACAACATCGCCACCGTGAGCGGCATCGCCCCCGACGGCAGGCGGGTGCAAGCCCGAGACCCCGAGGTCGTCCACGTGGCCAAGCTGCTCAAACCCCCCGTTCGGAAGGAACGGCCCGAAGTGGAGGTGGATCAGCGGCCAACGGAGCCGAAGGAGCGCGTGCAGCGACGACCGGAGAAGCGCGAAAGGCTTGCAGATACCGGTGCGGGTGTCGGCGCCCTGGGCGGGTCCGGTGGCCTGACCCTGCTGGCAGGGTTGTTCCTCCTCGGACTGGGCAGGGTCGAGGGGAAGCGATCGCGACGCGGTCGACATGAGGACCTATGACGAGGACAGAGCGCGTGGCCCGACCCGCCTAGCCGGCGAGGGGCGTCCCTCTCACCAGCCAGGACGCTCCTCTCGCGGCACAGGTTCTACCTGCTCTTCGTCTAGCCCAGGCTAGGGTTCCGTCGAACGGGGCTTCATCCGCCTCGCATGACCACCAACCGCTGCCGGTCTTCAGGCAAGCCCGGACCGCGACTCCGGCCTCCCTCCCTATAGTTCCCCCCGCCTCCGTCGCGGGCTTGGGCAGCCCGGACCGCGACTCCGGCCTCCCTCCCGAGGAGGGGCATCCCGTGACCGTCGCCGTAACCGGTTCCATTGCGAACGACTATCTCATGACCTTCCCGGGGCGCTTCTCCGAGCTCATCGTCCCGGAGCAGATCGGGCGGCTCAGCCTGAGCTTCCTGGTCGACCGGCTCGAAGTACGTCGAGGCGGGGTCGCGGCGAACATCTGCTTCGGCATGGCCCAGCTCGGTCTGCGGCCGGTGCTTGTGGCCGCGGTCGGTCAGGATTTCGGGGACTATCGCTCCTGGTTGGAGCGACACGGGGTCGACACGGACTCCGTGCACGTGTCCGAGCTCAAGCACACCGCCCGCTTCTTGTGCACGACGGACCTTGACCAGAGCCAGATCGCGTCGTTCTACGCCGGTGCCATGGAAGAGGCCCGCCATATCGAGCTGGCTCCGGTAGCCGGGCGGCTGGGCCACATCGACCTCATCGTCGTGTCTCCGAACGATCCGGCCGCGATGGTGCGCCATACCGAGGAGGCGCGCCGAGCCGGTATCCCCTTCGTGGCCGACCCCAGCCAGCAGCTCGCCAGCATGTCGGGTCATGACATCCGCGTTCTCGTCGACGGCGCCGATTACCTCGTGACCAACGACTACGAGCGGTCTCTGCTGCAGGGTAAGACCGGCTGGGGGGATGCCGAGGTGCTCGCCCGGGTCGGCGTCCGCGTCACGACGCTCGGAGAGCGCGGCTGCGTCGTCGAGCAGGCCGGGGAGGCTGACATCGCCGTTCCCGCCGTCCCTTCGGCATCGGTCCTCGACCCCACAGGGGTCGGGGATGCTTTCCGCGCTGGTTTCCTGACGGGACGCCTGTGGGGCTTGACGCTCGAGCGCGCCGCTCAGCTGGGCTGCGCGCTCGCGACGCTCGTGCTCGAGTCAGTTGGTACCCAGGAGTACACGGTCGAACCCGACTCGTTCCTGGCACGCTTCGCCTCCTCCTACGGGCAGCAGGCAGCGGCCGACGTGGCGGCGTACTTGCCGACCGAGCCCGACCCTTGAGGGCTCGTCTTCCCAGCGGGACGGAAGGACTGGTCAGGCCATTGGGCCGGGCATACAGTCCCGATGCGCTCCAGGGTTCAGGGTCCGCTGCGGTTGGCACGGGGGGTCAATGACCGATCGCCTCACCCTCGGGGTCGAGGAGGAGTTCTTCCTGGTCGACCGACGAACGCGTGTACTGGCCGACGCGGGCCCCGTCCTCGGCGCTGTCGGGGAGAACAATGGCGACGACGAGATCCCGCCCTATACGAGGGAGTTCCGTCGCTCCATGATCGAAAGCCGCACCGCGGTGTGTGACACCCTGGACGACGTGCGCGGCGAGCTCCATCGGCTGCGCAGTGGCCTCGTGAGAGCGGCTGAGGAGGCGGATCTCCTTCTCCTGGCCGCCGGGTCCGCCCCCCTGGTGAACTGGAAGGCTCCGGGCGTCACACCCGCTCCTCGCTACGAGCGGATGGCTGACGCATACCAGCAGCTTGCCCGCGAACAGCTCATTTGCGCCTGTCAGGTGCATGTCGGGATCCCGGACGAGGACTTGGGCGTTGGCGTTCTGAACCGCGTGAGGCCATGGTTGGCGACCGTCCTCGCCCTGTTCGCCAGCTCGCCCTTCTGGATGGGAGGTGACACCGGCTACGCGAGCTACCGCACCATGCTGTGGCAGCGTTGGCCAACAGCCGGGATGCCAGGCCCCTTCGGTTCGGCCAATGAGTACCACGCCGTCGTTCGGTCGCTCATCAAGTCAGGGGTCATCAGCGACCCTGGCCAGATCTACTGGTCGGTGCGCCTGAATGAGACGTACAACACCGTCGAGGTCCGGGTAGCGGATGCCTGCACCACCATCGACGAGGCGGTCGCTTACGCGGGTCTGTCCCGTGCCCTCGTCCGGGTCTGTCTCGAAGAGGGCCGCGACGAGCGGCGCCCCTGCGGGATCCGTCCGGAGATACTGGCGGCGGCCCGCTGGCGGGCGGCGCGTTCGGGACTTGACGACGTCCTCGTCGACCCTTTCACGGACGAGCCTGTCCCGGCTCTGGCCATGGTGGAGCGGCTCATGAGCCACGTGCGCCCGGCCCTCGAGGACGTCGGGGACTGGGACGAGGTGTCTGATCTCGTCGAGCAGACCGTCAACCGGGGCACATCGGCCGCACGCCAGCGGGCCGCCTACCGTCGCGCCGACCGCCTGGAGGACGTGGTCGACCTACTCGTGCAGGAGACGGCCTGATCAGGCCCGCCCCACCCGGCCCCTTCGGGGCCTTCCCTGAGCCATCGGTTGAGTCAGCTGGTCGGCGATCCAGTCGACGCAACGAGTGAAGGCTACGACGTCGTCCATGTCGACTGCGGGAAACAAACCCACACGCACCTGATTGCGACCCAGCTTGCGGTAGGCGTCGGTGTCGACGATCCCATTCGCACGCAGCACGGCGTTGACCTCGCCGGCGTCGAGCTCGTCGCTGAGGTCGATGGTGGCGACGACGCTCGAGCGGGCGGCCGCGTCGGACACGAAGGGGGTCGTGTAGTCGGTCTCCTCGGCCCACTCGTAGACGAATGCAGCCTTCGCTGCACAGGCTGCGACCATTGTGTCGAGGCCCCCCCCACTCAGCATCCAGTCGACCTGCTCGGCGGCCAGGAAGAGGGTGGCGATCGCCGGCGTGTTGTACGTCTGCTGCTCACGAGAGTTGTCGACTGCGATCGACAAGTCGAGGAAGGGTGGGACGTAGCGCTCACGGGTGAGGCGCTGCGCACGCTCGATGGCCGCCGGCGACATGAGCGCGATCCAGAGTCCTCCTTCGGAAGCCATGCCCTTCTGCAGGCTGAAGTAGTAGGCGTCGGTGTCGCGTACTGCGACAGGTAGTCCGCCAGCGCCACTCGTGGCGTCGACGAGCACGAGGGCTTCGCCGTCGGGTCGCGCGAGCTCCATTGCCACACCGGTCGAGGTCTCGTTGTGAGTGAGGGCCTGGACGTCGACCGACGGGTGGCTGCGCAACTCGGGCCGGGTACCCGGGGAGGAGGTGACGCGGACGGGGTCCTCGAGCCAGGGAGCCGCCGCGGTCGAGGCGGCGAACTTCGTCGAGAACTCGCCGAAGACGTAGTGCAGGCTGCGGTGATCGACGAGACAGAAAGCGGCGGCGTCCCAGAACGCGGTCGCCCCCCCGACGCCAAGGACGACCTCGTGCCCGTCGGGCAGGTTGAACAAGTCGAAGAGCCCCTCCTGAAGCCGCTCGACGAGCGCCTTGACGGGGGCTTGGCGATGCGAGGTCCCGAGCAGCGCACGACCGCGATCGGCGAGCGCCGCCACCGCCTGCGCTGGGACCTTGCTCGGCCCGCAGCCAAAGCGCCCGTCACGGGGCAGGAGTTCGGTAGGGATGACGAGGTCGGCCAGCTGATCGATCGTCATGGGAACTCCTGGACTTCGGGGAGGTGTCATTGCGGTGGTGCGCGACTGCGAGTGAACCACCGTCTCGGCGGGCGCCCAAACCCACCGGAGTGGCCCGACTGGCCCGCCGGCCCCTTCGGGGCCTGCCGCATATGGCCCGCCCGCCCGGCCCCTTCGGGGCCTGCCGCATATGGCC
>JBHELG010000098.1:0-19816 GCA_046263195.1 Nitriliruptorales bacterium | reverse complement strand
GGACGGGTGGCCGCCAGGCCGGTGGCGATGGCGGGGGCACGGCCGTGGATGCCGTGCATGCCGTAGGTGGCCAGGTAATAGGGGAAGCGGGCAGCGCAGCCGATGCCGGAGATGAACACGGTGCGTTCGGGACTGCAGCCGAGCTCGGGCAGCAGACTCTGCACGGCTGCGAGGATGGCATAGTCGCCGCAGCCGGGGCACCACCGAACCTCTTGATCGGAGGTGAAGTCCTTGCGGGTAAGTCGCCTCGCCTCCGTCATTCAGATCCCTCCCGCCTGCCTCGCGCTTTGGCATCTCCTCCCCCGCCGCGTCTGCCACCCTTACCCGGTGAAGCCAAGACCGCTCCCCCGACCTCCCGCTCTGGCCGGGCCTCCTCCAGCGCCCGTCGCTGAGATTGTCCGTTGCCGCTTACGCGCGCGGCTCCGGGGCGGATGAGCTCGAGCATGGCGCCGGCGAGCTCGGATGTGTGGAACGGTTGTCCTCGCACACGGTTGTAGCCGACCGCGTCGACGAGGTAGCGGGCGCGCAGCAGTAGGCGCAGCTGTCCCATGTTGATCTCGGGCACGAGTACGCGCGGGTAGCCGGCGAGGAGTTCGCCGAGGTTGGCTGGAAAGGGGTTGAGGTGGCGTAGGTGGCTGTGGGCGATCCTCTGCCCGCGCTCTCGCACCGCCTTGATCGCCGCCTTGACCGGCCCGTACGTCGAGCCCCAGCTCACCACCAGGAGCTGGGCACCCTCGTCCGCGTCGAGCTGGGCGGGAGGGATGTCACGAGCGATCCGGTCGACCTTCGCCTGCCGCAGCTCGGTCATGCGATGGTGGTTGTCGGGTTCGTAGGAGATGTTGCCGGTCACGTCCGCCTTCTCGAGACCTCCGATCCGGTGCTCGAGACCTGGCGTGCCCGGAACCGCCCATGGGCGGGCTAGCGTCTCGGGATCTCGCAGGAAGGGCAAGAACTGCCCGTCGGGTCCGTTCGGCTCGCGAGTGAACTCGACACTGAGCTCAGGTAGTTCGTCGAGGTCGGGTAGGCGCCACGGCTCGGCCCCGTTCGCGAGGTATCCGTCCGTGAGCAGCATCACCGGAGTGCGGTACTTCAGCGCGATCCGTACGGCTTCCAGCGCGGTGTAGAAACAGTCTCCCGGCGCCTGGGCTGCAACGACGGGGATGGGTGACTCTCCGTTGCGGCCGAACAGGACCTGGAGCAGGTCGGCTTGCTCGGTCTTCGTCGGCAACCCAGTTGAAGGGCCTCCCCGCTGCACGTCGATGACCACGAGCGGAAGCTCGACGGCTACCGCGAGTCCGATCGTCTCGGCCTTCAGCGCAATCCCTGGACCGGATGAGGCGGTCACTCCGAGGCAACCACCGAAGGAAGCACCGAGGGCGGCACCGACCGCCGCGATCTCGTCCTCGGCCTGGAAGGTTCGCACTCCGAAGCGGCGGTGGCGCGCCAGCTCGTGGAGGATGTCAGAGGCCGGCGTGATGGGGTAGGAGCCGTAGAAGAGAGGCAGGCCCGATCGCACGCTCGCTGCGATGAGCCCATAGGAGAGCGCCACGTTGCCGCTGATGTTGCGGTAGCGACCGGGCGGGAGCTTGGCAGGCTTGACCTCGTAAGCGTGGCCGAACATCTCGGCCGTCTCGCCGAAGTGATGACCGGCTTTCAGCGCGCGCATGTTCGCCTCGGCGATGGCCGGATAGCGCGCGAACTTCTTGTCGATCCAGGTCAAGGTCGAATCGATCGGACGTGAGAACATCCACGAGACGAGGCCGAGAGCGAACATGTTCTTGGCTCGAGCAGCGTCCTTGTTCGAGATCTCCTTGGACTCGACCAGATCCTCGACGGCACGGGTAGTCAGGTCGGTGAGGGGCAGGCGATAGACCTGAAGGTGCTCGAGGGAGCCGTCCTCGAGCGGGTTCGTCTCGTAGCGGGCCTTCTTCAGGTTCGCCGCGGTGAACCCGTCCTCGTTGACGATGAGCGTGCCGCCAACCTTCACGTCGCGCACGTTCTTCTTCAAGGCGGCTGCGTTCATGGCAACGAGCACGTCAGGTGCGTCACCCGGCGTGAGGACGTCCTCATCGCTGAAGTGGAGCTGGAAGGAAGACACGCCCGGGATGGTGCCCGCGGGCGCCCGAATTTCCGCCGGGTAGTCCGGGAGGGTGGCGAGGTCGTTGCCGACCTCAGCCGTCTCGGCGGTGAACCGCTCCCCGGTCAGCTGCATGCCGTCACCCGAGTCGCCCGCGAATCGAACGACGACCCGATGGAGACGCTCAGGGGACTTCGTCTCGGTGGTCATGGGGTCTCTTCCCGCCGCGCTGCCAAGCGGCGTCGGCGCTCGTGTTGGACCACAGCCTACCTCAGTAGTAGGGATTGACCGCTGGTTGGCGACACGGTATGGAAACAACGGAGCGCGCGCGGATGTTTCACCATCCGATTCTTGAGGCTCGGGATTTGAACACCTCCCGAGCCCAGACCCGGCGCGCCGGACAGAGGCGAGGTTGTTCCAGGAGGGGCCCGGGCAATGTGAATGCGTCTGATGGAGGGCCGAGCGCGCCTCAGCAGATCTGCCTCAGGAACGGGTAGGGATTGACCGGGCCGCCGCCGCCGGGGTGGCGTTCGAAGTGCAGGTGAGGTGTTCCGCGGGCGTTGCCCGTGTCCCCGTTCGTGGCGATCTTCGTGCCCGCGGGAACGCGGGCACCATCCGAAGCCACGAAGCTCTGTAGATGCAGGTACCAGTACTGGCTGCCGTCGGCTCCGTTGAAGATGATCCAGTTGCCGGCCGACGAGCCGTAGCCGCGAATGTCCACGACACCGTCCGTGACGGCATAGATGGGCGTTCCGTAGGGGGCCATCATGTCGGTGCCCTTGTGACGTCGGCCACCGGAACGGGGGGCGCCCCACGTGTCACTGAACGACCTCGGCTGGCCCATCGGGCAGGCGTAGCGCCCCTTGAGCGGTGCGGGGGCGGCGGCCGGTGAAGATCGTCCGCCTCCCGCCGCCCCCACCTTCCCGGGACGGGCCGGGGCGGCTTTCTCCGCGGCGCGGCGTCGTGCCTCCTCCTCGACCAGCCGCCGGGCTTCCTCTGCCTGTCGCCGGGCGGAATCCGCTTCCAGCTGCTGCTCGAGTTGCAGCGCGTCCTCGAAGTCGCGCTGCAGCGCCTGGGAAGTGGCCCGCTGCTCGTCGATCGCCGCGTCGAGTTCCGCCTGCCGTTCGTCGAGCCGGGCCGCGAGGGCTTGCGCGAAGTCGCGCTTCGCCCCGGTCAGCTGCGTCTCGGCCCGGTCGTCTCGCACCAGAGAGGCGATCAGCGCCGCGCGGTCGAGCGCCTCCTGCGGCTCCGGCGTCGTCATGAGCGTCACGACGGGATCCATCCCGCCACGCTTGTACAGGACGCGCGCCCGCTCCGTTATCCGGTTCTCCGCCACTCCGATCTCGCCCGCGAGACGGTCGAGTTCGACTGTGATCCGGTCTCGTTCGGCCTCGATCTCCGCCGTCTTCGCCTCGAGGTCGGCGAACCGCGCGGTCGCCGCGTCGAGCCGCTGCTGCAGTTCGGCACGTCGAGCGCGTACGGCATCGAGGTCGTTAGTGGCGTCTTGAGCGGCGCCCGGGGTGGGCAGGATGGTTGCTGCGAGCAGGAGGACGACGGCAAAGAGTCGTCGATTCGTCACACGGCTGCCCCAGGTCGGTGACGGGAGACGCAGGGAGGCTAGCGGACGGGTGGGACGAGACAAACTTTGTCGGTCGACCGTTGATGGATCGGCGCGAGGGGGGTATGCGCTCGCCGCGGCCACTCCTGTCGCGCGGAGTAGTGACTGGTTCCAGCAGGCCGAGATGTCGTTCGTTCTCCGTCCTTCGGTCGGCAGGACCGGGCATCACGGAGAGCGCGACGAAGAGCGACGGCATGACATGGCGCTTACACGAGCAAGCGGTGAGCGCGCAGGAAGTGGCGCGCGTCGCGCGAGTGAGTCGAACCGGGTGGAGAACCGGAATGAGACTCATTCGGGCCAGCACCGGAGCCACAACGAGGAGTAGCCTCGTGACCTCACTCCAGTTCCCTCTGGCTCGGCCCGACAGGCGCAAGCGTGACTGATGCTCTCTCCACCGGCGGGCTGGCCGTCGCCTTGCCCCCGCTTTCTCCTCTCACCCTGCAGATGCGTCGCGTCACGGGATCGGTGGTCGGGCGGTTCGTCGAGCTGGCCGCGATCCGCCAGGAGCTCGCATCGGTGAAGAGGGGGCAGTTGTCGGCGCTCACCCTCGAGGGGGAACCAGGCATCGGAAAGTCCCGCCTCCTCGTCACGACCTACGAGCTCGCGGTGGGCGACGGCTTCCTGCCGATCGCGGTGACCGCCGACGAGGAGCTTCGCGGCCCGTTCCTCCTCGCGCGCGCCGTCTTCGCCGGCGCCGCGGCCCAGGATGTTCCCGACTTCGTGCGGGCACAACTGCAGCGAGCGCTGGACGCCATCTTCGGCCGAGACGAGCCGGGGCTCGAGACCCTCTCGGCGGACTACAAGCTGTTACGCGCCTTCGACCTCGCCGCCCTGGCGCTGCGTGCTCTCGCAGGGCACAAGCCCGTGGCCCTGCTCGTCGACGACCTGCAGTGGGCAGACGAGGACAGCGTGCGCATGCTGCGCTACATCCTCCGCTCCGCTGCCGACCTGCCCATCTTCCTCGTCCTCGCGCTGCGTCCCGACGAGCTCGCTCTCGTCACCGAGGCCACGAACCTCATCGCCGACATGGAGCGCATGGGCATGGTTCGCCGCCTCAAGCTCGGGCGGTTCACCCAGATGGAGACGGCCGAGCTGCTCAGGCAGGTCCTGGGCGGTGAAGTCGACCCCGTGAGCGCCGCCACCGTCCACGCCCAGGCCGAAGGTGTCCCCTTCATCGTCGAGGAACTCACTCGCACCTACCGGGATGCCGGCTTGGTCCAGCAGATCGATGGGGTCTGGATGCTCGCGCGCAACGCCGAGCGCCTCGTCCCCTCGGCGGTCCGCACCCTCATCCAGAGGAGGGCGGCACGCCTGCCCGAGCCGACCCGGCTCGTCCTGGCCGAGGCGGCAATCCTGGGGCGCAACTTCAGCCTCAAGGACTTGAGTGCCGTGAGGTTGCACCTGGCGGAGGATGAGGGCGGTACGCCGACTGCGCTGGCCGAGGCTCTCGCCCCCGCGGTCGAGGCGGGGCTCCTCGTCGAGTTGCCCGAGGGCTCGGTCGCCGACTACCGCTTCACGCACGAGCAGGTCAAGGAATTCGCGGCCGAGACCCTCACCACCGCACGGCGACGGACCATCCACGCGGCCGTCGTCGACATGCTCACCGCGGGTGGGGATCCCCCCCCAGCGAGCCTGCCGCTCGTCGCCCATCATGCTGTCTCGGCCAGGGACTCGGAGCGAGCGGCCCGCTTCTCCGTCGACGCCGCCAGGGCCGCGCTGGCGTCCCACGCTCCCGACGAGGTACTGCGTCTCGTCGACGTCGCGCTGCCGACCACCTCCGCCGCCCGTGACCGTGTGGCCCTGCTCAGCGCCCGAGACGACGCCCTCGGCTTGCTCCACAAGTCCACCGAACGGTTGGAGGGACTGGCCGAGCTCACGGCCTTGGCCGAGGCCCTCGAGGACTCCCAGCTCGAGCTCGAGATCAAGCTGCGGCGGGCGGCCGCTCTGCGCTTCTCCGGTGAGGACCAGCAGGCGGTCGAGCTCGCCCAGCAGGTGCGGCGCCTGGCGCAAGAGCGCGGGGACCGCCGAGGTGAGCTCGCCGCCAGCCTCGAGCTCGGTCAGGCTCTGCTGCGAAGTCCGCTCGGGGAGGCGTTCAGCGTGACCGCCAGCGAGGTCGACCTCGATGGTGCGGAAGAGGCCTACCGGCATGCCGCGGAGCTGGCCGACGAGCTCGGCGACCTGGCCGCGCTGGCTGCCGTCACGCGCGAACTCGGGGTGATCGAAATAGGCCGGGCCCGGGCATGGATCGTGGACCTGATCAAGCGAGGAGAGCACCTCCCGATCATGCGGCGGATCGCCGCCGGAGAGAACCCCGACGATGTGCTACCCGAATACCCGGTGGCGCCTTTCGTGATGCGGGCCACATCCCACTACGAGCGGGCCCTCGAGCTGTTCGAACGGCTGGGCGACCGCCGTGGTGTGATGTCCACGATCATCGCCATCGCCTTCGCGAACTTCGGCGTCGATATCCATTTCCAGGGCTCTGCGAAGCGCATCGAAGAGATCCGACGCCTCTCGGCGCAGATGCACTCGCTGACCAGGGAGAGCGAACGGGGCAGGGCAGAGGGCCAGATGCTCTACGGGGCGCACGTGTTCGCCCGGGCGAAGGTGGTCCCCGACCTGGCCCTGTCCCACGGGGAGCGGGCGCACGACGCAGCCCGGAGCCTAGGCGACCGCTTGCTTGAGTTCGCCTCGGCGGGGGGCACGGCGCTGGGTTACCTCGACGTGGGGGAGGTGGAGGAGGCAGAGCGCTGGCTCGACCGGGCCGCCGCCGCGGCGACGGCCGCTCCCACCCCCTTGCGGGCCCGCCAGCTCGAGCTGTGGCGCGGAACCGCTCGTGCCGCCGCCGGCGACGCCGTGGGGATGCGGCAACACCTCGAGCGCGCCGTGCGCCTGGCCACCGACCAGGGGCGGCCTGCCGCCCGCTGTGAGGCTCTCGCCCGACTCGCCCTGGAGGCCAGCAGGCTCGGAGCCGAGCGGCAGGACGAGGAGCTGCTGTCGTTGGCCGAGCACTCGGCCCGCGACGCGAAGGCCCTCGTGCCCCTCCTCCCCGGGCATCCGTTGTGGGGAGCCCAAGCCGATGCCGCCCTCGCCGGAGTTGCCCTCGCCCGGGGAGCGGGCGAAGAGGCGGCCGAGGCGGGGCGATCGGCCCTGTCTACGCTGCGCGCGGTGGTGCGTGAGGACCTCAACCTCGAGATCGTGCTGCCAGCAGCCCGCGCGGTTCTCGCCGCGGGACAGGATGCAGAGAAGCAGATGTTGAGGGAGGAGCTGCGCCTGAACCTCGCCCTCATCGCCCAACGTACCCTCGACGAGAACATCCGTGTGAGGTGGTTGAAGGGCCCACTCGGCCATGAGCTCTGTGAGTTGGCCGGCCCCCTCGAGGACGAGAAGGCAAGGAGCGCAGATGGGACGGGGGAGTCCCCAGCAGACGAGGCCGTGGGGCAGGGCGCTGAACTGGCCGAGGACGAGACCCACCTGCTGTGGCTGCTCATCGAGGGCCGGACAAACCGCGAGATCGCACTCGAGCTGGGGGTGAGCGAGGAGGTCGTTGCCCGCCGGCTAGCCGAGATCTACGCGAAGATGGGGACCTCGTCGCGCGCCGAGGCTACCGCCTTCGCCTTCAACTTCAACGTCGTATAGGAAGCAGCAGCTCATGTTGAGAGTCATCGTGGACCGGCATCGCTGCATCGGCGCTGGCAACTGCATCACGCTCGCCCCCACCGCCTTCGACTGGCTCGAGGGAGACCTCCTCAAGGCCGACGTCGTGGACACGACGAGCATCGAGGAGGATCTGCTCCGCGAGGCTGCGCTGTCCTGTCCCACGCAGGCCATCGAGATCGAGGAGGTCGAGGAGCTCCTGCCCTGGCAGCTGCGTGGCCGCGGCCGCATTCGCCAGCGGGTCATGAAGACGTTCATGTTCACCGACATCGAGAAGTCCACCAACCTCGTCGAGGCACTGGGCGACGAAGCGTGGACGAACCTGCTGCGCTGGCACGACGAAACACTGCGGGCACTGTTCGCCTCCCACCATGGGGAGGAAGTGGTTGCGACCGGCGACGGCTTCTTCGTCGGGTTCGACAGTCCCGAGGCGGCAGTCGCTGCGGCGATCGCGATCCAACGTAGGCTCGCCGAACACCGCAGGCAGCACGGCTTCGCCCCGCAGGTCCGCGTCGGGCTCCACGCCTCCGAGGCGGCGCAGGTGGGCCGCAACTTCCAAGGCAAGGGAGTGCACGAGGCCGCCCGGATCGCGGAACTCGCCGAGGGTGGGGAGATCCTGGCCAGCAAAGCGACGGTCGGAGCAGGTACCGGCTACAGCCTGTCCGAACCGCGGATGGTCACGGTGAAGGGGATCAGCGAGCCCATAGAGGTCGTGTCCATCGACTGGCGCTGACGCTACCGCGTGTCACCTCAGGAGGTGGAGCGAGCGCCACCCTCTGCAGCGGCGATCCGCTCGAGCTCGGTCTTCGGGGCGATCAGCCAGAAGCTGTCGCGGGCCTCCTCCCAACGCTCGAGCAGGTCCGTCGCCCGACGCGATCCAGTCAAGGTCGCATGTCGCTCGACGAGGTCACGCAGGGTCGCGAGATGATAACCGTCTGGTCGTCGCGCCTCGACGAGCTGGCGGTTAACCTTCGCGAGGACCTCCGAGGTGGGGTCGTAGACAAAGGCTTCACCTCCGCTCATGCCGGCCCCGAGGTTGCTGCCGGTGGGTCCCAGGACGACGACGACGCCATTCGTCATGTACTCGCAGGTGTGGTCGCCGGTGCCCTCGACGACCGCAGTCGCCCCAGAGTTCCGCACTGCGAAGCGCTCCCCGGCTCGACCTGCGATGAAAAGCTCGCCCCCCGTCGCGCCGTAGAGAACCGTGTTGCCTACGAGGACCGGGTCGCCCACATCGTTCTCGGGTGGTCTGATGACGATGCGGCCTCCACCCATGCCCTTGCCGACATAGTCGTTGGCCTCGCCGGTCAGCACGAGCTCCACCCCATCGGTGAGGAAGGCCCCGAACGATTGACCGGCTTCGCCGTGAAACCGCAGGCGAGCGGTGCCATGGGGACTCTTCTCGCCGAATTCGAGCCCGACCGCACCGCCGATGCGAGCACCCACCGTGCGCTCGGAGTTTCGGATGTCGTACACGTATTCGACGAGGCCTCCGAGGAAGATCACCTCGAGGGCATCCTCGAAGACCTGGTCACCGAGTTCGCTCTTTGGGCGCTGGAACGGCACGTGGCCCGTGAAACGGCGCGGTTCAGCGCCCACATCCGCGAGGAGCGGCGTTGGATCGAGGCGGGAGGCGCGGCCCTGCACTTCGCGCGGGCGCAGCAGGTCCACCCGTCCGATCGCCTCCTCCAGTGAACGTAGCCCGAGGGCAGCGAGACCTCGCCGAGTCTCCTCGGCGACGAACAGCAGGTAGGCGGCCACCATCTCCGGTGAGCCCTCGAACTTGTCGCGCAGGTCCCGCCGCTGCGTCGCTACGCCCACAGGACAGGTGTTGCGATGACAGGTCCGAACGAGGATGCATCCCTCGGCGAGCAGCACCGCGGTGCCGAACGAGTACTCGTCGGCTCCGAGCAGCGCCGCCACGAGCACGTCACGACCGGTCTTGAACCCACCGTCCACGCGGATGCGAACGCGTCCGCGCAGCGCGTTGAGACGCAGCGTCTGCTGCGTCTCCGCCAGGCCGAGCTCCCAGGGCAGACCGGCATGAAGGATCGATGACAGTGGTGAGGCGCCGGTGCCCCCATCGTGCCCGGAGATCTGCACGACGTCGGCAAGTCCCTTCACGACGCCGGCTGCGATCTGCCCGACCCCCGCCTCGGCGACGAGCTTCACGGACACGTCAGCGTCGGGATTGACCTGCTTGAGGTCGTAGATGAGCTGGGCCAGGTCTTCGATGGAGTAGATGTCGTGGTGGGGGGGTGGGCTGATGAGCGTCACGCCCGGCTGGGTGTGACGCAGGCGGGCGATCTCCTCGCTCACCTTGTGGCCCGGGATCTGGCCGCCCTCACCGGGCTTGGAGCCCTGTGCCATCTTGATCTGCAGCTCGTCCGCGAAGGCGCAGTACTCGGGGGTCACCCCGAATCTGCCCGACGCGATCTGCTTGATGCGGCAGTTGCGGTCGTCGAGCGTGCCCCGGGTGCGGTAACGGAGGGGGTCCTCCCCGCCCTCGCCGGAGTTGGCAGTGCCGCCGAGCATGTTCAGCGCAACGGCGAGGGTCTCATGTGCCTCGGCCGACAGCGCACCGTGCGACATCGCCCCGGTCGAGAAGCGGCGCACGATGGCATGGACCGGCTCGACCGCTTCGAGGGGCATGGGAGTGGCGGGCGCGAACGCGAGCAGGTCACGGGGAGCGAGGTGGGGTCGCTGCTCCACCAACCCCGCGAAGCGCTCGTACAGCTCGTATCGCCCCTCCCGAGTCGCCTTGGTCAGCAGGTGCGCGGCCCGCTCTTCGCGGGATGCGAGGCCGTGGAAGCCGTCGGTCAAGGGAGGCAGGGCCGGCTTCTTGCCCAGCCCCAGAGCGTCATGGAGGGCACCGACCACATCGGGGTTGATGTCGTGGTATTCGGCTCCACGGCGGCTGTACTTCACGACGCCGGGACTCGGTAGCGCCTCGCCGTTCAGGTCGGGTCTGGCGAAGGCTGCGGCGTGTTGGGTGAGTACATCCTCGGCGAGGTCGGGGAGGCTGAGCCCGCCGAGCTGGCTCACCGTCCCCGCCAGGCAGAGGTCTATGACGTCTGCTCCCAGGCCGAGTGCCTCGAAGATCTGGGCGCTCCGGTAGGAGTCGACCGTGGAGATCCCCATCTTCGACATGATCTTCAGCACGCCGTCTTCGAGCGCGGTCCGGTAGCGCTCCTGCGCGTCGCTCCCCGAGAACTCGTCGCCCCCACGTATGCGGCCCTCGTCGGCAAGGTGGGCGAACGTCTCGAAAGCGAGCTTCGGAACGATCGCGTCGGCCCCATAGCTGAGCAGGCAGGCCATATCGTGAGTGACGCGTGCCTCGTTCGTCTCGGCCACGATGCTCGTTCCGGTGCGAAGCCCCTCGCGGAGCAGGCGCTGGTGGACGGCTCCGACCGCGAGCAGGATCGGGATGCGCGCCCGCAGCTCGTCGCAGCCGACGTCGCTGACCACGACGATGCCGGTTCCCTGCTGGACGGCGTCGACCACCTCGTCGCCGAGCCGTCGCAGTGCCGCCTCCATGCCTTGTGGTCCCGCGTCCACCGGAAAGGTCGCGTCCACGGCCGTGACCGGCCAGGGGATGTCGGGATCGATCACGAGGCGCTGCAGCCCGTCGGGATAGAGCAGGAACGACTCGAGCTCGATGAGGCGGGCGGCCTGTGGTCGTTGCGTGAGGATCGGGTGGCGCGGGCCGAGGAGGGTCCGCAGGCTCATGACCTCGTGCTCGCGCAGGTGGTCGATCGGTGGGTTCGTGACCTGTGCGAAGCGCTGCTTGAGGTAGTGGAAGACCGGGCGATGCCACTGGGCGACGGGCGGGATGGGCGTGTCGTCGCCCATGGAAGAGGTCGGCTCCTTGGAATCGGTGGCCATCGACCTGAGGATGACCGTCAGCTCCTCTTTCGTGTAGCCATAGGCGGCCTGACGGCGGGGCACCGCGCCGGGACTCACCACCTCCACGGGCTGGCCGCTGGATGAGCTTCGCATCTGCTCCCGCATCCACTGCCCATAGGGGGCTCGACCCGCCAGGAGCTGCTTGATCTCGCTGTCCTCCTGCAGCCCACCCTCTTCGGGGTCGACGCAGACCATCTGACCCGGTCCGAGACGCTCGCGCCGGACCCTCCCGCGATCGTCGGTGCGGACAGCGCCGACTTCGGAGGAGGCGATGACGTAGCCGTCCTCACAGATGAGGTAGCGCAGCGGACGCAGTCCGTTGCGGTCGAGGGCCGCTCCGACGCGGCGCCCGTCAGTGAAGATGATGGCGGCGGGGCCGTCCCATGGTTCGACGAGGCAGGAGTGGTAGCGGTAGAAATCGCGCACGCTCGGGTCCAGGTCGCGGCTGCCCTCCCAGACGGCCGGAATGAGCATGGCTTCCGCGTGGCGGATGTCACGACCTCCTCGGACAAGCAACTCGAGCGCGTTGTCGAGCATGGCCGAGTCGGACTGGTCGGGCTCGATCACGGGACGGACGAGCTTCGCGTCGATCCAGTCGGCGCCCAGGTCGGGCTCTCTGGCCCGCATGAGATTGACGTTGCCCTGGATCGTGTTGATCTCGCCGTTGTGGCACAGCATCCGGAACGGTTGCGCCCTCTCCCAGGTCGGGGCGGTGTTCGTCGAGTAGCGGGAATGGAAGATGACGAGAGCAGAAACGAAGCGGTCGTCGGCCAGGTCGGGATAGAACTCGGCGAGCTGCGTGCTCCCCGACATCGCCTTGTAGGTCACCGTGCGAAAGGACCACGACGCGGCATAGCAACGGACTTTGGCATCCTCACAGGCGATGCGAGCGCGCCGCCGAGCCCGGAAGGCGGCACGCTCCGCCTCGTCATCGTTCATGCCCTCGGGGCGCAGGAACAGTGCCTGGACCAGATGCGGCATGCTCGCCGCCGCGATCTGGCCGATCGCCTGGGGCTGAATGGGAACCTGCCGCCAGGCGAGGAAGTCGAGAGACTCCGCCCGGCACGCGTCCACCACCAGTGATCGAGCCATGGTGCGGGCCGTGTCGCCGCTAGGGCCGGAAAGATTGTCGAGGAAGAGGAAGGCGACACCGAGTCGGTCGGCGTCGATCGGGCGCCCGACGAGTCGTTGTGCCTCCTCGGCTAGGAACTGGCGTGGGATCTGGGTGAGCAGCCCGGCGCCGTCCCCACTCTTGGAGTCCGCGGCGACAGCCCCCCGGTGCCGCACGCCGCAGAGCCCTTCGAGCCCCATCGAGACGATTTCACGGCGCGGCACCCCGTCGACGTGTGCGACGAAGCCGATCCCGCATTCGTCACGCTCGAAGCGGGGATCGTAGAGGCCGAGCCGCCCTGTGACGTCGGCCTCAGGCGTCGGTCGGGCTGCAGGCGCGGGGATGTTTCCCGCCGACCTGGTGGGTCGAGAGTCGATCACAGGCTCTCCTCGCGCAAGTTGAGTTCCCCGGCGGCAAGGGGTCCGCCGCACATGCTCGAGCACGAGTCGGGTCGCGTCCCTTCGGGACGAGTCTGGTCGTGTCCCTTCGGGGCGAGTCGCGGGCCCCGAAGAGGGAAAACGGCGCCCCTGGGGATCGGGAGCGCCGTTGCTCGGGGGAAAGAATAGCGCAGAGCGGGGGGCCACGCGCATCGGTCTCGGCCCCCACAAATTTGGGGGCAGGGTCATGCACACGGCCTCCTCTCGCTGTCGCCGAAGGTCAGGAACGCGCCGACAGAGGCTCGGCGCCGGTGAAGCTCCCGGACCTGCTGCGCGGAAGGAGAGTGCGCGGCGTGAACGCAATCATGGTTCGTCAGCGAAGGTGAAGACGACTTGGAGGGCATGGCGTCGCCCTGCGGCAAGGTCGGCGAGCAGCACAGGAGCTCGGGAGAGAGGTACGACGTCCGTTATGAGGTGTTCCCTGATCGCCCGGCCGTCGGCGCGCAGAAGGCTCAGGGTCTCGGTCGATAGCCGCTCCCGATCCCAAATATGGCCCAGTCCACGGGGAACCCGTCCGATCTGGGCACATCTCAGGGTCAGCCCATTGTGGTGAAACTCCTCACCGAGGCGGACCTCGTCTGCCCCTGCCTGGTAGAAGGCGAGATCGATGACCGTGCCCTGCGGCCTCAGCAGTCGCAACGCGAGAGCCAGGCTCCAGGCCTGTCCGCGGCATTGGAAGACGACATCGGCGCCCCGTTCGCCGGGGCCGTGGTACCAGCGGTTCTTGAGCGCCACGGCCGGGTCCTGGGCCCCGGGATCTAGCGTCCGCAGGCCCAGCGCCGCAGCGACTGACCGCCGCCCCTCGCTTGGGTCGATCACGACGACCGCGTTGGCACCACGCTCACGCGAGAACAGGGCGGTCAGCAGGCCGACCACCCCAGCCCCTATGACGACCACACGGCGGTCGCGCACGCCGTCGCCAAGCGAGCTCACGTCCTTGCCCAGTAGATCAGCGGCCGCGTGCAGCAGGCCGTTGGCGCAGATGGGGCCCATATGAGCCAGATAGATGCCGAGAAGCGGGTCGAGGTCCTTCGGGCAGCGCTACGGCACGGTCGCGAAGGGGTTGGGCGCGGTAGCCGCTGCGGTGGCCGTAGGTCATCGCCAGCAGGGTGCCTGAAGCGACCGCCCGGGTGCTTGTCGCAACTACTCGGGCTACCTCCATGTAGCCCAGCCGTCTGACCGGATAGGAAGCAGATGGCCTACCTGGGCGGAACAAGCCGAGCTTGGAGTCCCAGGACGCGGCCAGGTAGGGGTTGGTGCCCTTGAAGAAGCTCAGTTCAGTACCCGCGGACAGGCCGCTGTAGACGGTGCGCACCTCGAAGGTCCCCGCCGCCAGTGGGCCGGCCCACGGCTCGGTATGAATAGCGGCCACCCAGGGTCGCTCGATCACGAGGACCTGGTCACCGGTCATGGGTTTCTCCCGCCGAGAGCCTCACCGGCCTGTGTCGGGCGGCGGAATGTGCCACTGCGCAGGCCAGGCGGTGGGTACGCAGCGCTTCGTCGTAGGGCACGCGGATGTCATCGCCTATCCCGAGCACGGCGTTGACGAAGGCGCGATCCGAGGCCCGCTTCGCCTCATCGGGATCCACCTTCTCGCAGACCAAGCCCTCCTTGCTGTCGCGAACCTCCAGCCCGTCCTCACTGAGCGCCAAGGCGAGCCCGTCTGCATAGACGTCCAGCCCAGCACGATGCTTCCAGGGCAGGCGGCAGGTGGCCGCCAAGGTGCCCACCGCGCCCCCAGCGAAGCGGAGGGTGACGGCCGTGGCGCAGTCCACGTCGCTGCCGGAGCCGTCCGGTGGCGCCGCTTCGGCCAGCGCGTAGACCTCCTCCACCTCGCCGACGAGTAGCCGAGCGAGGTCCAGCACGTGCACCGCCTCTCGACGATCTGACCGCCCGAGCAGCTCCGCTGCGACCACCAGTCCACCGGAGGAACCTTGTCCAGCCAGGTGCCGGCAGCCAACCGCACCTCGCGTCCGGCGAGCAGCCGCTGCGCCCGTTGCACAGAAGCCGAGTAGCGCCAATGGTGGCCGACGGCGGTCACGACGCCTGCCGCCGAAAGCACCTGTGCGACCCGCTCCGCCACGTCGAAGTTGAGAGAGAGCGGCTTTTCCACGAACAGCGCCACGCCGGCCGCGGCGACCGCTTCCTCCAGGGGGCCGTGCGCGAAGGGGGGGACGCAGACGTAGACGGCGTCGATGCCGGTCTCCAACAGCGCGCAGAGGTCGGGCAGCGCCCGGACGCCGTACTCGTCGGCAAAGCGCCGGCGGCGTTCGACATCCGTATCGGTGACGGCAACAAGCCGCACCTGCCGGAAAGCCGCCAGCGTGCGAGCATGCCGGGCCGCAACGCCCCCGGCACCCGCGAAGCCGATCCGACATACGGCCACGGCGCCTCCCATGCCTCGTGTGTTCGACCTCGGTCACTGACCTTGCGCCCGGCGTTCAGGGAGCCGTTCGCCTGAGCGGCGGCAGACTCCCCAGCCCAACTCGCAGCTGAGCAAGATTGCCAAATGAAGTGAGAGCACGAGACGAACGGGCGGCGACGGGAGCGAGGAGGCGCGCTGGCGGAGGCCCTTCTGCCTGTCGGAAGCTGTGACCCTCCTCGGAGGGCGAGCGGACGAGACTTGGCCGGATCCCGACGAGACTATCGGTCACCGCGAACCCCGCCGCAACTTCCAGGCGCGAGGCGACGACGACCTGACAAGTCAACCGACGTGACGAGGACGGGCTGGAATGAAGTCCACGAGGCAGGTGGCATCGCATCACGGGGACGGTGTCGGCGAGGACGGGCCCGGCCTCCCCGCGGAGGTTCGGGAATGGCTCACGAGGCGCAGCAGCCGGGCTTCGGCTTGGCCACTGGAGTTGCTGATGGCCGTCAAGGGGACCAGCCGTTTAAGTGTGGTGATCCCCGCTCGTGACGAGGAGGCGACCGTCGGCGCGATAGTGTCGGTGATCCGTCGCTTCCTCATCGAGCGGACGCCCCTCATCGACGAGCTCATCGTCGTGGACTCCCAGTCGAGGGATGCCACGGCTGCGGTGGCCGCAGCGGCGGGGGCGACGGTGATAGCCCAGGAGGAGGTGCTGGGACACCTCCCACCCCTGCAAGGCAAAGGCGAGGCGCTGTGGAAAGGACTGGCAGCCAGCACCGGTGACATCGTGGCGTTCATCGACGCCGACCTGCGGAGCTTCGCTTCGGCTTTCGTCACCGGTCTGCTCGGGCCGCTCCTCACGGATCCAACCGTCTCCTATGTGAAGGGCTTCTATCACCGGCCGCTGGCTTATGCGTCGATAACGGTTCCTGATGCTGGGGGGCGTGTGACGGAATTGGTCGCTCGCCCACTGCTCAACCTGCACTGGTCCAGACTGGCCGGGTTCGTGCAGCCGCTGGCGGGCGAGTTCGCCGGGAGAAGGGAAATCCTCGAACGCATACCCTTCGTGAGCGGGTACGGGGTCGAGTTCGGGTTGCTGGTCGACCTGCTCGACCTGGTCGGGCTCGACGCTCTGGCACAGGTGGACCTCGGCCGGCGCCAGCACAGGAACCAAAGCACCGAGGCGCTCGGTCGCATGGCTGGGCAGATCATGCTGACCGCGTTCAGCCGGCTCGAGCGGCAAGGGAGGATCCTCGCCGCCGAGGCGCCCGCCAGCCTGCTCGCGCAGTTTCGACGGGGCGACTCCGGGGACGGGCTCGAACGTGAGGTCCTCGTGAGCGACCTCGCTGTGCCCGAACGGCCGCCACTGGTGTCGCTGCGCCATGAGAAGGCCGAGGCCGACCTCGTCAGCGACACGTCGCGCGCATGAGCTTGACCGTCCTGATCAACGCGGCCCATGGTTGGCGGTGCCACCAGGACGCTACGGCGGCATCGAGACGTCCTTGCCGCGCTGATACTCGAACTCCGGAGGCGTGGCGTTCGGGTCGTGCTGGCCACGTCGGTAGCAGTACCTGCCCGTCGACGAACAGCTGGCCGTGTACGACGAGCCGCAGTTTCCGCACCTGCAACGGCCGTGCAACCTCGTGATGGGTGCAGCCCATGCCCACCTGCAACTCGTCGTGCGTGGACTGCGAGGGCGCAGCGACATCGACCTCGTACGACCATCTCGAGGCAGCTGGCCTCACCGTGCTGACCGCAATGGGTGCGGACGCCCCGCCGGTCCTGCACACCCTGCACTGGGATCTGTGCAAGCACCCGGGGTTGTACGACACGTTCGACGGCGGCGGTCGTGTCTTCGTCAACGGCGTGTCGGCCTCACAGCTTGCCCGGGCGCCCGAAGCGCTGCGCAGGCACAGTGTCGGTCATTCACCTCGCGACGCCGCTCGTTGAGGGGGCCGACTGACGACCCATGCCCGCCAAACGCGACCATGTCGCGTTCTCGGGCGTCTCACCCCGTGCAATGGCCAGCACATCGCGGCCCGGCTGGCGCACAAGTCCGGTGTGCCGCTGATACTGGCCGGCCCGTTCGGCCCGTACACGAACCGGGCCGGTTGCGCACGGACCTGGCCGGGCACTGCGGAGACGACAATCCCGACGTGCGCTACTGGCGGGAGCAGGTAGCGGACTACGTCGACGGCGACCGGGTGCGCTGGATCGGAAGCGTGTCCGGCAGGGCCCGGGATGAGCTCGTCGCGACGGCTCGGGGGACGCTGTTCCCGATCCAGTGTGAGGAGCCGGGAGGTACTGCCGTGGTTGAGTCCCTGGCGCTTCGCACACCGTTCGTCGGGTTCCGTCGTGGCTGCCGGCATGAGCTCATCGACGAGGGCCGGACCGGGCTCGTCGCCGGCTCAGATGATGAGGACCAGCTGGGCAGGTGTCTGCGCCGCACAGGCGAGCTCGACGCCGCCGCCTGTGGACAGGCGGCGGTGCAGCGGTTCACCCCCGCAGTTATGGCCGAACGGTACCTGCGGATGTATGACGTCGTGCTCGGGCGCGCTGGCCGGCGAGCGGGCAAAGACACGGTGCCAGCGCTCTCACACGCCCCCCGGGGCCGTAGCGCTACTCGTGGTCTCCCGAGCGCTACAGGCGTTCCCGGGTCTGCTTCTCTGCTTCCTCGACCTCCTGTTGTCCTTCGACGTCGCCTTTTTCGTCGCTTCGCGACTCGTCGGACCGATGCCAGGCCTGCTTCAGGTTGCGCCACCAGCGGACCAGACCGCTCGACGCGTCGCCGTGGCGCCGCACGATGAGGTACGGCGTGCCCGAGTGCTCCATGACCTCTTCGCGCACACTTTCAAGGTTCCCTCCCCGGCCCCAGTCGTCGCTCACGCCGAGCACGAGCAGGTCGAAGTCGTCGGCCCGCTCGACCAACTCGTCCGTGAGATCTCCCTCGACGGCCAGCGGCGTCGTGTCCGCGCCGCTGCCCTCGGAGGTCTCCGAGGCTTGGGCGGTGAGCTCGTCCTCATTGGAGGCTGGGCCGAGGAGGGCGAGCTCACTTCCGCTCGAAGCGGCCAGTCGCCGGGCGATGTCGAGTCCCGCTTCCTCGTGGAAGCCGCCGCCGAAGGGGACGAGGATTCGTGTGTCCTCGCCGAACCGCAGCTGTCGTGGGCCGTGGGGGTCGACGAGGACCGCGACGTCCGCCTGTACCTCGCGCAACACCTCCCCGACGGTCCCACCGAGCAGCCGCTCGCCGAAGAGCGCCACGTGGTAGCCGAGCAGCACGAGGTCGACCTCACGTTCGTTGGCGATGCGCGCGATCGTTTCGCCCACGTCTCCGGCCGCGACTGCAAGTGGGTCGGCGTCGAGGCCCGCCTCCTCCAGGCTCTCCACGAGGGGACGGAGCCGGTCGGCCGCCTCCTCGAGCATGGAGTCCTGCACTGACGAGGCGTGACTGACCTCCGTCCCCGAGACGTCCACGACCCGTAGCAGCGTGACCTCAGCGTCGCGGGCCCCTCCGTCGGTGGCGAGCAGGGTCGCCATCTGCGTGAGTTCCTCGGCTGAGTCGGGCTTGCCGACGGCTACGAGTACACGCCGCCGCTCGGGGCGTTCCTCGGCGCCTTCGGCTGCCGCCGCTTCCTCTTCCTCCTCGGCCACCTCCTCGGCAGCCCCGGCACCGCCCTCCTCCGCCTCCTTGATCATCTTGCGTTGCAGGTGGCGCGGGTAGTAGAGGGCGAGGGCGGGCTCGGTCATGAGGGTGGTCACGACGGCCATGATGACCATCATGGCGAAGGCGCTCTGGGGGAGCACCCCCAGCTGCATGCCGATGTTGAGGATGATGAGCTCGGTGAGGCCGCGGCAGTTCACGAGCACGCCGACCCCGCCGGCTTCCCGCCAGCCCAGCCCCGCGAACCGGGCCGCCAGCTTCGAGCCGCCCCACTTGCCGACGATCGCGACCGCGAGGATCGCCAGTGTCATGAGCCACAGTGTTCCGGAGGTTCCGATCGTGAAGATGTTCGTGCGGATGCCACTGAACGTGAAGAAGAAGGGCAGCAGGAACACGACCGCGAAGTCCTCGAGCTTCTCGGTGAGAAGGCGCACGAACTTCGCGTCGTGGGGCATGATCGCCCCGAGCAGGAACGCCCCGAAGATGACGTGGATGCCGAGCTTGTCGGTGACGAGCGCCCACAAGAGGATGCACACGAACAGCGCGGCCAGGAACCAGTTGGGGAGCCGGTCCCGCTGCTCGTAGTAGTTCGAGATGCGCAACACCAGCGGCCGGACGAAGTAGATGGTCGCCAGCGCGAAGGCCACGGCGAGGCCGACCGACCACAAGGCGCTGGTCATGCTCGTGGCGCGGGCGACCGGGATGATGACGGCGAGGATGGACCAGGCGGTGATGTCGTCCACCGCCGCGACCGTGAGCGTCACCGTTCCGAGCTGGGTCTTGTACAGGCCCCGGTCGGTGAGGATGCGTGCCAGCACCGGGAAGGCGGTGATGGCCATGGCCGCGCCCATGAACAGCGCGAAGGCGCTGAAACGGCCCCCGGAGCCGATGGACGGGTAGAGCCACAGTGACAGCGCCACCCCCATGAGGAAAGGGATGATGATGCTCAGGTGGCTCACCCAGACCGCTGCATGCCCCCTG
>JBHELG010000097.1:0-6664 GCA_046263195.1 Nitriliruptorales bacterium | reverse complement strand
GGCGGACGGGGACCGTCACGTACTCGTGCATGGCACGACCGTGCACGGCTGGCAGGATCGCCGCCCCGACCAGCTCCTGGTGCCCCAGAGCTACTACGAACGCAGCGGCCCGGTCGGTGACATCTTCGCCGCCTACGGCGCCCAGCCCCTCGCCGACGAGGTCGCCCTGATCGGGTTGGGCACGGGGGGGCTGGCCGCCTACGGGCGGGAGGGCCAGCAGCTGACCTTCTACGAGATCGACCAGGCCATCGTCGACATCGCCACCGACACCGACCTGTTCAGCTTCGTCTCCGACACCCCCGCCCAGGTCGACGTCGTGGTGGGCGACGGGCGCCAGACCCTGGCCGAGGCTCCCGACGAGCGCTACGGCCTGATCATCATCGACGTTTTCAGCTCCGACGCCATCCCGGTGCACGTGATGACCAGCGAGGCGGTCGAGCTGTACCGCGCCAAGCTCGCCCCTGGAGGCCTCATCGTCTTCCATATCAGCAACCGCCACATGGATCTCAAACCGGTCCTGGCCGGCATCGCCCAACGACAAGGCCTCACCGCGGCCGTCCGCACCGCCACGCTCGACCCTGTCCTCGGGGACGTCACGTGGGCGGTGCTGGCCGAGGCCGGCGAGACCCTCGTGCCCCTCACTACCAACCCCGACTGGCGAACCTTGGCATCCGACCGCGAGCTCGTCTGGACCGACGACTTCTCCCATATCGTGCCCGTCCTCAGGTGGGGCTGAGACGGGGGTCAGCGCGCCGTCGGCAGGCGAAGCTCGAAGCAGCAGCCGCCGCCTTCGTTGCGAACCGTGATGCTTCCGTGATGCGCTTCGGCTATGCCCCGGGCGATCGCGAGTCCCAGGCCCGCGCCTGTCTCTCCCCCCGGGGTTCGGGCCGCCGTGCCGCGAAAAGCGACGTCGAACACGCGGCTGAGATGCGCTTCCGGAATGCCACCACAGGCGTCGGTCACGGCGATGTAGGCGCCTCCCTCGTCCGCGCCTGCCGTGACATCAACCTGCGACCCGGGCCGGCTGTGGCGGATGGCGTTGTCGAGGAGGTTGCTGATCGCCCGGGACACGTCCCGCGCTGACACCTCCACTTCGGGAGAGGGTCCGTCGAGCCTCCCGTGCAGTCGCAAACCCTTCCTCTGGGCGACGGGGCGGGCGCCGGCGAGGGCATCGGAGACGAGGTCACCGAGGGAGACCCGCTCGAGGGGCAGGGTGGGCACCCCCGCCTGGGCACGGCTGAGCTCGAAGAGATCGTCGACGAGAGTCGTCAGACGATCGGTCTCGTCGCGAAGCGTGCGGTGATAGCGGACGATCGTCTCCCGGTCGCTCACCACCCCCTCCTCCAAGGCCTGGACGATGGCTCGGATCGCCGAAAGCGGCGTGCGCAGATCGTGGGAGACCCATGCGATCAGCTCCCGGCGCGACGCCTCGAGAGCCTGCTCTCGCTCCTTGGTGCGGGCAAGCTCGTCGGCGACCCGCTCGAGTTCGGCCGCGATTCGAGCCAGTTCGAGTGTGGAGGGAGGGTTGAAGTCGCGAGGCGGTCCTTGCTCCGCGATCCGGCGGGCCATGCGCACGAGCGCCTCGCTCTCGGCGGCGAAGCGGTGGGCGAGGGGCAGCGCGACGAGCGCAGCGACCGTCGCGGAGGCCACGAGCACGACCGCAAGGGCGCCAAGATCGTGTACCGAGATGAACATGCTCCAAGCGGCCGCCCAGGCCCCCACCCCGCAGGAGGCGATCACCGTCAGTGCCACGACCATGACCTGATGACCCAGGGCTCCGCGGCGCAGCATGCGCAATATCACGAACCCAGCAGCGCTCGTGACGAGGGCCGCTCCGGCTGCGATGCCGCTCAGCAGGAGGATGTCGCGCGCGCTCATGCCCACGAGGGAGGCGACCACAGCGATCAGCGCCGCCCCGACGAGCCCGACCCCGAGCCCCTGGGACGGTCTCACGCGTCGAACCTGTATCCGACCCCCCAGACGGTCTTCAACCACCGGGGGTGGGAAGGGTCGTCCTCGATCTTCTCGCGCAGGCGGCGGACGTGCACGGTGATGGTCGAGAGGTCACCGAAGGTGTAGCCCCACACCTGCTCGAACAGCTGCTCCCGGCTGAAGGCACGCCCCGGGTGGCGCATGAGGAACACGAGCAGGTCGAATTCGAGCGGGGTCAGAGGGATGACCTCGCCGTCACGCCAGGCCGTGCGCGCAGCGAGGTCGATCCGCAACCCCCCTGCCGTGAGCTCGCTCCGCGCTTCCACCAAGGTCTCGCCGGGCCTGGTCCGGCGCAGCAGGGCATGCACCCTCGCGGTCAACTCGCGGGGTGAGAAGGGCTTCGTGACGTAGTCGTCCGCCCCGGTGCGCAGCCCCAGGACGCGATCGTCCTCCTCCCCTCTGGCGGTGAGTATGACGATCGGGAGGGGACCGATGGCTCGCAGCCGGCGTAGGACCTCGAAGCCGCCGATACCCGGCAGCATGAGATCGAGAATCACGAGGTCGGGGCGGTGTGCCGCCGCCTGTTCGACCGCGTCGGCACCGTTGCCGACCCAGTCGACCGCGAAGCCTTCGAGAGCGAGGTATCGAGTAACGACCTCCGCGACGGTCGGGTCGTCTTCGACGACGAGGATCCTCGCTCCCACTCGTTGGACTGTAGTGAGGCCGGCTTCGAGACGATTGCAGCGACCTGCGGATCATGCGGGCCGTAACGGAAATGTAAGAGCGCGAGACGCAGATCAGGCGTATACAGGGGGGAGCGGAGGGCCCTTCCGGTCGAGCAGAGGTGACGGGCTGTGCCACGCAGGGCGGCGGTGGCTGGGATCGCCGGCGCGGCGGTTGCGCTCGCGGTCGGGGAGCTCGTGGCGGGTCTTGTTCCCGGCGCTCCCTCTCTGGTCGTGTCGGTGGGCGCGGCGGTCATCGACCATGTGCCCTCAGGGGTGAAGAATTTCGCCGTCGCCCTCTTCGGCTTGTACGACAAGCTTGCGCTCAACCTGGGCATAGCCGTGATCGCCCTCCTGATCGGAGCGTTGCTCGGCGTATTGGCCCTCGGCAGACCCCTCCTGGTAGGGGCGGCGTTCACGGCTTTCGGGCTGCTCGGTTTCCTGACCGCTCTCGATCAACCCGGGGCCTCACCGGTGCGGGCGGCCATCACGACCGCGGCCGCCGTGATCGCGGGTCTCCTCACGCTGCGGGGCCTGCTACGGGAGGCAGCTTTCGGCCCGGGCTTCCGGCCGACTTCCCCGCCGGCCACGATTCCTGCCGGTTCCGAGACGACGGAGGGGCCGGGCTCGCGCGAGGCGACGGTGGTGGAGGGGTCACCCCGGCGGGAGGTGGCCGCAGCGGGCCGGGCAGCCCCGCAGGTCGACGAAGGGCGGCGCCGGTTCATCGTGCTGACAGCGGGGGTTTTCGCGGCGGCGTTGCTATCGGCGGCGACGGGGCGCTACCTCATTCAACGGCCACGTGAGCCTCAGGCGGGCATCCCGAGCGCCGGCGAGCCGGTCATCGCACCCCCCTTCGAGGCAGGCTTCGACATCGTCGGACTCACCCCCCTGGTCGTACCCACCGGCCGCTTCTACCGCATCGACGTGAACCTCGTCGTGCCGCGCGTGGACGTCGACACGTGGCGGTTGAGGATCAGCGGGATGGTCGATCGGGAGGTCGAGCTCGCCTACGACGAGATCCTGGCGATGCCACTCGTCGAGCGCTACATCACTATCGCGTGCGTCTCGAACGAGGTCGGCGGCGACCTGGTCGGGAATGCTGCCTGGCGCGGGGTGCCGCTGCGGACGCTGCTCGACCTGGCGGGGGTGAAGGAAGGGGCGACCCAGATAGTCGGTCGCGCCGTCGACGGTTTCACGGTGGGCTTTCCCACCGAGCTCGCCTACGACGGGCGCGAGGCCCTGCTTGCCGTAGGCATGAACGGGGAGCCGCTGCCACCCGCTCACGGCTTTCCGGCCCGTCTCGTGGTACCGGGGCTCTATGGCTACGTGTCCGCCACGAAGTGGCTCGAGGAGATCGAGCTCACGACACTCGAGGCGTTCGACGCCTATTGGGTTCCGCGAGGCTGGGCCAAGTTCGGACCGGTCAAGACCCAGTCACGGATCGATGTGCCACGACCTGGGCGGGTGAAAGCCGGCCCGGTGACGATTGCGGGGGTGGCCTGGGCTCCCCACCGTGGCATCTCGAAGGTGGAGGTGTCCGTGGACGGGGGGCCGTGGACGCAGACAGAGCTGTCGGCGCCGCTGTCGGACGACGCGTGGCGGCAGTGGCGGACGACGTGGGAGGCCGGAACCGGACAGCACGCCCTGCGTGTGCGAGCCACCGACGGCAGCGGACAGGTCCAAACGGAGGAGGTCCGACCGCCCTTCCCCGACGGTGCGAGCGGCTACCACGCCGTCCGTGTGAGCGTCGTCTAACGACGGACAAGCTCCATAAGGTGGAGTGAGCCCAGGGGAGGAAGCACATGCTGTCCATGCCGTTTGCGGGCGGCCTCGCCGTGCTCGCGGGCGTTCTCGTCGCCGTGCAGGCTGGGCTTCTCGGTCCCTTCGCACGGCATGTGCAACCGTTCGTCGCCGGCTTCTGGGTCCATGCCGCCGGCGCCGTGTTCGCTGCCGCGGCCGTCGCCGCCACCGGTCTGTCCTGGGGTTGGTCGGGGATTGTGGCCTTTCCGTGGGGACTCGCCGCAGGCCTCGCCGGAGTCGGCATCGTCGCATCGATCGGGGCGGCCGTTGTCCCGCTCGGACTCGGAACGACGATCGTCGTCGTCACCGCGACTCAGCTCGCTGTGGCGCTGGTCCTGGACGCGGTGGGCATGTCGGGGCGCGTCGTGCCGATAACCGTGTCCCGACTTCTCGGCGTCGTTCTGGTCGTCGCGGGGGCGCTGCTCGTGTTCAACGACTCGGCTGCTTCTTGACCCGCGGCCCCACCCTCCGTCCTCTCGAAGGGCGCGGCTGTCAGGCTTTGGTAAGCACTGTGGCCTGGTTTCCACGAGGGCGGCGTTGGATGCTGTGTGTGCGCCCGCTGCGGCTTTTGCCGTTGCATGGCGGTGAGGAGCCGATGTGGACAGCGATGACAACCGTGAGCTCGTGGAGCGCTACTGGCAAGCGCTCGCTGGTCGCGACCTCGACACCGCCTACGAGCTGCGTCACGAGGACTTCGTCTCGGTGTGGCCGCAATCTGGTGAGCGGATCGTGGGGCGGGACAACGCGCGCGCCATCGATGAGCGCTACCCGAACTGGCCGGATGTCCGCACGCGGCGCGTCGTCGGTGCCGGCGATGTGTGGGTCGTCGAGTCGACGCTCACCTACGACGGCGTCGACATCTACCAGGCAGTAGCCATCATCGAGTTGCGAGAGGGCAAGGTCGCGGCGGAGACGGCCTACTGGGGGGCTCCGTTCGAAGCGGACCGAGTGGCGGGCGCAGTGGGTGGAGCGGTTCGAGCCGTAGGCACTGTCGACGCTCGATCGGGACACGGTCATGAGATCGCCCCGGATGGGTGGTCGCGGCACTCCTGCGACCGCGCTCAGCCGCGTTCTTCGATGGCGACCCATTCGGCCCGCCGGTCGCCGATGTATTCCGAAGAAGGGCGGATCAGGCGGTTGTCGGCCTGCTGTTCGATGACATGCGCCGTCCACCCCGACGCCCGAGACGCGGCGAAGATCGGCGTGAAGAGGTCCCGCGGGATCCCCATCGACGTGTAGAGCGGGGCCGAGAAGAAATCGACGTTCACGTAAAGGCCCTTGCGCTCCAGGACGACCTTCTGGACACGGAGAGCTTTCTCCACGATCTCCGTCTGCCCCGATGCGTCGGCGATCCGCTGCGCCCATTCCCTCAAGTGCTTCGCCCGTGGGTCCTCGGTCCGGTAGACGCGGTGACCGAAACCCATGATCCGCTCCCTGGCCTGGAGCTTGCTATCGATGTAGTCCTGCACGACCTGGACCGACGGGATCTCTTCGAGCATGTTCGCGACCTGCTCGTTGGCGCCACCGTGCAGGGGCCCGCGCAGCGTGCCGATCGCAGAGGTGATCGCCGAGTAGATGTCGGAGAGGGTCGATGCCGTCAGTCGAGCCGCGAAGGTCGAGGCGTTCAGGGTGTGCTCGGCGTGCAGCACGAGCGCGACATCCATGGCACGCTCGAACGCCTCGTTGGGCTCCTTACCGGTGAGGCCGAGGAGCAGGTTGTAGGCGATGGACCGGCTGGGGTCGGGTTCCACGGGGTCTTCGCCTCTGCGACCGCGCTGGAAGACGCCGATGACGGCCGGTACCTGGGCGATGATGGCGTAGGCTCGTTCCTTCGCTTCCTCCAAGTCGATGGCTGCGGGCGTGGCCAACCCGGCGCCGAGCAGTGAAACACCGGTGCGTAGCGCTTCCATCGGGGCGGCGATCTTCGACAAGCCCCGAAGGACCTGAACGACGTAGTTGGGAAGAGCCGCATACTTGCCGAGCCGCCCCTTGACCTCGTCAAGCTGCACCTTGGTCGGAAGCGACCCTTCCAGCAGAAGATGCAACACCTCCTCGAACGAGGCGTTCGTGGCGAGGTCGTCGATCGCGTAGCCGCGGTAGACGAGCATTCCTCGCTCGCCGTCGATCCACGAGAGGGCGGTCTGAGCGGCGATGACGCCCGCGAGTCCCCCCCTGGCCCCTGCCTCGGCCACGTCGAGACCCTTCCTGTG
>JBHELG010000096.1:0-54803 GCA_046263195.1 Nitriliruptorales bacterium | reverse complement strand
CCCATCATCTTCAACGACGTCATCGAATACCCCCTCGTCATCGCCGCATCCGTCTTCCTGCTCGCCGGCCTCCACCAGCGCGAAACCCCACCTCACCCCACCCCACTACCACAACGCGCCTTCATGGGCGCGGTCGTCATTGGAGTCCCCTGGTTCCTGCAACAGGTGGCCGAGCGCGTGGGCTCCGGGGCGACCGTCGTGCTCGTCCTCCTCCTGCTCGCGGCCCTCGGTGCGGTGGCGGTGGTGGCGGCGCGGCGGCCGGTGGCGTTCGCGGTGGGCATGGCGCTGGTGCTGGCCACCGCCCTCCCCTTGGCGGGTGATGCGCTGCACAAGGAGCGCACCTTTTTCGGGGTGGCGCGAGTGGAGGCGGAGGGGGAGGGGGAGCGTCATGTGCTGGTGCATGGCACGACCGTGCATGGCTGGCAGGATCGCCGCCCCGACCAGCTCATGGTGCCACAGAGCTACTACGAACGCAGCGGCCCGGTGGGGCACCTGTTCGCTTCCTACGGCTCGCAGCCCCTCGCCGACCGGGTCGCCCTGATCGGGTTGGGCACGGGGGGGCTGGCCGCCTACGGGCGGGAGGGCCAGCAGCTGACCTTCTACGAGATCGACCAGGCCATCGTCGACATCGCCACCGATCCTGACCTGTTCAGCTTCGTCTCCGACACCCCGGCCCAGGTCGACGTCGTGGTGGGCGACGGGCGCCAGACCCTGGCGGACGCCCCCCCGGACCACTACGGGCTGATCATCATCGACGCGTTCAGCTCCGACGCCATCCCGGTGCACCTGCTCACCAGCGAGGCGGTCGAGCTGTACCGCGCCAAGCTCGCGCCGGGAGGCCTCATCGTCGTGCACATCAGCAACCGCCACATGAACCTCCGACCCGTCCTCGCCGGCATCGCCCAACAACAGGGCCTCACCGCAGCCGTCCGTGACGACGCGTCTGACCCGGCCGTCGGAAAGTCGGCCTCGACCTGGGCGGTCCTGGCGGAGGACGGCGAAACCCTCGCGCCCCTCACCACCAACCCCAACTGGAAACCACCTGCCGTCGAACCCGGACACGAACTCCTGTGGACCGACGACTTCTCCGACATCATCAGGGTCATCGACTGGAACTGGCGCTGAATGACCCAGCTGCTGGGCGGACCGAACGCGACGGAGGTCAGGGCTGGGCACACTCATGGCAGCGGCCACTCACCACAAGGTCGACCGTGTCGGCCACGAAGCCGTGCCTGCTGGCGAGATGCCCGCGCACCTGCTCGACGAGGTCACCGGCATGGTGTGTGATCTCGCCACAGCGCACGCAGACGAGATGAAAATGCTCATCAGGGTGGGCGAGCTCCCAGCGTGCGGCTCCCCCCTCCCCCAGCCGTGACTCGCGCACGAGGTCGAGTTCGGCCAGCAGTGAGAGGGAGCGGTAGACGGAGGCCAGGTTCACACCTGGGCTGATCTCCTCCACGCGGTCAGCGATCTCCTCCGCGGTGAGGTGGCCGGCTTCCCGAAGGACCTCCCACACCACCTGCCGCGGCCGGGTCAGGCGATAGCCGTGCTCGCGGAGCACGTCGGACACGTCCGGGCGGGACACCATGCCCGCACGATACGTCGTTGCAACCGCGGCGGCACTTGTCACCCTCCGCCTGGAGGCTCCCCCCGCCACTAGGCTCGCGTCTCCGAACCTGAGGAGGCCGACAGGTGTCGACGCTGCCGAGTCTGCGGGTGACATCCACGGATCCGCTCCAGCTGACGGTCGACGCGCTCGCGGTTCCCGTCTTCCAAGGGGCCATCGAAGCTCCCGGCGCCGAGCGCGCCCTGCGGGCTCTGGGCCTGCGAGAGGTGCCCCGTGACGCTGACTTCCGCGGCAAGCTCGGCGAGATCCAAACCCTGGCCGCGCCGGGCTTGGCTTGCGGCCGGGTCATCCTCCTCGGGCTCGGAAGGATGGACGAACTTCGAGACGAGACGATCCGGCGAGCGGCAGGCTCGCTCACACGTGCTCTCGTCGGTGAGGTGCGCGAGGTCGCCACCACCCTGCCCCTCGTCCACCCCTCACTGGGGGCCGTCCGCGCTGCGGGCGAAGGCGCATTGCTCGGGGCGTACCGCTTCGATCGCTACCTTTCGCTGACCTCAGACAGTCGCCTGCGCAGCGTTGTTCTGGTCGTGGCCTCGAGCCTCGAGTCGGCCGCCCGTGATGCGATACGTCGGGCAGAGGTGCACGCCCGGGTGCAGAGCGTCGCACGCGATCTCGTCAATACGCCAGCGGCCGACCTTGGTCCCGAGGAGTTGGCGCTCGCGGCGGTCGAGAGGTGTGGCTCGAGTTGTGACGTGGAGATCTGGGACGAGACCCGCCTGACGGCGGAGGGCTGTGGTGGCATCCTCGCGGTCGGCCGAGGCGCCGCTCGGCCCCCTCGCATGGTGGTGATCCGTTACCGCCCCGCGGACCCGCTCGCGCGGGTGGCCATCGTGGGTAAGGGTGTCGTCTTCGACAGCGGGGGCCTGAACCTGAAGCGCGACAATCGTCGGCTCGCGCGCATGAAACGCGACATGGCGGGAGCCGCGGCGGTCATCGCCACCCTTTCGGCGCTCGCCCACCTCGACGTCCGCGTCGAGGTGCTCGGCGTCTGCCCTCTGGCCGAGAACGCAATCTCGGGGCGGGCACAACGACCGGGTGACGTCATCACGCAGCGCAACGGACGGACGGTCGAGGTACTCGACACGGACGCCGAAGGCCGGCTCATCCTGGCCGATGCCCTCGCCTACGCGGCCGAGCAGGAACCGGACGCGATTGTCGACCTGGCCACCCTCACTGGTTCGGTACGCGAAGCGGTCGGGGCGCGCGCCACCGGGGCTTTCGGCAACGACGAGGATCTCGTCCGCCAGGTGCTGGGCGCTGCCGAGGCGTCCGGGGAAGACACCTGGCTGCTGCCGCTGTGGGACGATCTGATGGAGAACCTCGAGTCCGAGGTCGCCGACCTGAACAACACCGGGGGCGGAGAGCACGAGGATCGGGCCGGGGCGACCGTGGCCGCGTTGTTCCTGCGGGAGTTCGTCGCCCACCGCCCTTGGGTCCATCTCGATATCGCCGGCTCAGCCTGGGCGGTCACCTCCCGCCACCACCTGCCGCAGCATGGCACTGGAGTGGGGGTGCGAACGATGTTGCGCTGGCTCGAACTGGCCGGAAGGTAGAGCCCAACACCGGGACGGAGGCGGGCGGGCTGACCTTGAGGTTGGACGTCGGAGTCGCGAACTTGGGCCTGTCAGGTCCGGAACGGAGGCGGGAGGGGTTGACCAGAACCCTCCTGAGCATCACGAGCAGCCACGACCTCGTAGATGACGTCTGCCATCACATCCCAGGTGGAGCCTTTCGTGCACCAGCCGTGGGCGCCGAGACGGAAGGCCTCGTCGCGCGGCTCGGAATAGGCCGAATACATCACGATGCACGTCCGTGGCGAGCTTTCGATGATCCCCGGTATGGCCTCCAGCCCGTCCATGACGGGCATCATGACGTCGAGGATGACGACATCGGGCTGCTTCCGTCGTGTGACCGTGACTGCCTCGAGACCGTTCTCCGCCTCACCCACCACCGACATGCGCCCTTCGCGCTTCGCCAGAGCTCGCAGGAGCGTTCGAATCCCGGCGTTGTCGTCGACGATGACGAGCTTGATCGGCTCCTCTCCGCGCTGCTCCCCCATCATGTCGACCTCTGTCAGTCGCGAGATGTACACCTCACATTGGCACCGCGAAGCCTACGCCGTTTGAGGCCAGCGAACCGAAGGAGTTGCAAAAACTGCGCTCTTCTCGCGCTCCCAGGCGAAGTCTGTGCGTCGGTGGCAACGCGGACGGGTTGGTTGGGGGACAGCGGCGGTCGCGGGCTGCACCTTGTGGACGACGACGAGCGAGAGAGGTGAGATGGGCACGATGACGCGGCAAGGGCCGCTCGCGGTCGGGGACCAGCTACCAGCCATGACGCTGCCAGATGTCTCCTCGGGCCGCCCCGTGAGATGGAGGTGGGCTCCGAGCGGAGCGTCCATCCTGGTGTTCCCCCACGAGGACTGCGACGAATGTCGCGAGTTCCTGGGACGCCTCGATGGCGAGGTGGACGAGTTCGACGCCTGGGGTGCGCGTCCCCTCGTCGTCCTACCCGAGGGCGGGGACGAGCCGGGGGAACTGGGCGAGGAACTTGACTACCCCGTACTCGCCGACGACGGCTCGGCCGCCAGACGAGCATGTGGGGTGAGCTCGGACCAAGTGGTCGTGTTCGTAGTCGACCGGTACGGGTCGGTGCACGAGGTCTTCGAGGTCGGTGATCAGCACGCGTTTCCGCCGGTCGAGGACCTCGTCGAATGGACGAAGTTCCTGGGCACGCAGTGCCCGGAGTGCGGAGTGCCAGACGAGCCCGGCCTTGGAGAGTGGGCGCAGGACGAAGAGTCCTCGTAGATTCAGCCCCGGCGGCCTTGCATCTCCCCACCCGCCGGGCCTGCGGCCCTTCCCCGGCAAGCCGAGACCGCCCTCCCGCCCTAGATCAGTCGGCGGGACGAGGAGGCAAAGGACCGACGGGAGTCCCGCCGTCGAGCACGTAGACGGGGGTGTGTCGAGGCACCAGGTCGGGGAACCACTCGGCTGCTGCCATCGGGATTCGCACGCAACCGTGCGAGGCCGGCGTGGGTGGGACCACGGGATGGCCGTGGATGGCGATGCCGAGACGGTCGATGAAATAGATGGGGTTATAGAGGCGTCCCAGGTCGCTCTCGCGCCACCCGTCGTCCCGCCACGTCACTCGATAGGCACCGGCCGGGGTCACCGCCACTCCGCATTTGCCCTTGTCGCAGTACCGCTTCCCCGTCCCGCTCGAGACGGGCAGGATCTTGAAGAGCGCATCGCCCTGGTAGAGGAACAGCACCTGGCGAGGTAGGTCGATCTCGACCCGCGTGACCCCGCCGTCCCGGACGAGGGGATCAGGGACCTCGGCGCTGTCGAGGCGGGCCAAGACGTCGGGGGTGGCACGCCCCGAGCGGGGCATACCCGTGACCTTCTGGAAGGCGATGACGGCGAACCTCGTTGACCCGTCGAAGACACCGTCGACCTGCCCGACGTCATAGCGCAACGAATCGAGCCTCTTCTCGAGGGTCAACACCTCCGGTCCGCGGTCACCGGGTCCCAGGCCGCGGGGCGTGACGGGACCGAAGGGCGGCCACCACTGCTGCTGCCAGGCCTGCAACTGGGCCACGTCCGCTTGATGGCCTGTTATGAGCTGGGTCGCAACGGCTGCAACCCGGGGGTGGCGTCCCTGCTCCAGGGCTCTCTCGGCCACCGGTACGGCCGCCAACTGCTGACGGATCAACAGATCGACGACGAACCGCTCGAAGTCCCCCCCAGCCCGGGCCTGGAGCGACTGGAGCTCCTCGTCGCGTACCGCCCCCGGCCACGGCTCGCGTCCCGCCCCGTTCTCGCCATGATCCGCGTCGGCGAGCAGACCACGCGCACGGGCCGCCTCCTCCTGCCGGGCAGTGGCCACCCGTCTTGCGAAGTCGCCGAGCTCTCGTCGGTTCACCCGCTCTGCAGCGGGGCCGGCGAGCTGCACGAGCCGCTCGCCATGGGTGATGACCCCCCGCAGGAAGTTGACATCGGCCTCGCTGAAGTCCTCGGACCGTTCCTGGGTTCGGTCGCCGCCACGCTGCGGTCCTGCCAAGGGCTGGGCGTCAGCACAGGCGGAGAAGATGAGCGCCGCAACGAACCCCACGCACAGCAGTCGCGGTCGACGTCCCAACGGGAACGAGCTCATGCGGACTCCTTGCCGAGAAGGCGCCGTGGGGGCGCCAGGATGCGGTACGGGGTTGCAAGGGTGCTGCGCGACCAGGGCTCGGGCTGTCCCGCTGCCCGTAGTCCAACCCTAGTGTCTCACCGAGCGAGCAGCCTGGCGATCGTCATACCTTTGCCAAGACTCCGAATCCCAGACGGGGAATGCTGCTAACCCGGCGCGTTGCGGCGTGACCCGGCACGGGCATCGCCCGCGTCGAGGACACCCCCAGGTTGCCGCGGCATCCAGCGCGGACGGAGTTGCCGGGCCGCGCTCGCCTCGTCGAGCCGGGCGGTCGGCGTCGTCCTGGGTGCTTCACGAACCGTCCCGGGGTCCCTTCGCGCGTCGTCGGCTGCTTCGAGCAGCGCGGACGCGAAGGCGTCGAGAGTCTCCGGCGTCTCCGTTTCGGTCGGCTCGACCATGAAACAGTTCGGCACGATGAGGGGGAACGACACCGTGGGAGGGTGGAAGCCCAGGTCGATGAGTCTCTTGGCAAGGTCGACGTTTTTGACCCCCTCTGGCAGGTCGTCCGGCGGCACGACGACGAATTCATGCATGGGAGGTTCCGGGTACGCGAGCGGGTAGACGTCTCGTACCTGCGCCGCGAGGTAGTTCGCGTTCAGCACGGCAAGCTCGGCGTTGCGTCGCAACTCGGGCTCGCCATGGGCGAGGAGATACGCCAGCGCTCGCACCATGATGCCGACGTTGCCATGCCAGCCGTGCACCCGCCCTATCGACTCTTGCGGCCGCTGCCAGGTCAGCGGCCCGTCGCCGTCCCTCACGACGATCGGCCCCGGAAGGTAGGGCACGAGCCGATCCGTGACGGCTACCGGCCCTCCGCCCGGACCGCCGCCCCCGTGCGGTGTCGCGAAAGTCTTGTGCACATTGAGGTGGACGATGTCGAATCCCATGTCACCCGGCCGGACACGACCAAGGATGGCGTTGAAATTCGCACCGTCGTAGTAGAGAAGACCCCCCGCGCCGTGTAGCACGTCGGCGATGCGCTCGATACTCGTCTCGAACAGTCCGAGGGTGTTGGGGTTCGTGAGCATGAGCCCGGCCACGTCCTCGTCTACGAGGCCCTCCAAGGCCTGCACGTCTACTAGACCCTCAGAGTTCGAGGGAACGGTGACGGTCTCGTAGCCTGCAAGTGACACTGATGCCGGGTTCGTGCCGTGTGCCGAGTCCGGGATGACAACCTTGCGCCGCGCCTCCCCCCGGCCCTCGTGGTATGCGCGCATGATCATCAGCCCCACCAGCTCGCCTTGTGCGCCAGCGGATGGCTGCAGGGTGGCGGCGCGCATGCCCGTCAGCTCGCACACCCACCGCTCGAGCTGATGCAGCACCTCCAACGTGCCTTGGGCGTGGATGTTGGGGGTGGCGGGATGCAGACCGGCGAAGCCAGGCAGCGCCGCGACCCGCTCGGCGAGCTTCGGGTTGTATTTCATCGTGCACGATCCGAGGGGGTAGTAGCCCAGGTCGATGCCGTGGTTGCGCTGCGAGAGGCGCGTGTAGTGCGCGACGATCTCTCGCTCGTTGAGCTCAGGCAGGGCGGGGGGCGTCGCGGCCAGCTCGACGTCGGGGAGCAGCTCTTCGGCGGCACGCGTATCCACGTCGAGAGGTGGCAGGGTGCTGGCCCGCCGCCCGGGCCGCGAACGCTCGAACACGAGCGGTTCGGGGACGCTCCGATTCCCCATGAGCAGTGTCATCTCACGACCTCCTTCGCGACGCGGGTGAACGCCTGGGCGAGCCCTTCCGCTTCGTCCCGGGTGCGTCGCTCGGTCGCAGCAACGAGGATTGCACCGGTCGCAGGACCGCTGCGTACGACCGGGCCGATGAGGAAGCCCTCGTCGGCGACCGCTGCGACGAAGTCGTCGGGATCGCCTGGGACTCGTAGGGCGAACTCCTTGTAGAAGGGACCTCCGACGGCCATGTCGACCCCGTCGATGGCGGTCAGGCGACGGGCGAGGTCGTGGGCGCGCTGCAGGCAGGTGGTCGCGAGGTCGCGAAGACCATCCGGCCCGAGCCAGACGAGGTAGAGGAGTCCGGCGAGTGCGTTGAGCGTCTGGTTCGTGCAGATGTTGCTGGTCGCCCTCTCGCGACGGATGTGCTGTTCTCTCGCCTGCAAGGTGAGGACGAAGCCGCGGTTGCCGCGCGCATCCACGGTTTCACCAACGAGGCGGCCCGGCAGGCGGCGGACGTCGTCCAGGCGGCAGGAGAGGAAGCCGAATGACGGGCCGCCGTAGTGGAGGCCGTTGCCGAGCTGCAACCCGTCACCTACAACGAGGTCGGCGCCCTGTTCCCCAGGTGGAGGCAGGAGCCCGGCGGCGGTGGCGTCGAATGTCACGATGAGACGAGCACCGGCGCGGTGCGCTACTTCGGCGTGGCCTCGTACATCTTCGACGACCCCCAGGTGGTTCGGCTGGGCGATGAGGAGCGCCGCTGCGTCAGCCGCGATATCGGCGACGACCGTTCGCCCGTCGGCACCGAGTTCCGCAGTTTCGATCCGCAGCTTGCGGGGATGGGCGTAGGTGCGCACCACCTCGAGGAACGCCGGCGAGATTCCGTTCGACACGACTACCGCGTCGCGGCCCGTCGCCGCGACGGCGACGCTGACCGCCTCGGCCGCGGCTGAGGCACCGTCGTAGAGGGAAGCGTTCGAGACCTCCATTCCGGTCACGGCACAGATGACGGTCTGGTACTCGAACAGGGCCTGTAGGACCCCCTGGCTGACCTCGGGCTGGTAGGGCGTGTAGCTCGTGTAGAGCTCCCCCCTCGAGAGCAGGGCCGGCACGACCGCGGGGACGTAGTGGTCGTAGGCTCCCCCACCGGCGAAGCAGATCAGGTCGTGGTTGTTGCGCGCGGCCAGGGCGCTCATCCGCCTCACGACCTCCTCCTCCGAAAGCCCCAGCGGGAGGTCGGTGGCGCCGGCCCGGATCGACTCGGGAATGTGGACGAACAGGTCGTCGACCGAAGTCAGGCCGAGCCTGGCGAGCATGCGCGCGATGTCCTCGACAGTGTGCGGTGCGAACTGCACAGAAGCCTCCTCATCCCAGCCCTCGACCCGGCCGAGTGGTCGACACGAGATGGAGGCTAGCGGCAGCACGTCTCGGGCCCCGCGATCGTGCCGGGCAGAAACGACCCCGCCTGCCCCACGGGAGGGGCCGGACATCGCGGTCTTCTTGCCGCATCGACGACAATGTCGTTGTCGCGCCGTGCTTCCTCGCCTCGTCACAGGAAGTACCCCCGACCGAGGAGCGACGTGCCCCGGGGGAAAGGAAGGGCCATGGCAAGAAGGATGCAGGAAGGCAGGGCCGCCGGACGTCGCGGGTTTACACCCGTCCAGAAAAGTGCTCTCGTCTTTGCGCTCGTCAATGCCGTCATAGGGCTCGGTCTCTTCGCCGGGCCACTCGTGACGGGAAATCAGGACGGACTGATCAACATCCATCACGGCAACTGGTTGGGGTTCATCGCCACTGACTGGATGCACGCGGCTGGCCACCTCGGCATAGGGGTCCTCGGCCTCCTCATGAGCGCCAGTGCCGGGCTGTCCCGGCTGTGGTGGGCCATCACCCTCGTCGTGTTCGCCTTCCTGGCAGTCTTCGGTTGGGTCATGGCCGGCGCAGACCCGGCGATGCACATCGTCAAGGGCATGGGGCTCGAGATGGGATTCGACCTCGAGGGCAACATCCTGCACACACTGTGGACGGTCATCGCCCTCTTCGCCCTGTTTGCGAGAGGCAGGGGCGCCAGGCCCGCTCGTCGCACCGCCACTGCATGAGGAGCCACGCCAGGCCCACGCGGGTGCGCTAGTCAGACGATCCTTGGTCTGACGGAGGAAAGGGCGACTGCTGGGGCCGGTGGCTCACGCCGCTTTCTGGGCGCGTGCGTACGCGAACTGCAGCAGGTCGGACACAGCAACGGTCGCAAAGATCGCGGTGATGAGGCGCGTGGCGCGCGGTGCCAGGACCAGACCGAAGATGAAGCTCGTCGCCGCCCACTGGGACAGGCAGAACGGGCAGGCGATGAACTCCCCGAAGGCCTGCCGGGCGCCTTCCCCACGGACCTCCTCCTCCAATTGCGAAGGCCCCGAGACGCCCTTGTAACGCGTGAAGGGCGCGCGCAGGGGACTCGTTATCGGTGCCTTGGAGACGGTTCGACTGATCTTGTGCGTCGCTACGGCCGCCAGGACCAGGTCCCTGAAGTCGAGGCGTTCGGGCAGCCGTCCCGTGCGGTCCAGATACGTGCTGACCCCTCCCACCAGGGTCACATAGGCCGCCATCATGGCCGTGTAGGACCGCAGTGGGCGGTCCTCCCCCGGGGCGTAGGCGGATTCGACCTCTTCGACCTTGCGGTCGACCTGCCGTACCAGCCCGGTCACCGGCTCCTCCATGTCCTCGTATGCAGCCAACCGCAAAGGGACGCAAGAGGCCCGAGCCCAGCCCGTCCGAACGTCGCGGGCTCGATACCGCACCCAGTTCTGGGCCGCAGGGCCCACCGTTGCTGCCCGAAACGGGGCGCTCCTCGCCCCGCCGTTCCTTGTCGTGCCCCGCTCCACCGGACCGCCTGGTCAGGAGGTCGACTCGCGGCAGGCGAGCGGAGAGGGCATGTTCTTCTATCAGGTACAGCCGCCCAGGTCGCCTCCGCTCCTGTCCCCGGGATCCTTCGGACGGGAGGTGGCGCCAGCCGAGAGGAGAAGCCGATGATGTTGTACGAGCTCGTCGAGCAGTTGGGGCGCATGGATGTGCTCGACGCAGTGGCGAGGCCTCTGAGCAAGAAGATCGCTGGGGCTGTTCGCCCGCGTCCACTCAAGGATCTGCTCAGCGGCACCTGGCTCGGGCACCCCGTTCACCCCATGCTCACGGACGTACCGATCGGCGCCTGGGCGGGCGCCCTGGTGGTCGACTTGGCGGGCGGCCGGCAAGGTCAGCAGGCCGCCGACGTCCTCATTGGCCTGGGCCTGCTCACCGCCCTACCGACCGCCGCCACTGGCCTCTCCGACTGGTCGGATCACCTCGGTGAGGAGCGCCGCATCGGGCTCGTCCATGCGGTGGCCAATGTCACCGCCGTCGCGTGTTATGGCCTCTCTCTCCTTGCCAGGCGGCGTGGGGCACGAAGACGAGGCCTCGCTTGGAGCCTCGCTGGAGGCGCCGCAGTCGCGGCGGGCGGATACCTGGGCGGCCACCTCACCTACGCCCAGGGTGTGAACGTGAACCGCAACGCCTGGCACGACGGAGTCGACGAGTGGACCCCGGTGCTCGACGACGCTGACCTGCGCGAGCAGGAACCGGTGGCGGTCGAGGCAGGCGACACACGCGTTCTCCTCGTGCGGCAGCGAGGACAAGTCCATGCTCTGGCTGGCCGCTGTGGTCACGCTGGTGGGCCTCTCCACGAGGGCACACTCGAAGACGGATGCATCATCTGTCCTTGGCACGGCAGCACCTTCCGGCTCGAGGACGGGGAATTGGTGCACGGGCCGGCAACCATTCCTCAGCCGGCATACGAAACCCGTGTGGAAGACGGGAGCATACTCATCAGGTCAGCCACTGGGGGCGGCCACTAGGTTGACCCTGAGGTTTAGCTTTAGCTTCTACATGCGGTGGTGCGAAAGGCCCGGGCAGCTTGTCAGGTCCCTGAGTACTCCCATGACCCCGGTAGGGTGGATGCATGCGTATCGGAGCCCACGTCTCGAACAAGAATCCCCTCGCCGAAGCCGCCGCGCGGGGAGCCGACATCGTTCAGTTCTTCCTGAGCAACCCGCAAGGATGGCGGCTGCCAGCCGACCGACCCGATACCGAGGAGTTGCGATCATCCGCTGTCCACATCTACATCCACGCCCCCTATCTCATAAACATCTCGGCCGGCAACACTCGCGTGCGACATCCCTCACGTCAGCTCCTACAGCGCACGTGCAACCTGGCCGTGTCCCTGGGCGCTGCCGGGGTCGTCGTCCACGGCGGCTATTGTGACAAAGACGAGGATCCCTCCCACGGCTTTCGACGTTGGCGCAGAGGGCTCGAGCAACTCGAGACTGAGGTCCCCGTCCTCATCGAGAACACCGCCGGCGGCGTGAACGCCATGTGCCGCGAATTCGATGTGCTCGCCCGCCTCTGGGAGGCCATCGACGGCGTCGACGTCCCCTTGGGATTCTGTTTCGACACGTGCCACGCCCACTCAGCCGGTGAAGCGCTCGTCGGGGCCGCGGCTCGGCTGACGGCGATCGTCGGTCGCATCGACCTGGTGCATTGCAACGATTCGAAGGATTCGGCGGGGTCCGGCCGCGACCGCCACGAAAACCTCGGCAAAGGTCGGATCGATCCCGAGGCACTACTTGCGGTCGTCCGCGAGGCCGGTGCGCCGGTAATCGTCGAAACCCCAGGTGGGGCCGAAGAGCAGGCCGCGGACATCGCATGGATACGCGAACGGCTGTGATCCCGAGCGGCACCCGCTAGCGGCGGTGAGGAATGGCGACGCTGTCCTCCTGGACGGTCCAGAAAAACGACATGGTCCGTCTCGGGCAGCAAGACCCGGAGGACCATGTGGGCCTGAACCTTTCGCGCAAGATCATCAAGGAGCACCTCGTCGAAGGGACCATGGAGCCTGGTACCCCCATCGGCATCAGGATCGATCAGACCTTGACGCAGGACGCCACCGGCACTCTCGTGATGCTCGAAATCGAAGCGATGGGCCTCGAACGGGTGAGAACCGAGCTGTCAGCGCAATACATCGACCACAACATCATCCAGGAGGACCACAAGAACCCGGACGATCACCTCTTCTTGAAGAGTGCGTGCGAGCGCTTCGGTTTGTGGTACAGCCGGCCTGGCAACGGCGTCTCTCATCCCTTGCATCAGGAGCGCTTCGGCAAGCCGGGCCAGACGATGGTCGGCTCTGACAGCCACACGCCGGCTGCTGGGGCGATCGGCATGCTGGCCATCGGTGCGGGCGGCATCGATGTCGCACTCGCGATGGCAGGCGAGCCTTTGCGCATCAGGATGCCCGATGTGTGGGGGGTCAGGCTGGTCGGTGAGCTGCCTGACTGGGTGTCAGCGAAGGACATCGTGCTGGAGATGCTGCGTCGACACGGAGTTGACGGGGCAGTGGGCAAGATCATCGAGTATCACGGGCCTGGACTCAGGTCGCTCTCATGCATGGACCGACATGTCATCTGCAACATGGGTACGGAGCTTGGCGCCACAACGTCGGTGTTCCCCTCCGACGCCGAAGTCCGTAACTTCATGCGCCGCAATGGGCGCCAGGAGGATTGGACGGAATTGAGGGCGGAGGAGGACGCCACCTACGACAAATTCGAGGAGATCGACCTCTCCCGGCTCGAGCCCCTCGTAGCCTTGCCAAGCAGCCCGGGGAATGTCGTGCCGGTCGCCGAGGTCGCAGGACGTCCGATCGCTCAGGCCTACATCGGCTCGTCCGCCAACCCCGGCTACAGGGACTTCGCCGTACCGGCCCAGATCCTGGAGACCGTCGGAAGACAGGTGCATCCCCGGGTATCCCTGGACGTCAACCCGACATCGCGGCAGATGCTGGAGAATCTCGCCGCGCGTGGGCACCTACTCAGCCTCCTCCATGCGGGAGCACGCCTCCACCAGGCTGGTTGCAATGGCTGCATCGGGATGGGGCAGGCACCAGCCACGGACGAGATCAGCCTGCGCACCGTCCCACGCAACTTTCCCGGACGTTCCGGGACACGGGAGGACCAGGTCTACCTCTGCAGTCCCGAGACAGCGACCGCTTCCGCGATCACCGGAGTCGTCACCGATCCTCGCGAGCTGGAGCGGCTGTTCGCGGTCAACTACCCCGGGATCGCGGAGCCCGATGAGATCATCCTCAACAAGGACATGCTGCTGCCACCGCCTCCGCTGGAGGAGGCGCGCGAAGTCGAGCTCCGAAAGGGGCCGAACATCGCACCGATCCCCACCGTGGACCCACTCCCGGAGTCCCTCGAGATCCCGGTCCTGCTCAAGGTTGGTGACGACCTCTCAACCGATGAGATCCTGCCTGCGGGTACCCGCGTCCTGCCATACCGCAGCAACATCCCACAGATCAGCCGGTTCGCCTTCGATCTCGTCGACGACACGTACCACGACCGAGCTCTGGAGGTTCGAGAGCAGGGGGGACATGTGATCGTCGGGGGCAAAAATTACGGACAGGGTTCCAGTCGCGAGCATGCCGCACTCGCGCCGCGTTACCTCGGATTGCGCGTCGTGCTGGCCCAGGCCTTCGCTCGCATCCATTGGCAGAACCTCGTCAATTTTGGTGTGCTCCCACTCTCGTTCGTCGACGTGACCGACTACGACGCGATTGAAGAGGGTGACGTGCTGCGGCTCGTCGCTTTGAGGAAGGCCATCCAGAGCGGACCCGAACTCGACATGCACATCTCCAGTCGCAACAGGACGATCACCGTGCGTCACGACCTCTCTCCGCGTCAGGTCGACGTGCTACTCGAAGGCGGAATCATCAACTGGATGAGGACACGCCTCAGCAGTAAGGAAGGCAGCGGTGGTGCTTCTACCTGACGACAACTCAGCGCCCCTGGCTCCAGCCGGCGCTCGAGCCCGTACCAGAACCGCAGCGGAGAATGCGCCGCCTAGTCCTCTTCTTCCAGTTCGAGGCCGTCGCCCAGGCCATACTTGCGGACGAGCGCAAGATAGTCCCGCTGGTAGAAGAGCTTGCATCGCACATGCGGGTGATGTTGGCGGAGAAGCCGCAACTTGCGGTTCTTCTTCGTCACGAGCCGCTGCTGCGAGGTGGTTATCTCGATGTAGAGGTCAAAGGCGGGCAGGTAGAAGTCGGGCCGGAACCAGGCGATCGGCCGGCCTTTCGCGTCCCAACCAATGGGGAACTCCTCGGGCTCGTATTCCCACCTGACGCCGTAAAAATCGAGCAACCGAGCGAAGCAGCGTTCGGAGACATGCTGGAACCTGACCCGGTCACTGGGCAGGGGGGATTCGGAGGCGCGCGGGTGTGGATCCGTGGCTTCCAACCGCTCGAGCAGGCCTGTCCCACCAAAGTCGGGTACCCCGGCAGCTGGGCCTCTCAGGGCAGCTGGCTCAGGACGCCTGACGAGCAGCGGATTGTGGTCCTCAGACCCAGTGGTGACGTCCTTGCCGTCCGAGCCTCGGGCGACGATCACCGACGACTCCGGTCTCCTAGCTAGAGGCGGACGCCTGCTCGACTTCCGGCGCAGCCACCGTTTCCCTCGCAACCGCTTCGAAGGGGAACTGGGCCACTTCGCCACGCAACTCGTTCACTACGGGGCCGAGCGCAATCGCGAACACTCCCTGCCCCCGCGCCAGCAGGTCGATGACCTGAGCGTTGTCGTCGAGCGCGTACACGGTGGTGCCGTCGGACAGGAGCGTGACGTCCCCGGGGGTCCTCCCCCGCCGTCTCAGCTCCTCCACCGCCTGCCGCACGCGCTGGAGGGACACGCCGGTGTCGAGCAGCCGCTTCATCACCCGGAGTTCGACGAGATCGTCGAAAGAGTAGAGCCGCTGACTCCCTGATCCTTTCGCATCTCGAACCGACGGGACCACGAGCCCGGTGCGTGCCCAGTAGTCCAGCTGCCGATAGGTGATGCCAACGATCTTGCAGACAGTCGGACCGCGAAACCCGACGAGATGATCCTCGTCGCCATCGAGCCGCAGCTGCTCGCCAGTCCCGTCCGAAACCACCATCGCGCTCTACCTCCAGTGCCCACCGTCGCCGAGCGCTCACATCCGTGGAACTACGTCATTGAGGCTACGGGTAGCCCTGCCCCCGTGTCAACGAAGTGGAGCGCCACAAGCGTCCCGGCTCCACGGGCTGCATAACACGCTTGTGGTGTGTATATCCTTCGGTGCCCTCCACTTTGGGCCTCGAAATCCCCTCCATTCCTCGCTCCTGCCCTCCACAGCACGGCGGAAACTGGGCTGGTCGAGAGGCTTCAGCATTTTTTGCCGGCCATGGGCAGTCCGAGTTCAGGGACGGCAGGAGATTCCTGTCTCCCTGTCGTTAGCCTTTCGACCGCTCCTAGCCCGGGTGGGCGTTACCCAAGACAGGCTTGGGGAGCAGCTCTCACAGCAATGCTGAGCATCACGCAGCGTGATGGAGTCGCTTAGCCGCTCTCTGATTGCGCTACGGATCGTAGCAGAGGCCAGGCAGCCTTTCGCTACGCAGCGTGACCAGGGACGGAATCGCGGGCGGCGGGCGAGAGGGGACCACCGGGGGCTCCCGTGCCCCCGACGGCTACGTGTCCTCTTTGAAGTCCTCTGGAGTTATCCCCTCGAGGAATGCCCGGAACTGGCGGACCTGCTCCTCGGCTTCCACCTCGGAGCCCTCCTCGGTCGACTCGATCTCCAGGCCGGCCTCGTCCATCACCTCTTCTGAGGCGTAGATGGGCACGTCAACCAGTCGAGAGGCGATGGCGATCGCATCCGAAGGCCGCGAAGAGACGGTGAAAGTCCGCCCGTTCTGCACCAAGTGCAGCTCGGCGTAGAAGGTGCCGTCACGCAGTTCCGTGACGTGTACGGCGTCGAGTCGGATGCCCAGATCGGTCAGGACGTCGACGATGAGATCATGGGTCAAGGGACGGGGCGTCTCGACGCCCTGCAACGCGAACGCGATGGCCGTCGCCTCGACCGCCCCGATCCAGATCGGCAGATAACGCGTACCGGTTTTCTCCTTCAGGAGGACGATCGGCTGATTCGCGGGTAGTTCGACCCGCACCCCGACGAGTTCAACCTCGATCACGCCCGATCACTCCTTGGGCTTTGCTGTCCCTGCCGGGACACTACCCGACACCGGGATCGCTGACAGGTGTCGTCCCCTCTCTAGCTGACCCTCCCCCGGCTAGGGGCGCACCCCCCTGGACCCCCCGGCGCGCGGCCTCCCGCCCGGCCAGTCCCCCCCGGCCTACGGCCTCCCGCCCGGCCAGTCCCCCGGTCTACGGCCTCCCGCCCAAGACCGCCGATACCACACCTTCGGGATCGGCTCTCAAAGCCTCTCGATCGTGCACCGCGATCACCGCCGGTAGGTTGCGGAGGCGTTCGTCGACGTCCAGTCCGTATCCGACGAGGAATTCATCCCCGACCTCGAACCCGACCCAATCGAGTGGCAAGTCAGCGATGCGCCGTACCGAGCGATCCAGCAGGGCGCAGACTCGCAATGATGCCGGCGCACGTGCGGCGACGACTTGGAGCAGGTAGGTGAGCGTCAGGCCTGTGTCGACGATGTCTTCGACCACGAGGACGTGTCGACCGGCCACATCCTGATCGAGGTCCTTGAGGATGCGTGCAGTGCCACCCCCGCCGTACGCGCTGATTGCCAGGAAGTCGACCTCGAGCGGCAGCGGGATGCGTCGCACGAGGTCCGCGAGGAAGAACGCTCCGCCTTTCAGAACCGTCACGAGCAGCGGGTTGGTGCCGATGTAGGCGCGTGTTATGTCCGCGGCCAGCTCGGAGACCCGGTCCTGCAGGAGAGCTGGCGGGACGCGCACCTCGAGGGAGGGCGTCATTGCGCCACCTGGGAGCCAGGCTTGACGTAGCTGGCAGGAACCCGGGGCGCCGGCCCGCCGCCCCGGGCAGCGCCGGAGGCGTGGGCGGGTGGGACAGAACCAGCTTTCGGGCTGACTGGAGGCAGCTCCTCCTGCGGGTAGGCAACTGCCCACAGATGGGTGGCGGTCGCCGCGCGCATGGCGGCATAGGCCCGTCCCATCAGCCAGCTTCCGACGGCGCTCGCGCCACCTGCCGCGCTGCCAGGCGACCAGCCACCCGAGAGCTGCAGCCTGCCGACCTCGACCTCGTGCCACTGGACCGCCATGACCGTCCCGAGACCGGGTCCGGCCTCCACAGGCAGCTGGACCGTGCGGTCCAGTGCCGGCTCGGAGGCGGGGGCGAACAGACTCGTCGGAGGTCCATCAAGGGAGACCCACTCCCCGGGGACCCGCAGTTCGAGTTCCGGCTCCTGGCCCGCCACCGGTACCCTGGCGAAGTTCGTGAAAGCGAAATCAAGCAGGTTCCTGGCGTCGGTGAAGTGACCCTCCGGCAGCGTGGACCCGAGAACGACGGCCAGGAAGCGGCGACCGTCCCGCTCGGCCGCGGCTACCAGGCATCGCCCCGCGACGCCTGTGAAGCCGGTCTTCACGCCCAGTGCGCCGGGATACTCGCGCAGGAGGCGATTCCGGGAGGAAACGGGTCCCACTCCAGGCAGGTCGACGGCCCGCTGCGTCACCAGTCCCACAAAGCGTGCGTCGGCCAGCGCCGCACGGGTGATGTCGGCGAGGTCTCGGGCCGACAGTCGATTGTGATCGCCCAGGCCAGCGGGCTCGTAGAGCGCGAGGCCGTCGAGCCCGAGTTCGGCGGCGTCAGCCTGCATGAGACCCACGAACTCTGCGACCGTTCCGCCGATCCCGGCCGCCAGTGCGAGTGCCGCGTCGTTGCCGGAGCGGGCGATGAGTGCTTCCAGCAGGTCCCCGACCGTCCAGACTTCCCCCGGCTCAAGCCCGACCTTCGCCGCGTCCGGTGCCAACCCGCGAACCTCTTCCCCGGCCGTCACCACGTCGTCGAGTGACGCTCGACGGAGCACGGACAGGGCCGTGAGGATCTTCACCGTCGAGGCGACGGAGCGACGGATGTCAGCGTCTTTGGCTGCGAGCGTCTGTCCGGTGGCCGCGTCCACGACGACGTAGCTGGATGCGGACATTGGTGGTGGTAGGGGCCAGTTCGGGGGTGGCTCCCGCGACCCGATTGACGGCGGGATCACGAGAGGCCGGGGGGCGACGGGAGACCCGGCCGGCCGGCTCGATACGCCCTTTGCCGGCAGTCTCAGCGGTGCTCCCGCGAACCTTCCCGCCGCTGCAACGCGGGCCGGCGGCGTCGCCGCTACCCCGGCACGTGTTTCGGCACGAGCGGCAGGTTGGCCAGCGACCAGTGCGAAGGTGAGGACCCCGACCGGCACGCTCATGAGGATGTCACGTCGCCTCATGAGCGGAGGAGGATGCGCAATTCCCGTGCGAGAAGCGTCCGGTGCAGCCGCGATCCGAGACGGACCAGGTCCTCGAGGTGGGACACAGCGACCCGGCGGCTGTCGGGGTTGCGTTGCTTGAGCAGCGGCAGAACGAGCTGCTGGTAAAGCGCCAACTCCCGGTCCGCGAACTGGTGGTACATGCGTAGGTGGCGCGGCTCGAGGCCCAGGCGCATGAGATCCGCGGCGGCCCGAGCTATTTGCAGGTCGTCGCCGTCGAAAGTCTCCTCCCCTTGCAACAACCCATGCTCGCGCAGGGCTTGCACGTCTCCGCTCTCGAGGTTTGTGGCGTCGCACAGTTCAACCAGTGACAGTTGGACGTCGGTGGGAGGGGCCTCGAGCGAGGAGGCGGCTTCGAGGGGGGCCGCCACGGCCCGCCCTGTCACGACGCGATCGCGGCGGTCCGTGACCAACCTGCCTCGTACTGCGGCGTAAGCCTCGAGGCTGGGAGGAGGGTTCGTCTCGACAGGCACGCCGGCGTCGAGCCGATCGAGCTCCTCTTTGATGACCTTCAGCGGGAGATAACGGTCCCGCTGGGTACGAAGAACGTATCTCAAGCGTTCGATGTCGTGTTCCGTGAACTTCCGGTAGCCGGACTCGGTTCTGTCGGGGTGGATGAGCCCTTCGGACTCGAGGAAGCGGATCTTGCTGATGGTGATGTCCTCGAACTCGTCCTTAAGGCGGTTCAGTACCTCACCGATCGTGAACGTTCTCACGAGCCGAGCCCACCGCTACCACTAGCGTCCTCCGGCGCCCCGAGGAAGAGCAGCTTGAAACGCCCAATTTGAACTTCATCCCCGCTCTCGAGCACGCGTTCGTCCACGCGGACACCGTTCACGTAGGACCCGTTGAGACTGCCGAGATCACGCAGCGCGAACGTTCTCCCCTCCCGCAGGAGCTCACTGTGGCGGCGGGACACGGTCACGTCATGCAGGAAAATGTCGGAGTCGGGATGGCGACCGACGGTCGTGCGGTCACGGTCGAGCAGAAAGCGGTCCCCGGCATTCGGGCCTCTGACGACAACGAGCATGCCTGTTCCGGGCTCGAGTGTGGGTACGCCCTCGATGGTCGAGGTCGGATCGAGCGCCCCGACGTCGATCGCCGCCGTCGTGCTCTCTACGTCCTGCTCCCCGACCGCGACGGGTGCTCCGCACTGCGCGCAGAAGTTCGCCCCCTCGATGATCCGGGCGCCGCACTGGGAGCAGTACATGGGACCTCCGCATACTGGCCATCCGGGCCAGATGCCTCGATGACAGGCTGAAGGTTACGTCGAACTCTCCGGCCGCTCACCCCGAAGACCCGCCACATCGCCCATCATTCTCCAGCGTAGACGACGGAGCCGGTCTCGCACTGCCCTCCCGCCCGATTTGGGAATCCCTCAGGCTGTGCTATTCGATCAGGCCGCGGTACTCCTCGGACGTCAGCAGCTCCTCGAATTCGGCGGGATCATCGGGTCGAATCGTGATCATCCAACCCTCCCCGTAAGGGTCCTGGTTGACGAGTTCCGGTCGGTCTTCGAGAGCTTCGTTGCGCTCTTCGAGTGTGCCCGAGACGGGGGCGAACAGGTCCGCCACGGACTTCGTCGACTCGACCTCCCCGAACGGCTGGCCTCGCTTCACCTGCGCCCCTGCTACCGGCAGGTCGACGTAGACGACGTCTCCGAGCTGATCCTGGGCGAAGTGGGTGATCCCCACGCGGACGAGGTCGCCATCCCAGCGAGCCCACTCGTGCTCGTTCGTGTAGCGAAGATTGTCCGGATGTCGACCTTCGGACACCTATCTCTCCTCGCGGCTGCCTCCGGCATTCCAGCAGGCCGGCGCGTCTTGGGACAAGTGCCCCGATCGCCGGGTTGCCGGGCCCAAAGAGGCCACCCGGCTCTGAGAGCGGGACTGGATGTGGTGCCTCCGTCGATGAGAGGAGGCCTGGGAGGACGGAGCGCGTCCTCCCAGGCAGTTCTCCGGCCTGGCTTGCGCAGGGCACGGCGGAGGGTCCCCTCTGTCTTTGGTGTCGGGACCGGCACGACCGACGCTGCGAGCCCCCTTTTCACCCTCTGCTCCACCCCCCGCACCCTCATCCTCCAGACAAGGCTTACTGCAACCGTCACCGTGCCAGCCGCGGCGTCACCCGTGGAGGTCGCCTCGCGAAGGCGGGTCCGCTCCGGCTCGACTGCAGGCGAGCGCCGCCACCTGTGACGCGAACGAGAGCGCCTGCTCGAGATCAGGCACACCGAGACGCTCGACGGACGTTCGGTCGAGCCGCCCCTGGTCGGCCAACCATGCCAACAACCCGCTCGTGAAAGCGTCGCCGGCACCGACTGCGTCCTCGACCTCGACGGGCGGGGTACTGGCCTCGGCCACGCCGCTGGATGTTACGGCGAACGCCCCGTCGGCTCCCAGCGTCACGACGACGAGGGCGGGGCCTGAGGCGTGCCATTGTCGTGCTATCTCCTCGAGGGGCTCTTCAGGGCTGATCCATGTGAGATCTTCGTCGCTCACCTTCACGACGTCCGCGTCTGCCACGAGACGCTCCAAGCGCGAGAGGTAGGTGGTACGGTCGGGGACGAGCGCGGGACGAACGTTGGGATCGAAGGAGACGAGCCGCTGCCCCTTCTCCCGAGCGACGAGCGCCTCGAGAGTCGAAGCCGCCGGTTCGAGAGTCGTGCCGAGCGAGCCGACGTGGAGGGCCGCTACACGCTCGGGGAGGTCCTCAGGTAGGTCACGTGCCACGAGACGGCGGTCGGCGGTAGCGTCCCAACGGAAGACGTACTCCACCTCTCCCTGCTCATCGGACACGACGAAGGCGAGCGCGGTCGGTTCGGAGCCTCTTCTCACAAACGAGAGGTCAACCCCGTTCCGCTCGAGGTGGCTGTGGAGCTTGCCACCGAAGGGGTCCTCGGAGATGCGGCCAAAGAAGGCGCTCGGAATGCCCAAACGGGCCAGCCCCACGGCAACGTTCAACGGCGAGCCACCCGCACGAGGGACGAGGCCCTCCTCGTTGCCGCACTGCGCCCGCGTGAAGTCGATGATGGCCTCGCCGCAGACGAGGATCATCGGACTGCCCCACGAGAGAGGACGGCTGCCGTTTCTCCACCCAACTCGAGCCGTCGGTCGCTGATCTCGGCTCCATCCTGCGTGGCGAATACCATCCGCCAGTCCGCGGCCGGCAGGTGGAGTTCGGCCCTGCCCGGACCACAGTTTGCAGCGACGACGCTGTCTCCACGCCGGTAGGCCACGACGGGAGCGGACGAGGTCAGCCACTCCACCGGAGTGTCCCCGCTGAGATCCGGACTCGAACGGCGCGCCGCCAGAAGTGACCGCGTCCGGTTCAGATAGGAACCCGGGTCCAGATCCTGCACCGCAACCGTATCCTCTCTTCGTCGTACCCCGAACGGCAACCACGGCTCGCCGGTCGTGAAGCCCAGTCCTGGTCCCGGCTCCCAAGGCATGGGAGTGCGTGAACCGTCGCGGCCTCGTCCGGAGACGTTGCGCACCTCGACCGGGTCCTCTGCTCGCTCCGGGGGGACCTCGCCATTCTCGAGCCCCAGCTCGTCACCCTGGTAGAGGAACGGGAGCCCAGGGAGTCCGGCCAGCAGGGTGACGTAGGCCAGTGCCCGGCGTGAGCCGCCCGCTCCCCCGCCGAAGCGGGTCGGCGCCCTAGGGTCGTCGTGACTACTCGGCGGCCACGCGAAGAAACCGTTGCCTGCGGCAAGGGCGTCCCGCAGAGTTCTGCGGATGAGGCCGGCATCCCAAGCGACGCGGGTCGTCGTCACACAGAGGGCGACATGCAGCCCGTCTTGACCGGCGATATAGCGCGCGACGCTGGTGGGGTCGAACAGATAAACCTCTCCCAAGAGGAGCGCGTCGTAGGGGGCCACGAGTTCTCGCCAGTGTTGGTAGATGGCTCGGACGCCAGGCTGGTCCAAGTCATGCCGGTGCTCGTAGGCGGACCAGATGTCCACAGCGCTAGCGTTCGCCGGCGGAGGGGACCGGAGCGGGTTGTCGCGAAGCTCGGGGTCCTTCACCAGGGCGTGCGCGACATCGATGCGAAAGCCATCGACCCCCCCGTCGAGCCAGAAGCGGAGAATGTCGTCGAAGGCCGCGACAACCTGAGGGTTGGCCCAATTCAGATCCGGCTGTTCCGGCAGGAAAAGGTGCAGCCAGTACGCAGCAGTGATTTGGTCGTAGCTCCAGGCGGGTCCTCCGAAGTGGCTGACCCAGTTGTTGGGGGGACCACCGTCGGCTGCGGGCTCGCCCCAGATATAGAAGTCCCGGAACGGGTCGTCGCGACTCCGGCGCGCCGAGCGGAACCACGGGTGCTCGCTCGAGGTGTGGTTGGGTACGAGGTCGAGGAGCACACGGAGGCCGAGCTCGTGCGCCTCGTCGAGTAACGCGTCGACGTCTGCCAGTGTCCCGTAGCGAAGGTCGACGCCGCGATAATCAGCGACGTCGTACCCGTGATCGGCCAGGGGCGAGGGGTAGAACGGCGTTATCCAGATGAGGTCGACCCCGAGGTCCGCGATGTAGCCGAGACGCGACCGTAGCCCGAGAAGGTCGCCGACGCCGTCGCCGTTGCTGTCGGAGAAGGAACGGATGTAGATCTCGTAGCCGACGGCTCCCTGCCACCATCTTCGACCGGTGGCCTGCCGAAGGTCGGTCTCTGTCTTGCGCGACCCTGCGCCTGGGGTCGCACCACTCATCGGCGCAGGTCGCGAACGACCATGACGACGTACTGGCCCGCCGCGAGGTAGTAGAGATATACGACGCCGGCGTAGAGGACCCATGCGGAAAGCCTCAGCTGTGTGGAGGCGAGGAGGCGAGCGAGCAGGAACAGTGGCAAGGCGAGCATGAGACCAAACGTGGCGGTCTTACCCAGGTCAGTGACTTCCGGCGGTGTCTTGCCACGCGCCAGCAGGAGCGCAACCCCTGTGAGCATGAAAGCGTCCCGGGCCAGCACGAGGAGCACGGCCCAAAGTGGCAGGATCCCTGCGATGATGAGGGCAATACCGACCACTGCGACGAGCAGTCGATCGCTTATCGGGTCGAGGAGTCTGCCGACTCGTGACGTCTGGTTGAAGCGTCTGGCGATGTAGCCGTCGACCCAGTCGCTCCCGCTCACCACGACGAGGACGGCGAGCGCTCGCCCCTCCCGCCCGCCGACGACATCGAAATAGATGAAAGGCAGAGCGAGCAGCCGCGCCAACGACAGGGCGTTCGGGACCGTGAGGAGGCGGTCGCTCACGACCTCGATGTCTCCACGCGACCCGCTCCTGAAGACCGGCATGGGTCCTCCAGGGTTGGAAGCGGTCTTAGCCTGCCAAGACCAGGGACAATTCGCCACAGCCGGGCGGTTGCGGGATCCGCACGGTGTCTCGGTCGGGCTGGCCGGACTTGAACCGGCGACCCCTCGCCCCCCAGACGAGTGCGCTACCTGACTGCGCCACAGCCCGTCAGCTTGTCCCATTCGGGGTCTTGGGCAAGCCAAAACCCTCGCGAGACGCTGCGGAGACGCTACCACGCGCAAGGTCGAGCGACGACTCGGGGCTGTCACCGCGAAGGCCCGCAGCCCGCGCTCCTTCTCGGGAACGGGTCGCCGGGGTTCGCAACCTCAGCGCTGGCTCGGGCGACGCTCACGCTGCCCACTGCGGCGGTCCTCGAAAACGAGCGGCACGCCGACGAAACCGTAGCGGTCCCGCAGCTTTCGCTCGAGATAGCGACGGTAGGTGGCGGGGACCGGGCCGTTGGCGAAGAGGAGGAAGGTCGGCGGAGCCGTACGGACCTGTGTGGCGTAGCGGATCCGTAGGGGGCGTCTGCGTTGCCCCACCGGTGGTGGAACCCGCGTCATCACCTCCTGCAACCAGGTGTTCAGCTCCCCGGTGGGGATGCGAACGTTGTAGGCCTGCCAGACCTCACGGAGGCGCCGCAGGATGAGGCCGGTGCCACGCCCCGTGGCAGCCGAGACGTTCACTCGGGGAGCCCATGCCGCGAAGCCGAGAAGCCGGTCGAGCTCGAGTTCGAGCTCCGCGCGCCGGTCGGGGACAACGAGGTCCCACTTGTTCAAGACGAGCACGATTCCTCGCCCCGCGTCACGCACCATCGCCCCGAGACGTTGATCCTGCTCCCCGATCGACTCCGACGCGTCGACGACGAAGAGGACGAGGTGTGCCGCCTCGACCGCCCGACGCATGCGATCGACGCTGTAGAGCTCGACCTCGTCGCCATGTCGGTAGCGGCGGCGGAGACCGGCGGTGTCGACAACTACCCACGGCTCACCGTCGAACTCCACACGCGCTTCTATTGCGTCTCGAGTGGTATGCGGCACGGGGTGGACGATGGAGCGCTCCTCACCGATCAACCGGTTGAAGAGCGAGGACTTGCCCACGTTCGGCCGCCCCACGATCGCAACCCGTGGCACCCCGGACTCGTCAGGGACTTCAGCGCCTCGTTCGGCTGGCAACCGTTCCACGACGGCGTCGAGGAGGTCGCCCATTCCGCGCCCGTGCGCCGCCGAGACCGGATGGGGCCCACCCAGGCCGAGCATGTGGAGGTTGTGCACGTCGGGCAACTGCTTCGGCGAGTCGACCTTGTTCGCAACGAGCAAGAGGGGGACGGATGCACGGCGCAACAGCCGCGCATAGCGCTCGTCGTCCTCGAGCACACCGACCGTGACGTCGACGACGAAGAGGACGAGATCGCCTTCCCCGATGGCGCGTTCGGCCTGCTCGGTCACGCGAGAGGTCAAACCCTCGTTCCCCCGCTCCCAGCCACCGGTGTCGACTATCACGAACGGGGTGGACCGCCAGGTCGCCACGTGTTCGGTGCTGTCGCGGGTGACGCCTGGGCGTTCATCCACTATTGCCGCCCGGTATCCGAGGATGCGGTTCACGAGCGTCGATTTGCCGACGTTGGGACGCCCGACGACGACCACCTTTGGAAGCCGTCGGCGCAGGCTTTTCGCTCCTACCGCCGGATCGGGGCTGTGGAGAGGCGGGGGCTTTCGGGGCGCCTCTTCGACCCTCGTTCTCCGCTCCCCGTGGTCGCCCTGCACGTGCCATACCGCACGAGCAAGCGCAGCGATCGCCTCCACGGCTTCCTGCGCGCTCATGTTGGTCGTATCGATCTCCCAGGCGTCCTCTGCTCGGGTCAGTGGCGCCACCGGGCGGCCTTCGTCCTGGCGGTCCCGCGCACTCAGCTCACGCTCCACAGCAGCCCGGTCTTCACTGCCCTGTTGGGAGGCGCGGCGGCGCGCCCGCTCCTCAGGGCTTGCGGTCAAGTAGACCTTTAGGTCGGCATCCGGTAACAAAACGGACCCGATGTCGCGCCCCTCCACGACCCCACCTTGCGCGGCGGCTTCCCGCTGGATGGGAAGCATGGCCTCACGCACGCCGCGGTGTGACGAGACGACGGATACCGCTGCGGTCACCTCCCGGCCGCGGATCTCTTCCTCGACGTCTTCCCCGCAGAGGTAGGTGTGCCCCCCGCGTTGTTCGATCCGCACGCTCTCGGCGATGTCCGAGCAGGCCTCCGCATCCCGGATGTCGACACCTCTACGCAGCACCGCCAAGGTGACCGCCCGGTACAGCCCTCCCGTGTCGAGGTGGGGCAAGCCCAATTTGGCCGCCAGGGCGCGCGAGACGCTGGACTTGCCCGAGCCAGACGGACCGTCTATGGCAATCAACGGTCTGGCCGGGAAGGCGGTCACGACCCCGCCTCCCCGGGTTCGACGCGGCCTCCGAGCGCCCGCAGGTCGTCCAGGAAGGTGGGATAGGACGTCGCGACCGCACGGAAGCCGCGCACCTCGACCGGGCTCGTGGCGAGCGTCCCCGCTATGCAGGCCGCCATGGCAATGCGGTGGTCGCCGCCAGCGTCCACCACTCCGCCGGACAACTGCTGCCCACCCGGGATCCAAAAACCGTCGGGCCGTTCCTCTACGGTGACTCCCAGCGCCCCGAGCATGCTTGCAACGCCCTGGATCCGGTCGGACTCCTTTACGCGAAGTTCGGCGGCGTCACGCACCTCCAGTCCCCCCCGGCTACAGCTGGCGGCTACCGCGAGGATCGGCAACTCGTCGATCGCCGCGACCACGCCCGCCCCTGAGACAAGCCCCCTTCCGAGGATGGCCGGGGCCACCCGAACGGTGCCAGACGGCTCTCCCGCGACGAGCCCTTCCTCCTCGACCACGACGTCGGCACCCATTGCCCGAAGCACCGTCACGGCACCGAACCGGGTGGGGTTCAGGCAGAGACCCGGAAGGACGACTCCATCGGCACGCTCGCTCAGGTCCGGTGCTGCGGCCACCATCCAGAAGGCAGCGCTCGAAGGGTCGCCCAGCACACGGATGGGAAGCGGTGAGAGAGGCCCCGGCACGATCGACACTCGCTCTCGGCCGTCCGGCAACTCCTCGTCGTCCACCTTGACGCCGAGATACCGCAGCATCCGCTCGGTGTGATCCCGGCTGCGCAGGGGGCTCACCACTTCGGACGCACCCTCGGCGACGAGCGCGGCCAGGAGCACGGCCGACTTCACCTGGGCGCTCGCCACCGGGCTGTCGTATCGGATCGGGGTGAGCCGACCCCCCCGAATGACCAGGGGGGGAAGACAGCCGCCTGCTCGAGCTTGAACCTGGGCGCCCATGCGGGCCAGCGGCACGACGATGCGGTCGACCGGCCGGGAACGCAGGGATACGTCACCAGTCAGGACGCTGAGCCCGTCGATGCCCGCTACCACTCCGGCCAGCAGACGGAGTGCGGTACCGGAGTTCCCACAGTCGAGAACATCGCTGGGCTCGCGCAACGGACCACGTACGGTGCCCGCGAGTCCGCCGAACGGATCGGTCCGAATTTCCGCCTTGGCGCCGAGCCGGCGCAGGGCATCGACCGTCGACCACACGTCCGCACTGGGGGCCAGTCCGCTGACCTCCACGGGGCCGGCCGCAAACGCAGCGACGAGCAGGGCGCGATGGCTGAGCGACTTGTCGCCGGGGACCCGGACGGCCCCCGAAAGACGTCCCGGCAGAACGCGCACACGCTCCGGGAGTCGTGGCATGAGCGGGGCGCGGCCGTCCCCGGCGGTTGCAGCCACGCTCGACCTCCACCTCGAGGGTTGGGAGCCTGCCAAAACGAGCCTACGGCACGCGCTCTGCCCGACCGCGAGCCGGCAGTCACCGTCGCTCGAGGCGGCTGCTGAAGCCCCGCGCTTGCAGGGCCGCGCGAGCCCGCTCCGCCGCTTCGTCCCCCGCCACGGTCACGACGAGAGCCCCCCGACCGCCGGCCTGCGCATGCCGCACGGCGACATCTTCTATGTTGACACCAGCGTTCCCGAGCGCGGTCGTGACTGCGGCGAGACTGCCGGGGCGGTCCTCCACCGGAGTGACCACATCCACCATGGCCTCGACCCTCACCTTCGTGCCCAAGAGTGCTCGTGCCTCTCGCCCGCTCACCAGCGCTGCCGACACCTGATCCCAGTCGTCAGCTTCGATCGCTTCCCTCACCCGCTCCACCGCGCTCATGAAGCCTTCCAGAGCTGCAAGGGTGGCGGTCCGATTCTCACGCAGGATCCCCATCCAGAGGTCGGGATTGCTCCCCGCGACGCGCGTCGCGTCGCGAAAGCCCCTCCCGGCCATTTCCAACAACGCTGGCTCGGTCTCGGCGAGTCTGGCGGCGTGCTCCATGAGGGTCGTCGCCACCAACTGAGGCAGGTGGCTGATCACCGCCACGAGACGGTCGTGCGCCTCGGGTTCGATGGTCAGGACCCGGGCGCCCAGGGATCGCAGTAGGCCGCCAAAGCGCTGCAGGGCCGAGGTCGACGAATATGAGCTAGGCGTGAGGACGTAGGTTGTCCCTTCGAAGAGGGCGGGATCCGCAGCCGTAGGTCCTTGGCCTTCACTGCCGGCCATAGGATGGCCGCCGATGAAGGAGGGCCCGGCGCCCTTGGGGATGCCGAGACTCTCGAAGATACGTTCTACCTCTAGTACAGGCTTATACTTGACGCTCCCCATGTCGGTGAGTACCGCATCGGGGGCCATGTGCGGGAGCACTTCTCGGGCCACGACGGGGATCTGGGGTACCGGAACGGCCAGAACAAGCAGATCGACTCCGGCGGCCACGCCACTGGCATCAGACAGCACACGGCCGAGTCCTAGCCTCTCGGCCTCCCCCCGGATGGTTGGGTCACGGTCGACGACGAGCACGCGCTCGACGCCAGGTGCCCGGGACGCCGCGAGCGCGAACGAGCCTCCCATGAGCCCGCAGCCGATGACTCCCACTCGCCGCAGCGGACTGGAGGAGCGGGCGGACTGTTGCTCACTCACCGGGGTTCACACGTCCTCTTCGGCGGCTGCCTGAGCCTTTGGCCTGACGCCGACGCCGAGGGAATCCCTCCCGGGATGGCAGGCCACCTTTCATTCTGGCAGGTCGGTGCGCAGCTGCCTTGCGCCGTGCAGATAGACGTGACGCAGTTCTGTGGGGACGCGCGTGGTGTAGACATGCAGGAGTACTCGAATACAGCGCTCGATCCCGCCCTCGATCTCTAGTTCCCTGGCGCAGAGCAGGGGAACGAGCGCAATGCCGGCTTCCCTTGCAGCCTCGGCCGGAAAGGCGCTGGAGATGTCGGCCGTCGCGGTGAAGACGATGCTGACCACGTCCTCCTGGTGAAGGTCGTTGCGCTCCAATATCTGCGCGAGGAGCTCCTGGGTGCGCGAGATCACCTCTTCCCGGGTGTCGTCCTCGAGGGTGGTCGCACCACGAATCGCTCGTACTCGCTCGGGTCGTGGTGGCGTCGTCTCCCCCGCGAAGGTCGAGTCAGGCTGAGGCCTCTCGCCCGGCGGGTCCGCAGCTCCGCCCGTCCACGAAGGTCGCAGTCCATCCATCAGGTGGTTCGCTTCGTCGATCAACCAGTGGTCGCCCGCCGCGCTCGGCGGCCAGACCTCCCATGGCCCTTGTCGAGGGCGCGGTAGAGGGAGGAGATCTCGGCCTGGGTCAAGGGGCGCCATTTGCCTTGACGCAGGTCACCGAGCTCTACGCCGTCGTACGCCACCCGGGCCAGGCGCTCCACGGGCAAGCCGACCGCTTGCAACATGCGTCGCACTTCGCGTTTCCGACCTTCGGTCATCACCACCTCGACGAGAGACTTGCCGTGACTCTCGGACAGGACTCGCAGGAGACGGGGCCGTGCCGAGCCGTCTTCGAGCTCGATGCCCCCGCGAAGAATCTTCAGCTGACGGCGATTGGGGCGCCCGTTCACTCGAGCGACATATCTCCGCTCGACCTGGAAAGACGGGTGCATGAGCGCGTGAGCGAGCTTTCCGTCGTTCGTGAGCAGTAGAAGACCCTCGGTGTCCATGTCGAGCCGCCCGACGGGAAAAAGGCGCTGGGGAACATCGACGAGGTCCAACACGGTCGGGCGTCCTCTGGGGTCCTCCGCCGTCGTCAGAACGCCGTGCGGTTTGTTCAGGACGATGTAAACGAGTCCCTGGTCGACATTGATCCGATCACCATCCACCCGCACCTCGACCGACCCGGGATCCACTTTTTGCCCGAGCGTCGCGACCTTCCCGTCCACCGTGACCCGACCCTGGGCTATGAGCTCCTCGCAATGACGCCGCGATCCGACACCCGCGAACGCGAGCACTTTTTGCAGGCGTTCTGTCGAGCTGGCAGCTTCCGGCGGCGCACCAGGAACGGGAGGCCGAGGGTGCCCTCCCTCAGGCATCGCTCTCACCCTTGGCGTGCCATCCCCCCGACGGGGGGTCTTCGAATTCCTCGCCACTCGAACTGTCCGCGGGCTCGTCGGCTGGCTGCAGAGCGTTTTCCAACAGGGCGAGGGCATTACGGGTCGCCCGCTCGAGCGCCTCTGTCAGTGCGTCGAATTCTCCCTCTCCATCGCCTCGTGCGACTGCTGATGGGCGGGTGCGGGGAACGGGCGGGTGATTGTCACCGGCGGAAGCGTCGCTCGCCGCGACGACGGCTCCGCTGTCGCCGGGGTGGACCGTGACTTCGGGCGGCGACCCGTCCGGCTTCGGCTCCCAGCGCGCCTTCCCGGTGGAGGGCAGGCCACGGCCCGCCCGAATCACGGCTCGCGCGTCGCGCTGATGCTCGGGGGAGGGCTCGTCCGGAGCTGGTCCGGGGGGCAGGAAGTCCGCCAAAGGCGGCAGGTCACTGAGGCTGCTGATCCCGACATCCTCGAGAAATCTGGCGGTCGTCCCGTACAGCACCGCTTGTCCGGGTCCGCTGTCGCGCCCCACCTCCCCGATCAGTCCTCGGGCGACCAGGGTCCGCATCGCTCCGTCCGCATTCACTCCGCGGATCTCGGCAACTTCTGCTCGCGAAACGGGTTGCTTGTATGCGATCACCGCCAGTGTTTCCAGTGCCGCTCGAGACAAGCGACCACTTCGTCTCCCCTGCACCCAGCGTTCGACGTAGGGAGCCATGTCCGGGGCCGTGTAGAGCCGCCAGCCTCCGGCGACGTTTCGCAGCACGAAACCGCGACGTTGCTCCTCGAGTTCGGTCGCAAGGGCTGCAAGCTCGGCCTCGATTTCACCCTGACTCGCCCCCAGGACCTCACACAGGGTAGACACCGCCACGGGTTCGTCGACGACGAAGAGGATTGCCTCGAGAGCCTGCCGGCTGGGCCCCTGGTCCAAGTGTCTTCCTTCGCACGCCTCAGCTTGCCTGTCTCTGCCACGCACCCCGACCCGCCTGCGATCCTCTGTTTCCACCCGACCTCATGGGGAGGTCGGGACGGAAGGCCCTCGCAATGGGAAGCCTTCGCATGCGGTTTCACGACACGCAACCTCGAGCGGCGCCCACCCGTCGTCCTGGCGGAGTTCGACGCGGCCCATCTTGTACAACTCGAGCAGTGCCATGAAGTGGACCACCTGCTCGCTGCGCGAGCATCCCTCTACGAGGCTCCCGAACGTGACCCGCTGCCCGTGACTGCGGATTCTTGCCACCAGGCTTGCCGCGGCCTCCGCGATCGTCAAGGAAGTGTGGTGGATGTGGGCGATGCTCACGCGAGGCTGGAGCCTGGGACTGAGGGCGATGGCGGCCAACTCCGCCAAGGTCGCGGGCTCGATGGACCCTGTCGCGGGAGGCACGAAGTCGCGGAGATGCTGCTCCAGGGGAACTTCGCGCCCCGCGTACGCCTCGTTCCTCTCCAGCAACTCGGCCAGGAGCCCGCTGAGCTCCCGGAAGGCACGGTATTCGAGGAGCCGCGCGTAGAGTACGTCGCGAGCCTCTTGCAGAATCTTGTCGAGCTGTTCCTCGCCGTCGACCGGCAACAACCGGGCCGCCTTCAACTCGACGAGCGTTGCTGCAACCACGAGAAAATGTGTCGCGGTCTCGAGATCGAACGTCCCGTCCCTGTTGCGTGCGAGGTGTACCAGGAACTCTCCGGTGATATCAGCGAGATCGACCTCGGAGATCTCTAGCCTTCGCCGCGCGATGAGTTGCAGGAGCAGGTCGAAGGGTCCCTCGAAACCCTCGATGCGCACGTGGTAGCCGCTGGCGGCTTCTGATTCGACCAGGGGGACGGCAGCCGAGCTCGCCTGCTCAACAGAGGTCTCAGCCTGACCTTGGTCGACTGCCGCGCTCAATGCCCCGCCAGGTGGTCGACTGGACTGCGGGGAATGGCGCAAGCCCCCGGACCCTGCGCTCCTTCTCCCATCCGCACGAGCTCCTACATCTCGCCGCCACCTGAGCGTCTTCACCGAGCACCAGCCCTGGCGACGCAGCGTAGTCAGGCTGTCATGTGGCGTCGAACAAGCCGGACAGCGCTACCTGCGCCGGACTGTCGGACGAGGCGCAATCCGCAACGGCCTCAGGGCCGGAGGCCGGAGCAGTCACCTTGGCCTTGCCCAAGACGACTGCGGAGGCGGGTGGGACCAGTCAGGACAGCACGCGCTCGAAGACGAGGGGAGGGATCTCGGCCGGCCCCTCTCCGATCAACACCAATCGCTCGAGCGCCACGAGAGCTTGCTCGGCATCGGACCGGGACCGCGCGTGTACCCGGACGGGCGGGGGGTCTGGCCCGACCTCGTCCCCCAGCGAGGCGAAGACCTCGAGTCCCACCGCCGGGTCGATCATGCCGTTGCCGCGCCGCCCGGCGCCTAGCGCATGTGCGAGCTCGCCGATTCCCCGGCAATCCATACCGGTCACGATTCCCGGACGCGGCTTCCAGTCGCACACTATCGCTGCCGTGGGAAGGATCCGCCAAGGATCGTCTCCCAGCCCCCCACTCCCGCCCTGGGCTTCTATCAGGCGCCCGAACTTCTCCAGTGCCCTGCCGCTGGAACGTGCCTCTTCCGCTGCGTCACGGGCGGAGGCTTCCGTCCGCCCCGTCAACGTCAGCAGGGTTGTGGCAAGCTCGAGGCTGAGCGACCACAGCCGTCCGCGCTCCTCCCCTTGCAAGACCGCTACTGCCGCCGCCACCTCGAGGGCGTTGCCGACGGCGGCGCCAACTGGTTGTGACATGTCGGTGACGAGCGCTGCGACCCGTCGCTTGTGGAACTGTCCGATGCGAGTACAGAGGCGGGCGAGTGCGCCACCCTGGCGGGGCTCGGAGACGAACGCGCCTCCTCCGGTCTTCACGTCCAGCACGATGTGTTGCGCGCCTCCCGCGATCTTCTTGCTCATGACGCTGGCAGCGATGAGCGCCGGGCTCTCGACGGTGGCGGTACGGTCCCGGAGGTCGTACAGGTGCTTGTCCGCGGGTACGAGCTCTTGGCTGGCTGCCGCGATTGCCAGCCCGATGCGCTCGACCTGGTCGCGAAAAGTTCGCTCGTCAAGATCGCTGCGAAAGCCGGGGACGGCCGCCAGTTTGTCCAACGTCCCACCGGTGTGGCCCAGCGCTCGACCGGAGAGCTTGGCCATCCGGGCGCCGCAGGCGGCGACGAGCGGCCCCACGACCAGGGTTGTCGTGTCCCCCACACCACCCGTCGAGTGCTTGTCCACGGTCGGTCCAGGCAGGCCCTGGAGGTCCACGATGGCGCCGGATGCGACGAGAGCCTCGGTGAGTGAGATTGCCTCCTCCTCACTGAAGCCCTGAACGACGCCTGCCATGAGCAGGGCGGACATCTGCTCCTCGCCAACTTTTCCGGCCATGAACGCCGCGATCAGTTCCGAGATCTCGTGAGACTCCAGGTGACCCCCGTGCCGCTTTCTCGTGATGAGAGCACGTGTGTCTGGTGGGAACCTCGTCACGTTCGGCCTACCGGTACTTCCGCAGAATGGCACCTCCGGAGCGGCCCGACCCGAAGTCAAAGGTAGTGCGCGAACGACTGCCCTTGCGCCGGCAATGGGCGTTGGATCGCGAAGAGGTCGAGAATCGTCGTGCCCACGTCCGCCATGGAGGCTCGTGTCCCGAGGTCGGCGCCTCGCGGGAGCCCGTGTCCCCAAGCCAGGAGGGGCAGGCGCTCGCGGGTGTGGTCCGTAGATTGCAGTCGCGTGGGGTCGTTGCCGTGATCTGCCGTCACGAGCAGACGGTCGTGGTCTGCGAGTATTTCGACCAGATATCCGAGGCGACGGTCGAAGAGCTCGAGCGCTTCCGCGTAACCGGCGGGGTCGTTACGGTGCCCGTGTTTCTCGTCGAAGTCGACCAGGTTGGCGAAGACGAGCGCTGGGCCGTCCTCCCGCAGAAAATCCGCAGTGGCATCGAGTGAGGCCTCGTTGTCACCGGTGTGGGCCGAGCGGCTTATCCCACGACCAGCGAAGAGGTCGTCGACCTTGCCCACGGCCTTCACCGCAACACCTGAGGCATGGAGGACGTCACAGGCGGTCCGTTCGGGAGGCGGCAGGGAAAAATCTCGGCGGCCAGCGGTGCGGCGAAAGGATCCTGGTTCCCCTGCGAAGGGCCGGGCGATCACCCGACCGACTCCGTGGCGACCAGTCAGGATCGCGCGCGCCGTGGCACACCAGGCGTAGAGGTGTTCGAGTCGGACCACCTCCAGGTGTGAAGCGATCTGGAAGACGGAGTCGGCCGACGTGTAGACGATGGGCTTGCCGGTCGCGAGATGTTCTTCTCCCAGCTCCTCGATGATGAGCGTTCCGCCTGCCGGGCGGTTCCCCAGCACGCCACGACCGATGGCGGCGCAAAATCTCGCGATGATCTCGGGTGGGAAGCCCCCCGGATAGGTAGGAAAGGGTCTTCGGGTGCGGCAGCCCATCAGCTCCCAGTGTCCGGTCGTGCTGTCCTTGCCCGCAGCGGTCTGCGTGAGTCGGGCGACAACAGCTTCAGGGTGTGCGGCGGGTGGCACGCCAGCGATCTCGGTGAGTCGGCCTATCCCCCACCGTCCGAGTGTCGGCAGGGACAGGCCCCCGACGGCGGCTGCGACATGTGCCAGCGTGTTGGCGCCCTCGTCCCCGTACTCTCGGGCATCGGGCGCGTCACCAATCCCCATCGAGTCACATACGACAAGGGCTACGCGTCGTCGGATGCCGGAACCTTTTCTTCTTGGTTGGGCGCAGGCGCCGCCTCGACTGACCCGAGAGGCCACCACGGGCGGCGGGGCCAGGTCGTGTGGCCTGCACTCTCCTTGGGCAAATTTCCGCCGTCCAACCTCGGGCTCAGCCGGCGGTGGCGGCGCATTCGACGCAGCGGATCGACAAGGGACGTGCTTCGAGGCGGGCAGGATCTATCTGCCGACCACATTCGACGCAGATTCCGTACGTCCCTTCCCCCATGCGTTCGAGCGCCTCGTCGATCTGCTGCAAGCGGTTTCGCGCCTGGTCGATCTGGGCCAGAGCCTCGCTCCGCTGTTCGGTGATCTGCGCGGAGTCGGCAAAACCGGCTTCCTCGGTGCTCCCGAGATTGGTCACCGCTTCCCCGTAGGGGTCCGCGCCGAACGACTCCAGCTGCGACAGTTGCTGCTGACGGTCCTCCTCGAGCTGTTGGCGAAGCCTCTCGAGCGTCTCCCGGTCCATGCCACGATCCTTCGCGTCGTTTCAGCCTGAGCGTCGCGCCCGTGGGTGCGCCTGTTCGTAGACCTGGCGGAGGCGCGCACGGCTGACGAGCGTGTACACCTGCGTGGTCGTGACGCTGGCATGTCCGAGCAGCTCCTGGACCGCTCGCACGTCGGCGCCTCCGTCGAGCAGGTGCGTCGCAAAAGAATGCCGCAGTGTATGTGGCGAAACCGCTGCATCGAGGCGAGCCACAGCTGAACGCGTCTTGACGATCTTCCACACGCCCTGCCGCGTCAGGCGCCTACCTCGGACGTTCACGAACGCCGCAGACGTGTTCGGGGTCATGGAGGCACGTCCCTGCACGAGCCACTTGTCGAGTGCGGTAGCTGCCGCCGACCCGAACGGCACGACCCGCATCTTCGAGCCCTTCCCGGTAACGGTCAGGAGGCGCTCCACGCGGTCGATGTCGTCGATGTCGAGGTTGACGAGTTCACTGATCCGCAGGCCTGAGGAATACAGGAGTTCGAGGATTGCCCGGTCTCGTACGTCGCGAGGTTCCTCCCCCTCGACCGCGTCGAGGAGCCGTTCGACCTGTTCCACGCTGATGGCCTTCGGCAGAGCACGGAAAGTTGAGGGTGTCCCGACATCAGCCGCGACGTCATCGGAGACCAGTCCCTCCCGTGCCAGGAAGCGGTGCAGCCCCCGCACCGCAACGACGGTACGGGCGACGGAGGTGTCGGCATATGGTCGCCCTGTCGCAGTGGGCTGTCGACGAACCCAAGCGACGAACGTCTCGACGTCCTCCTCGGTGGCGTCGAGCGGACCGTTGATCTCGTGCTCCTGCAGATAGCGGGCGTAGAGCTCGAGGTCTCGCCGGTACGCGTCCAGTGTGTTCTGCGCCAATCCCCGTTCGACCCGGAGGTGGGCGAGATAGACGAGCATGGTTTCGGACAAGGGCCCGAGACCCCCGAGGTCCGCCGGTGGAGTGGAGCGCAGCCGCGGGGTTACCGCGGCGCTCGGAGCGCCGTCATCACGTCGGACGACTCCAGCAACGAGCTCACCGTGTTCCACGGGGCTCCCTCCGCCAGGCGGCATCAACCGCTCGGCTTGGCCGCAGGCATTCGGCCGGCCAGCCCGAGCAGCTTGGCGGCCGACCCACATGGCATCCTATGCGCCTCGGCCACGGCCTGATTCGTGACCTCGCCGGCAGCGGCGTTGACGCCCTTCAGGAGGCCGGGGTCCTCGCTCAGCGCATGTCGCAGCCCTTTCGCCAGGCGCACGACGTAGGGCACCGTCACATTGGTCAAGGCATACGTCGAGGTGTGGGGCACGGCGCCGGGCATGTTTCCCACCCCGTAGTGCACGACCCCGAAACGCAGATGGGTGGGGTCGCTGTGGGTGGTCAGCTTGCTCGTCTCGACGCACCCCCCCTGATCGATCGAGATGTCGACGATCACGGCCCCCGGCTTCATTGCCCGCACCATCTCCTCAGTGACGACGAGCGGGGCTTTTGCGCCTGGGATGAGCACGGCCCCGATGACGAGGTCGGCCTGTGGAACCACTCCCTCGAGGGTGAGGCGATTCGACACCAGCGTCAGGATCCGGCCGCGATGGTTCGAATCGATGTCGCGCAGCTTGTCGATGTCGAGGTCCAGCACCGTCACTTTCGCCTCCATGCCCGAGGCGAGCCAGGCAGCATTGCGCCCCGCGGTCCCAGCTCCGATCACGACCACGTGGGCAGGTGCGACCCCGGAGACGCCGCCGAGCAGGACTCCTCGTCCACCGTGTTCCCGCTCGAGACGGTTGGCCCCGACCTGAGGGGCCATGCGGCCGGCGATCTCCGACATGGGGACGAGCAGGACAAGGTTGCCGAACGGGTCTTCCACGGTCTCGTAGGCGATAGCGGTCGTGCCCGATTCGGTCAGCGCCTCCGTCAGGCTGCGGTCGGCGGCGAGGTGCAGGAAGGTGAAGAGCACGAGGTCTTCGCGTAGATAGCGGTACTCGGATGGGAGCGGCTCCTTTACTTTGAGCAGGAGGTCGGATTCCCCCCACACCTCCGCAGCCGTTTCCGACGTGATCGCACCCGCACGCAGGTAGTCGTCATCGGAGATCGAGGAACCGGCCCCGGCGTTCTTCTCGATGATCACCTGATGTCCGTCGAGGGCCAGCTCGCGCACTCCCGCAGGGGTGATGGCGACGCGGAATTCGTTGTCCTTGATTTCCTGCGGTATGCCGACTTTCAACCACGCCTCCTTGGGCGACAAAGAGCGTAGTTGGCAAACTCGGGTGGGAGGGCGGTCTCGGCTTGCGGGGAGGCCGGAGCCGCGGGTCCTGGGTTTACCGGGACGTCGTAGTAGCGGCCTTGGGCCTGTCAGGGACGCCGACCGGATGCCAGAAGCAGGCCAATGATGGTCTTGGCATCGACGATGCTGCCGGTATGTGCCTCTCTGACAGCTTCGTCGAACGGCAGCCGTACGATTTCCATGTCCGCCTCTTCCGCCTTGGGCTCGAAATCCTCGGCTTCGTCGGGCGAGAGTCGCGTTCCGAGGTACAGGTGCGTGACCTCGTTGGTCCAGCCCGCCGAGTTCCGGAAAGCTCCCAGCCGCTCGAGGCGCTCCGCTCGCAGGCCTGTCTCCTCTCTCAACTCGCGTTGAGCCGCCTCTTCCATCGTCTCCCCCTCGACGTCGAGCTTGCCTGCCGGGATCTCGAGCATGTAGGCCTGGAAGGGCTGCCGGTATTGACGCAGCAGAACGACGCTTCCATCGTCCATGATTGGGACGATCCCCACCGCACTGTAATGCTCGACGACTTCACGTTCCGCGACATCGCCGTCAGGCATGCGAATGCGGTCCATCCGCACCTTCGCCGTGTGCCCTTCGTAGCGGACCTCGCTGTCGATGGTCTCGAACCAGCCTGATTCTGCTTCGTTACCCATCACTCGCTCGCGGGTGTGATGGAGCCCGCTGCCGCGGGCTCGTCGAGGTCTACCGGCAGCCGCCCGCGCGTCTCGCGCAGCCTTTGCAGCGTCGCGGTGATGAAACCGACGAAAAGTGGGTGCGGACGGTTGGGGCGTGACTTGAACTCGGGGTGGGCCTGGGTCGCCACGAACCACGGGTGGTCCGGCAGTTCGACGAACTCGGCGAGTCGTCCGTCGGGAGAGACGCCCGAGAAAACGAGTCCATCTTCCGCGAGGGGGTCGCGGTAGCGGTTGCTTACCTCGAAGCGGTGGCGATGCCGCTCGTACACGACCGGCTCCCCCTCGTAGGCCGTCCTTGCCCGGGTGCCTTCGAGCAGCCTTGCCGGATAGGAGCCGAGCCGCATGGTGCCTCCCAGGTTCACCACATCGCGCTGCTCGGTGAGGAGGTCTATGACGGGATCGGGCGTGCTGGGTTCGAATTCGGAGGAGTTGGCGAAAATCAGTCCCGACACGTTCCGGGCGAACTCGACGACGGCCACCTGCAGGCCCAGGCACAATCCGAAGAAAGGCACCTGGTGAACGCGGGCGTAGGTGACCGCTCGGATTTTCCCCTCGATGCCGCGCACCCCGAACCCGCCGGGTACGAGAAGGCCGTGGCAGTCCGCGAGCCTGCGTTCGGGACCGTCGGTGAGAAGGTCGTCGGAGGAGATCCACCGGATGGCGACGTTCACGCCCAGGGCCAGCCCCGCATGACGCAGAGCCTCTGCGACGGAAAGATACGCGTCAGGCAACTCGACGTATTTTCCGACCACCCCGATCGTCACGGTCTCGTGGGCAGACCGCAGGCGGCTGACCATGCCTTCCCACTCGCTGAGGTCGGGCTCCACGGTAGGCAGTCCGAGGCGACGACAGACCACCTCGTCGAGTCCTTCCGAGCGGAGCATGAGGGGGACCTCATAGAGGGACTCGCAGTCCTCCGCAGATACGACCGCTTCGATGTCGACGTCACAGAGCAGAGCGATCTTGCGCTTCAAGTCTGCCGAAAGTGGCCGGTCCGAGCGGCACACGAGGGCGTCCGGCTGGATTCCGATGGATCGAATCTCACGCACGGAGTGCTGAGTGGGCTTCGTCTTCAACTCCCCGGAGGCGGAGATGTAGGGCACGAGCGCCACGTGGATGTAGCAGACGTTCTCCCGCCCGACGTCATAGCGCATCTGGCGTATCGCTTCGAGATAGGGCAGGCCTTCGATATCGCCGACCGTCCCACCCACCTCGGTGATGACGACGTCCATGCCGTCGGCGACAGCAGCGATGCGCTCTTTGATCTCGTTCGTGATGTGCGGGATGACCTGCACGGTCTTGCCGAGGTAGTCGCCGCGACGCTCCTTGTTGATGACCGACAACCAGACCTGTCCCGAGGTGACCGACGAGCCGCGGGAAAGGTTCTCGTCGATGAACCGTTCGTAGTGCCCCAGGTCGAGGTCGGTCTCGCCACCGTCCTCCGTCACGAAGACCTCCCCGTGCTCGAAGGGGTTCATCGTCCCGGGGTCCACGTTGAGGTACGGATCGAGTTTTTGCAGGGTGACGCGCAGACCTCGCGCTTTCAGCAGCCTGCCGAGAGAAGCGGCGGTGATTCCTTTGCCGAGCGCTGAAGAGACCCCGCCGGTGACGAAGATGTGCCGCGTCTGGACCGCCGCGCCGCCAACGCGGTGGCCGGCCCGATCGAACGCACGCTCAACGATGCCCGCCACGTTCGGCCTCCTGCCTCGCTGCAAGCAGTCCCCGGTACTCCATTGCGACCGCTCGTGCCCAGCTGGATCAGGCGAAACCTGATGCGCTGGCCTCAGCACTCACAGGCACGTGCCTCAGCGCCGAACCGGTACTCGAGGGACTGAACTTGACTGACCCTGGACAGCGGGGGGACCACCCCGGCGGCCCACGGTACGGTAGCGACGCCCCGTGGGGTGGACAAACACCGGCTCCCGGCCGCGGCTCTGACCCGCCCCTCCGCTCACGGACCGGCGCGGGCTTGGGCCCCTCGATCCGGGTCAGCCCCGACGGTCACCTGACGGGGGAGTTCACGGTGCCTGTTGTTGGGGACTGCAAGCAGGAGGGGCGTCAGGAGCACGTCTCAGCAGGCCGCAGCACGATCGCCTACCGGTGCACGGTCTGCCCGATCGGGCGGTTCGAGGTGATCACCCGTAGTCTCTCCCCTGGAGGCAGGCCTGATTCCCCAGCCTGATTGCTTCCGGTGGGGAGGCCGTCACGGACTGGCGAAGAGCACGGATCCAAACGCGTACGTTGCACTGTTGCCCGGGTCCACCGGCGCGCCACCCACATTGCAGTTCTGGTCAGCGTACGTAGTGGCCACAGCATCCGTGTCGTTGTATCCCTGCACGGCTTCTGTTGGCACTGGATAGCACACGCCGGGCCTCGGATCGGTGAAGCTGCCGTTCCCGGCTGCTGTGTCGGTGTAGTAGAAGGTCCCGCTGACCTTGGCCGCCGCAGCGCCACTTGCCGCAGTAGGCGCGCCTCCAAGGATCGCGGTCATCGCCACGAAGGCCACGGCGGAAGACGCATTCAAATGGGGTTCCCGGAGCACATCGCAGCCCGACTACAACCCGACCTCGCGCCCAACGTGCTCCCGGATAGAAAGAGGCCGGTTCGCGGTCCGACGGGCTGGCGGGCACAGCCGGCGAACCGCTGCGCGAAAACCCGCCTTCGCCTGTTCCTGTCGAGATCCGTCCGGTTCAGGAGGGAGGCGGCGCCCCCACGAGCGCACCGCTAGGCGGCAGAGGTGGGCCGACTGCTGGCCCTTTCACCTCGATGTGCACGTGCGGACCGGGGGCGGCACGTCCGAGGTAGCGGTCCACTTGGGAAGAGAACGGAAAGTGGTTCGCGCTTCCGGCGACGACCGTTTCCCCGCCAACCACGCGCTGGCCAGCTTCGACACGGACGTCCCTGAGGTGGATCATCACGACCCTCAAGTCTGGCCGAACCTCTGGGATGATCTCGACCTTCGTGTCGGGATAGCGGCCGTAGAGGAGGTAGGGCTCCACGAGGGAGATCCTGCCCGTCACGACACTCGCGACGGGCAGGCCCACCGGAAGGACCATGTCGACGGCCGACGTCGCGGCGTTCGGCCGTCCGCGGGACGACAGGACGACGTAGTCCGGCCCTTCCTCCCGCGAGTAGGGCGCGAACTTCGTGGGATTGTCGTTGAAAACCATGCGACCGATGGGCGACAACGGCATGGCGTCTGCGTATGACGCCTCGTGGAACCCTACGAGCCAGACCTCCCGATTCAGGGTGACGAGTTCCACCTCCCCGAATCTCGCGAGGACGCGCGGCGCGGCGGGTGACTCGAGCTCTTCTTGGGCCGATACCCCCGCCCGCTCCACTGCGGCTGTCAGCCCCGTCCCGCCTGCCGTGACGGCAAGTGGCAGGCCCTCCCTGGAGGGCAGGCTTGGCTCTGGGTCAGCGGGTGAGCGGAGAGTGATGGGAGTGGCCAGCGTGAGCAGCGTGGCCAGGACGAGACCGGCCTGCCGCCAGTGCTCGCGTGGCCTCACGAGCCGGAGGCGAGACTCCGACCTGCTGAGAGGGCTACCCGGCGGGGTGCGCGCAGTGAAGGTCGGCCATGGGCCGGCTGAGGGGCGGCACCGCCTCGAGTTGCGTTTCAGCATGTACGTCCTCGTCGAAACGCGATGAGCCCAGGGACTTACAGGCGCGGTGGGGGTGGCTGATCCTAGTACCTTTTGCTCGATTTACGCACCACTAGTAGTACGTAGTTGAATCGAGCGCACAATTCTTTCGGGCCTCGTTCCTTGCCCGGCTGTCTCGTCCCGCTCACGACACCGACCGAACCTCCCATGGCTCGTCCCGCGGCTTTGTGGAGACCGGGGGCGCCTCTCACGGCAGCCCCGGGCGAGCGAGGATGCCGGCGTCCGCCGCGACTTCAGGCAGGGGCCGATCGAGGCACGAGCGTCGAAGAGCCCTTCCCCTTCCTGCCAGGGTCAGCAAGCAGCGGAAAACTAGAGCACCCCAATCCGATTGGGTAGCTACGGCACATGGCCATGAGCACGCCGGACGGCCTCAGCGAGCAGATCACGCGCATGGTCGAGCCCCGTTCTCGTCACTTTGCCCGACAGCATGCGAGCGAGCTCCATGGCCCGGTGCTCGTCGTTCACCTGGCGGGCTGTCGTGACCGTTCGTCCACCGCGCACGGTCTTCTCAACCACGTGGTGGACGTCAGCAAATGCAGCCAGGTGAGCCAGGTGGGTGACACAGAGCACCTGCCGGGCCTCCCCGTGCCGGCCCGATGCCTGCGAGAGACGAGCCAGCTTCTCGCCGACGGCGAGCGCGGTCGCACCACCGACGCCCGCATCCACCTCGTCGAAGACGAGCACTCGAGCGTCGTCGACCTCCGCCAAGGCCGCCTTCACGGCCAGCGCGACCCGCGAGCGTTCCCCGCCCGAGGCGGCCTGTGCCATTGGGCGGGCCGGCTCTCCCGGGTTCGCGGCCAGCTCGAAGGAGACCCGGTCAGCACCGGTGGGACCCGGGGCTTCGGCTTCCTCGATCCGGACGGAGAAGACTGCATGTGGCATGGCGAGGTCGGCAAGGTGCCGGCGCACGGCAGCCGCGAGCCGATCTCCCGACTTTTTCCGGCCGGCCCGAAGCTCGCCGCAGAGATGCTCGATCTGCGCGGAGAGGTCGGAGACGCACTGCTCGAGCTGTCCCGATTCCCTCTGCTGCCGCTCGAGCCCGTCGAGCCGTTTCCGGGCCTGTTCCCCGTAGGCGAGCACCTCCGCGACGTCCCTGCCGTACTTGCGCTGCAGCTCCGAAACGGTTCGTTGCCTGCTGCGCAGTTCTTCGAGCCGCTCGGGGTCGGCCTCATCCATCTCGGCATAGTTCCGTAGAGCCGAGCGCAGGTCCGCGGCTTCCGCAGCGAGGGCTTCCGCTCGCGCGCGCAACCCGTCCAGTGAGCTGTCGTGACCCCCCGCGCCTCGCAGGGCACCTACCGCCACTCCCAGCGGTCCAGCTGCCCCGTCCTCGTCGAGTGCCGCAGCAGCAGTTGACGCGGCGAGCCTCAGCTCCTCGGCGTGCTCCAGACGGTCGAGCTCCTCACGGATGGCAACATCTTCGCCGGCTTCGAGCGCGGCTCGTTCGATCTCGGAGAGCTCATGACGCAGCCGGTCCACCTCTCGGGCACGTTCACGTTCCCCCGTGGCCAGATCGGCGAGTGAGCGGCGGGCATCCTGCCAGGCACGGTAGGTCTGTTCGTAGGATGCGAAGGTGGCGGCATGTCGGGCACCTCCGTAGCGGTCGAGCAGCGCCCGCTGCCCCTGAGGATGTGACAGGCGTGTCTGCTCGCCTTGGGCGTGGACCTCCACCCAGGAGCCGAGCACGGAAGCCAGGGCCGCGACCGGCGCCAGCCTGCGGCCGATTCGCACTCGGCTCCGCCCACCTTCTTCCCGGGCGGCGACCTCGCGCGAGACCACGAGCTCGGTCTCGCCCTCGTCGAGCCAGCCCTCACTGACCGCGGCTGGCGGGACCGGCGTCACGCGCGCCTCCACTACAGCAGCTTCGATCCCTCCCCGCACGAGCGTGGCGTCCGCCCGCGCGCCCAGCAGGAGCTGCAAGGCCGTTACGATCATGGTCTTTCCCGCGCCGGTCTCACCGGTGATGACCGTGAGGCCCGGGGAGAGTCGCAGGCTGACGTCCTCGATGACGCCGAGACCGCTGATGTGCAGCTCGTCGATCACGTCAGCGAAGCCCGAACTTCGTCCGCACCAAGGTGTAGAAATCGTCGGACCTGATCCGCGCCAGCCTGACCGCCGGTCCACCACCGTCGACGTAAAGAGATCCGCCGGGGGGCACCGTTATCGGCGGCCGTCCGTCGCAGCTGACGACGGCGGGTTGCTGATCGGGCAAGACCTTCACATGCACCCGCTCACCCTCCCCGACCACGAGGGTGCGCCCGAAAACGCTGTGAGGCGCGACCGGCGTGACAAGCGTGGCCCGAACCTCGGGTGAGAGGATCGGGCCACCGGCCGAGAAGGAATAGGCGGTCGACCCGGTCGGGGTGGCGAGGATGAGCCCATCGGCCGCGACCTTCGCGAACAGGGCGTCTCCCACATGGACATCGAGAAGGATGAGGCGCTGCCGGGCCGTCTTCTCTATGGAGACCTCGTTGAGAGCCCAGTCTTCGACGGCGTCGTCCGTGTCGTTCGACAGTGCCCTCAGTCGCAGTGTCGACCGATCTTCCACCACGTAGTTGCCCTCTACGACAGCGGACAGCGAGGTGGCGAGGTCGTCGCGATCAACCTCGGCAAGGAACCCCAGCCGCCCCAGGTTCACGCCCAGTACCGGGATGCCCGCATCCCGGCAGAGGTAGGCGGCCCGCAGGAAAGTCCCGTCTCCCCCGAAGGAGATGGCGAGGTCGAGCCCGTGGGGGAAGTCCTCTGGTTCCACGACATCGACGGGGAAACGCACCGGCTCGGAGTCCTGACGGGCGGCGATGACGTCAACACCGAGGGAGTCCAATCGAGTAGCCGCCTCGACCGCGGTCTCGATCGAGTCCTCGCGGCCGGAATGGATCACGAGACCGACTTTCACTCCAGCCTGCTCCTTTCACTGGTTCCACGTCGGGAAGCGTCTGATACTGCCGCCGCGAGTCGCTCTTCGAGGTTCCCCGCCGAAGGCCCGGGGGCAAGTCGCAGGAAAAACTCCACGTTGCCAGCTGGGCCCACGAGTGGCGACGGTGTCGCGTCGATCGCGCCCCACCCTATCGCTTCCGCCACTGTGGCGACCGCTTGCAACGTCATGATCCACACCGAGGGATCCCGGACGACACCACCCTTGCCCACCTGTTCGCGGCCCGCCTCGAACTGTGGCTTTACGAGCACGATCGCCTCGGCAATCGGGTTGGCCAACCGCTTCAGGGCCGGGAGCGCGAGCCGCAGGGAAATGAACGACAAGTCTGCGACGACGAGGTCCGGCGGGGGACCGGGGAGGTCCTCGGGGCTGACGTTGCGGATGTTGGTCCGCTCGAGCACGGTGACTCGCGGGTCGCGACGCAACACCTCCGCTAGCTGCCCGTAGCCGACGTCGACGGCGATGACGCTGCGAGCTCCGCGCTGCAACAGGCAGTCCGTGAAACCCCCCGTCGAGGCACCAGCGTCGAGGCACTGCATGCCCTCCACACCGAGTTCGAAGCGGTCGAGTGTGCTCGCGAGCTTGTCACCTCCGCGGCTTACGAACGGCCTCGGTTCGCCCGAGAGGACGAGGCGTTGCTCCGGGTGAATCTGCGTGTTGGATTTGAGCGCGGGGGCGCCGTCCACGGTGACGCGACCCTGGGCAATCGCCTCCTGCGCCTCGCCGCGACTCGAGGCGAGCCCGCGGCGGACGAGTTCGAGGTCGAGTCTCCGTCGCGACTTCATGCTGGCCTGGAGCGGTCAGACCTCGTCCAGCGCCGTGAGCTCGGCCACGATCAGTTCGTTGACTGCTGCAAGCAGCTCGACCCGCTCCGAGACGGGCAGGTCGTCAACTCTGGCGAGCTTGGCACGGGCATCCTCGAGCGTGATCGGAGTGGGCCACGCGTCCTGGGCAACGGGCCCTACCGTGGCGGACTCGCGGCTCCCTTCCCTGCTGACCGCGTCGCTCCCCGTTGCCGCCCTGCCCTCGTCACCCCGGCCTGGGAAGCCCGCGTCCGTCACTCCTCGCCCTCCTGCGCAGCAGCTTCAGAGCTCGAAGCCGTCCCGGGATTCTCCACGTCGACCACCGAGGGCTGCTGGACCGGAGGGGATTCTCTCGAGCCCACAGCCTCACCTGGTGGCCGGGTCCGCTCAGCCGCCGTCGTCGTCGCCTCAGGTGCCGTCGCGACTCTCCGAGCGGTTTCGGCTGTCGTCGTTTCCGGGATCGGCGCATCCCCGCTGTCCGCTCTCATCGCGGTCCTGCGTGCCGCGGTCTTCTTCGCGATCTCGCGCGTCCCGCTCGGGGTCTCACCCGTCACGCTCCCGGCGGCTTGCTCAGCGGTGATGAGCTGCCGCAGGTCTGCGATCTGCTGCTCGAGCCGCTCGACATCGTCCCGTGTGGCCAACCCCATGGCGCTGATGACCCGCTTGGTCTCGCTTCTCACCAGATCGACGACGCCTTCACGGCTCTCCCCTGACCGCTCCCCAGCATCGGCAAATTCGTGTGTGTGTGCTCTCCCCACGTCCCCCTGCTTCAAGATTCCTCGGACAATCCTCTCGGCGGTGTCACGTGTGAGTTGCGTCGCGGTCTCGACGTACCTGCTGAACGGGTCTTTCACGGGCCCGCCTCCTGTTCAATTTGCCAGAAGCCTAGGTCCTCGGATAGTGAAGCGGTAGCGAAGGAGCAGCCCGTACCCGTGCCGCGAAAAATGGACAAGCGGGCGAGGCGACGGTGGCTGGTCAAAGCGCGGGGGGCCGTGTGAGAAACGTGGCCGGCGGGATCCCCGAGGACGAGGTGAGGACCAGGGCGGCGCTGATACGCTCCCATTCCGATCTTTGTCGCTGTCCAGCTCGCGATCAATGTTGGCCGAGCCGGAGGATGCGTGTGGGGACAGCTGAGGTCGAATCGGCCCCTGGACCCCACGAGAGGCTCAGGCCCTGCCGGCGGGCTCGTCTGAATTGCTGTGACCAAGCCGTGGGGTTCGCGTACCGCTGTGGTCCCTGGGGCGAGCCGCGACGTGCCGGGGCCCTGGGTGGGGTCGCGACTCCCGGTCCTGGCAACCCCCTGGGCGGCTCATGATCCTGCCGATCGGAGACGAGAACCCCACACGCCGCTTCCCGCTGGTCACCGTCACGCTCATAGCAATCAACGTCATCGTCTATTTCGCCTTCGAATCCCCACTCGAAGGCAACGAACTCACCTGTTTCATCTACCGATGGGCAGCGGTGCCCCGCGAGCTGCTCAGTTTCAAGACGTTGCCGCCAGGGTCGGTGCCTGACGCGAGCTGTCCGATCACGGTATTCGCGGACAAGAACGTGCTCGTCAGCGCTATCACCTCGATGTTCCTCCACGGCAGCCTGCTGCATCTGCTGTTCAACATGCTGTTCCTGTGGATCTTCGGCAACAACGTCGAAGACCGGCTCGGCCATGTTGGCTACCTGCTCTACTACCTGGCCGGAGGCATCGTCTCGGTCTACGCTTTCGCTCTCGTCAACGCGAACCTCATCACCCCGCTGCTCGGGGCGTCAGGCGCGATCGCGGCCGTACTCGGTGGCTATCTGCTCATGTTTCCGCGCGCCCGCGTCCATACCTACGTCCCATTCCCGCTGTACCTGTTCGCCTTTCTCGTCCCAGGAGCGGTCATCCGGGGATTCTTCTTCTTCTTCGCGGTCATTGACCTGCCGTCGTGGCTCGTCCTGGGATTCTGGTTCCTCACTCAGATCACCGCCGTGAACGAAGCGGCGCGCACCGGCGTGGCCTACGAGGCCCATATCGCCGGCTTCGTCGCGGGGCTCATCTTCACGCTCCTGCTGGGCGATCGCGGGCGTCGTCCCCCGATGCGTCAGGCAGTTGCCTGGCCCTGACGGAATGAGGGTGGGAGGGCGGTCTTGGCTCTGCCAAGACCGCCGGTGGGACCAATCATGAGGGTGGGAGGGCGGTCTTGGCTCTGCCAAGACCGCCCATGGGGTCAGCTCTGCGAGTCGTCCCGCTCGAATCGCCACACGAACACGGGCCCGTCGGCCTCCGCACTTTCCCGCACGCCCTCGGGCGCATCGTCCGCCGACAACCGTTCGAACCCGAGCCGCTCGAACAGTTCGGCGTCCGCCTCCCCGAGCCCATAGACGCAGGAGACCCCGGCCTCCCCCCGTGCGTCCAGAGCCGCGGCGAGAGCATGCGCTGCGGCATCCTCCCGCTCGTCGTCGTGAACGATCCAGCGAACGACGGTGCCTTCGTCGAGTTCTTCCCAGGCGATGGCCGCAACCGCTTCGCCGTCGGGATCCTCCGCGACAAGAGTCCCCGCAGCCGACTCCATGGCCGCGTCGCCGTCCCGGCCCTCCGTTTCCATCAGCTCGCGGAGTCGCGTCAGGTCCTCCTCCTCGCCTTCCCGTACGCGAGTCGGATAGGGGCCGTCGAGCTTCCCGAGGTCAGCAACGACCCAGGTCGGCTTTGCCTTACTCCCGACAAGGGCTTCCCAACCGGACACTCCCGTCAGGGCGAGCACGGAGTGCCATCCCAGTCGCTCGGCAGCCTGGATATCGGAGTGGATCTGGTCCCCGACCACGAGGAGCCGCCCCTCTCCGAGCCGCTCCGCAGCAAGCTCGAACATGGGCGTCTCGGGTTTTCCGGCCACCTCTGCAGAGACATTCGTAACCGCGCGGATGAACGCGATTGCGGCGCCGTTACCCGGCCAGGGACCCTCATCGGTGGGGTAGACGGGATCGGTGTTCGTGCCGATGAAGCGCGCACCATGGTGGATCGCGAGCACCGCCGTCCGCAGCTTGTCCCAGGTCAGCTGGCGGTCCCAGCCCACGACTACGGCCTCCGCGTCTTCGTGACTGTCGGTGGTCTCGATGCCCTGGGCGGCCAGCGCGTCAGTCAAGCCTTCCTCGCCTATCGGATACACGCGTGGAGGCGAGTCTTCATCCGCCAGCATCGCCACCGCAGCCAAGGCGCTCGTCAAAACGCATTCCTCGGCTGCCTCCACGCCGGCTTCTGCGAGCATCTCGGCCCATGCGGCGGGCTTGCGGGTCGAGTTGTTCGTCACGTACACGGTGGGAATCTCGGTCCGTCGCAGGAACTCGATGGCCGGCTCGATCGGGTCCTCCAATCGGAACACGGTCCCATCGAGGTCGACAATGATCCCGTCGTAACGATCGAGAAGTGATGACATGGCGGGCAGGCTACTGCACTTCCCCTTGCATCTGACCTCAGCCCTGCTAGAGCAAAAGGGAGGAGCGGTCCCAGGCAGGGTTGTGGCGCTCTTTGCCCATCTTTTCGCGGGCCTCTCCCGCGAGGAGGCGCGCTGCCATGGTCGACGTCGCACCGTTCCGGGCCCTGCGCTACCGCGATCTCGGCAACCTCGCCGAAGTGACCGCGCCGCCCTACGACGCGATCGACGCGTCGTTCTCCGAGCGGCTCCATGCCCGAAGCCCGTACAACATCGTCAGGCTCGAACTTGACGCGAAAGGACCGCTCGAAGCCAGCAACTCCCGGCGCTATGAGACTGCGGCCGCCACCTATGCCCGTTGGCGCAGGAAAGGGATACTTGCCCTCGATGAGGAGCCCGCCCTCTACGTCTACGAGCAGGCCTACGAACACGGCGGTGCCAGCGAACGGCAGCGAGGCCTGCTCGTCGCCCTGCGGCTGCAACCCTGGGAGGCGCAGGTCGTCCTGCCGCACGAGCGGGTCTTCCCCGGCCCGGTCGAGGACCGTCTGCGCCTGCTCGAGGCACTGCCGGTCAACACCTCTCCGATCTACCTCCTCGCGGAACACGAGCCCGAGCAGGTAACGAGCCTGCTCGAGGCGGTCACCACCACTCCGCCGCTCGCTGTGTTCGACGATCCCGATGAGGGTGTCGGTCACAAGCTGTGGCGAGTGACGGACCGGGACGCTCATGCCCGAGTTCGTGTGGCCTATGCCGGACAACGGCTGCTCATGGCGGATGGTCACCATCGCTACACGACCGCGCTGGAATATCGCTCGGGACAGCCCCCCGACAAGACGGCTGAACGTGGCGACCGCATCCTCGCGTTCGTGGTCGGGGGGGAGGGACCCGTCGTACGGCCGAGCCATCGGCTGGTGGGCTCCCTCCCCGCCGATTTCGAGGAACGGCTACACACCCTTGGGTTCGTCGGCGTCCGAGTCGTCCCAAGGCTCGCCCCAGCGGTAGGTGCCGTCATCGCGGCGCTCGAAGACGCCCCTCCTCCGCCCGGCGAGTCGAGGCCCGCCTTCGGACTCCTGACGCGGGACTGGATTGGGCTGGTCGTCATCCAGCATCCCGAACGTGTCGCCGAGGTCTGCGCGACCCTTCCACAAGCATTGCGCGGGGTCGATGTTGCGCTGCTGCAGCGCGTACTCAACGCGGCGCTTGACATCGACGACCGCTCTGACCAGCTGGGCTTCACATTCGACGCCGACCAGGCGGCCAAGGAGGTCGCAGCCGGCAGGGCAGCCGGCCTGTTCCTCGTGCGGCCCGTGCCGATCGCGCAGGTTTGGACGGTCGCCAAGGCAGGGCTTCTCCTGCCCCCCAAGAGCACCTCGTTCTTCCCCAAGCCGCGAACAGGGCTCGTCCTCCGTCCTCTCGGAGAATGAGCCGGGCGACGTTGCTTTGCCGCCGGCCGTACCGAGGTCGTGCCGAATGAATCACGGGGACGCGTCCGAGATCACGAGCGCGCGCGAGGTCGTGTCAGTGGGGCTGTGCGCCACTCGCCTCGGTGTCGCAGACGTGACATTCGAGTTCGAGCGTCGCGTGTTCGATGGCGAACCGGCGCGCTAACTCGAACTTCAGCTCGTCACCGAGCATCTGTGCGTCGTGCAACGTCACTTCATCCGAGATCACGACGTGGGCGGACAGGGCACGAAGGTCCGAGGCCAGGCTCCAGGCATGCAGGTGGTGCACTGCCTCCACGGCCGGGTGGGCGAGCAGGGCCTGCTCCACCTCCTCGACGTCCAGTCCACGGGGCGTCCCCTCGAGCAGCACGTGTGTCGCCTCGCGCAGCAATGTCCAGGCCGACCACAACACGAGCGCCGCGATGAAGATGGACACAGTCGCGTCCACCCAGTCCGCCCCCACCAACACGATGACGGCACCCGCGAACATCGCCCCTACTGAGCCGACCGCGTCGGCGAGCAGGTGCAGTAGGGCGGCACGAAGGTTGAGACTCTCGCCCTGCACCCGGGCTATGAGCGCCACGCTGCCGAGGTTCACGATCAGTCCGAGGGAGGCCACGACAAGGAGCCCATCGCCCGCGACGTCGACGCCGTCTCCAATCCGCTGCACGGCTTCGACCGTGACCCACACGGAGGCGAGGAGCAACACGAGGCCGTTCACCTGGGCGCCGAGCACTTCGGCCCGTTGCAGGCCATAGCTGTGAGCGGCCGTCGCGGGGCGAGTCAGGAGACGCTGTGCGACGAGCGCGATGGCTAGGGCCACGACGTCGGACAGCATGTGTGCGGCATCAGCCAACAGGGCGAGTGAGTTGAACAGCAGACCGCCCGCAAGCTCTACGAGCAGGAACAGTCCGTTCGCTACCAGAGCCAGCCACAGGGCCCGCTCCTGCGAGCGCCGTAGCGTGGCCTCGTCCCGATTCTCAGCGGTCGATGAGATCTCCCTCGCCACTGTGACTCCAACCGCCACCACCCGCCAACGTGAGCGGCACCGCACATCGCGTCGGCGGTCCTGCACCGACGCCTGGTCAGGCTGCCTACGAGTCTACGATTGCTGCAACCGCCGCGGTTCAGCTGCGGGAATAGGGTGGGAGGTATCTGTAGCGTGGACGAGCAGGCGCGCGTCGAAGTCCTCTCCGGTGACGTGATCGCAATCGACACCCTCACAGCTGGGATGACAAGAATGACCGCCGGCTACCTCCTTCCTGCTCCGCGGCCAGCGCTGATCGAGTGTGGCCCATCCCTTGCCAGCGGCAACGTCATAACGGGGCTGCGTGAAGTCGGCTTGGAGCCGGAGGACCTCGCCTATCTCGTCCTCACGCACATTCACCTCGACCACGCGGGTGGAGCGGGAGACATCGCTGCGGTGTTCCCGTCGGCGACGATCGTCGTCAGTGCGGTCGGTGCGCCTCATCTCCAGAATCCGGAGCGGTTGAACGCCTCCTCACGGCGGGTCTACGGCGAACTCATGGACACCGTCTACGGGGAATGCACCCCGGTCGAGGGAGAACGCCTGCTCGCCGCTGAAGACGGTCACCGCATCGACCTCGGGGGCGGCCGACGTCTCCAGCTGCTCTCGACGCCGGGACACGCGAAGCACCACATGGGGATCTGGGACGAGGCGACGGGCACGATCTTCTCGGGAGACTCCGTCGGGGTGAAGCTTCCGGGGATGCGTGACTTACGACCCGCCACGCCGCCACCGGATTTTCATTTGGAGGCGGCAAAGAGGTCACTCGGCCGCTACCTCGAACTACAACCGGCACGGGTGTACCTGGCCCATTACGGTGAAATTGGCCCTCCCTCCGAAACCCTCGAGCGCGCGCTCGAGCGCCTGCATCTCTGGGCGGAGGCGGCCGAGGCCGCCTACCGTGAGCACGACGAGCTCGACCATGTCGTCGAGACGCTTGGTCAGCGGTTCGCGGACGAGTTCGACCCCGCGCTCATCCCCGACGACCCGCACGGGAGGGAAAGAGTGCGGCTCATGTCCGGAGTGCGCGCGAATGCAGCCGGTCTCCTGCGCTACCTGCGAAAGCGCGACGCCGGCGAACTCGAAGCGCAGGGCTGACCTTCTTGTCACTCCCCGCCTTCGCACCCCGAAGAAGCGGACCGTTTCGTCGCTTTCCCTACGCGGGAAGGGAAGATTCGCGTCTCGGGGCCTCGCAGTCGGCTATGCTCCCGGCATCGAAGAAGGCTCGATCTGAGGCTCGTGGTCCACACAAGGCGGCGGGTTATCGGGGACTTCATGCACTCGTACGAACTGCGTCCTTCTCCGCAGCGGCTGCGCCAGGCCTCCCTGCTCGTCCTCTGCCTGGCGGGTGCTTCAACCGGCCTGCTCGCCGCCATCGGTTGGCGGCTATTCGGGGACGGGTCGGGCGACCTCGCCGTACGGGTCTGGCTCGTCTCGGCCGCCCTGGTCATCCTCTACTTGCTCGTCGCGTTGCTTGCGCGGGTCCTTGCCGTGCTCATCGAGACACGTCGGCCCCCAGACTTTGCACAGGCGCTGCGGCAACTGCAGGACCGGGTCGAGGAGATCGAGCGGGAGCTCGATTCGGAGCCGGGATCTCATGCTCCCACGGACGCAGGGGTATCGGCCGCCGAGCCGCCGGTGCGAAGCTCGGCTCACTGACCGGTTCCCCCCGGCTACTCTCCGGGCTCTTGTCGTGGGCTCCCCAGAGCTGCGAGCCTTTCGCTTGCGTCGAACGCCTGAGGATCCGCGAGGGCGAGTCGTTCGAACCACCGTTGGGCCTCTCGCACGTCTCCGTCTCGTTCGGCGAGATCCCCCGCCACGTACCACATCCTCAGCTCGTAGGGCTCGGGGGGGGTCGCGTTCGGCAGGATGTCGAGATACCGCCGCAGGACGGCTCGACCTCCCCCCGGGTCGCCACTGTCCGCGAGCGCACTCGCCCACACGATCGCTCCCTCAGCCACACGTTCTGCTCCGTCACGTCCCACGTCCATCGCGCGTATGACCTCCGCCACCCTGCTTGGTGGACGACCGAGTCCGCGCAGACAGTCTGCTATGAGATGGTTCTGGTCAGTGCTATTCGTGAAACGTCGGTATGCCTGTAGTTCGAGCAGCGCACCAGACCAGTCGCCGGCCAGGTAACGGGCGACACCGAGGGCCTCACGGATGCTGGGAGAACGAGGTGCGGAGGACTTGGCCCACTCGAGGTAGGGCAGCGCCGCCTCCGGCTCGTCCTCTTCCATGGCCCGGCTCGCCACGGTCATGGCCTTGGCGACTCCAAGGGGATCCTTCGCCTGGCGCTGAAGCTCCCGCAACACGCCGCGAGGAAGTTCAGGCTCCAACTCCGCAGGAAATTCAGGCTTCTTCCGGCCGATGCCTGCCCGCTTGGATGGCGCACCTCGAGGCGCTCCCATCCGCATGTCCCTCGGAGTATCCCGGCGCTCCCGTCCCGAAGACGGCTCTCTCCCCCGGTCTCCATGGGACTGCCGTTCGCGACCCGGACGGGCACTCTTGGCCGGTCGCGGTCCGCCGGACTGGCCGCTCTCGTACGCCGACTTCTCGCGCCCCGACTCCCCGAGCGGTTGGCGGCCGGCCGTGGGCCGACTTTTCCTCCCTGCCTGTCGGGACCGCTCCGGGCGTCCCTCGGCTGCCCTCGGCTCCCCGTCAGCGTCCCCGTCGGAAACCACCGCATTCCCCTTACCCGACCGGAAAAAAGGTCTTGTCGCTGTTGGGTGGTGTGTTGGGTTGGGGTTGGTGTTGTCCGCGGCGTCCTACTCTCCCACACTGGGTGCAGTACCATCGGCGCTGGAGGGCTTAACTTCCGGGTTCGGAATGTTGCCGGGTGTTTCTCCTCCGCTGT
>JBHELG010000095.1:0-5244 GCA_046263195.1 Nitriliruptorales bacterium | reverse complement strand
GGCACTCCAGGGGACCCGAGTCCGGCCCCGCCGCTGGTCGGGCGGGAGATCGCGTTCTTCGACGCCCAAGGGGTCGACGGGCGCGGCCGTGACGACGTGTGGTCTTCGTACTGGTACAACGACCGCATCTTCGCCAACGGCGGCCTCGGCCGTCCTCACAACCCGGGCGGTCGGGGCTTCGACGTCTACAAGCTCCTCGCCAGGGGCGGACGGCTCGTCGACGACAGCGGGAACCCCGCGTTCGGCGCGGGTGACGACCCGAACGACCCGACCGTTCAGGCGTACCGGGCCCGCAAGCAGCCCTACTCGAACCCCCAGACTCAGGACACCTTCGGCAAGGTGGGCGGGTAATTCAGGTCCGAGACGAAGCGGGGACGCCTTGGGCGCCCCCGCTTCTCGGCCCTTCGCTGGGGTCCGTGCGGTACGACTAGAACAAACTCAGACGCTGCCGCGCACATCAGACACGTCAGGAGACCGGGTAGCTCGCGATAGGTGCTTCGAGAACGCCTGTGGCCTCGCGAGATTGGTGGTTGCTCAACGCCATCAATCCGGAGGCCACAGACATGGACCACGCTAGCGACACGCCCACGCTTCTCTTCTCGGACTCGAGGGGTTCGTCCTTCTCCACGCCATCGCTGACGAGCACGAGCTGGTTCTTGGTCGAGACCTCCGCGTGCGTTCTGCCGCGACTGTGGGGTGCAGGCGGTGTCGAAGGGCCGTGCGCGCACGCTCGTCCGTGACGTGCCGATCGGGGAACGGCCGGTCGTGCTGAACTGGAAGAAGCGGATCTGGCGCTGTGAGCAGGCGGCCTGCCCGTCGGGTTCGTGGCGGGAGACGAGCTCGCAGATCCGGCCCCGAGCGGTGCTCACCGAGCGGGTCGCAGCAGCCATGACTTGGCGGCCGGAGTACATCGTCGGCGTTCGCAAACTAGGACTACCGCTACACCAGGCTGCGCGACGCCAGCTTCACCCTCAACGCGCTCTCCGAGCTGCAGTGAACCTGCGAAGCCCGCCGCTACGCCCCCTGGATGTGCGAGGTCCCGCCGCGCACGGCCTGCCCCTGCGCGTCCTGCACGGGATCGGGGAAGAGACCGAGTTCCTCGAGCATGAACTGGACGACCTCGAAGGGCTACTGTGGCTCGCGCCCGGTCCGCATCGGAAACAGCGCCGAGCACCAGTTCCAGCTGGACAGCTACGGGAGCAGCTCGGGGTGTCGCAGGAACGTCTCCTACACCGCGTCCACCGCATCGTTGGAAGGACGGGAGTCCAGCGGTAGCGGCGAGCCTGGAACTCCCTGTAGTCCCGACTCCTCTCAAAGGCCGACTCGGCCCGAGAGGACACAGCCATCCTGGTCATGCCTCGAGTTCGCTCCGACTCACCTCCTGCACCACCCAGCTGTTGCCGTCGGGATCGCTGAAATCGGCGAACGAGCCGTAGTCGCGCCGCTGAGGATCCGGCCCCGGCACCCACGCGCCCGCCTCGAGATGCCGAATCTCGCTCACGTCCACACCGCGATCGACTAGCTCCGCACGCGCAGACTCGATGTCGGAGACGACCAGGTGCAGACCCTTGACAGAGCCGGGCACCGCATCCGTAATCCCCGTCCCGAAAGCAATCGAGCACGCCGAGCCCGACGGCGTCAGCTGCACGACGCGGAACTCATCTCCGGAGCGGTGGTCGACGTCCAGATGAAAGCCGGCCTTCTCTGTGTAGAAGGCCTTGGCGCGATCGACGTCCGACACGGGAACCAGCACGAGCTCGAGCTTGAAGTCCACGACGCGCTCCTCCACCGCATCGCTGTAGCCTGTGGCCGTGTCGGAACTGCCTTACTGCACCAGCACCGACCTTCTGGTGCTCCACGCCCTGCGCTGCATCGGGTTCGCCGGCCTCGCTCGGGTGGCCGCAGCGACGGGGCTCCCTGAGTCCGACGTTGAATCGGAACTGATCGATCTCGCCGTGGCCGGTCTCGTCACGCATCTCGGGGGTGACTTCGGCGGGTGGGGTCTCACCGAGGCTGGCCGCACCGTGGATGCTGAGCGGATCGCCGACGAACTGGAAACGTCCGGCACCCGAACCGCTGTGGCAGAAGCGTACGACGCCTTCGTCGTACTCAACCCGGAATTGCTCGACCTCTGTACGGCATGGCAGACGCGATCCGTTGCCGGAATCCTAACACCGAATGACGACACCGACCCTGCCCACGACGCTCGCGTTCTGGACCGACTCACAGACTTCGACCAGCGCGCCGAGGTCGTCTGCGCGGCCCTGTCCGCAGCGATGCTCAGATTCCAGCGGTATCGCGTCCGGCTCAGCTACGCGCTCGCTCGCGTCAAGTCCGGTGGATTGGACTACGTGACGGGCAGCACCGAGTCCTACCACACCGTGTGGTTCCAGCTTCACGAAGACCTGCTAGCCACTCTGGGCATCCCACGACACTGAGCCCCACGGAGCCGTCCAGGCGTTTGCGTCTCAGGTCAGCCCGACATGGGCGGCGCCTCGGCTTCCGCGCGTGCGGCAGGGGTGCCGCAGGGGTCAGCCTTCGCGGGCCAGCTTCTCACGGCGGGCCACTTCGGCCTCGGTGGGCTCGTCCAGCGCGAACGAGCCGTAGTCGATGGCGCCGGCCCGTTCGTAGACGGCCGCCAGGACGCCGTTGCCCGTCATCATCGAGTCGACGACCTTCAGGCCGGCGGCAATGGTGCCGTCGGCGAACAGGCGCTTCCCGCTGCCGAGCACCAGCGGGAAGATCATCAGCCGGAACTCGTCGACCAGGTCGTGACGCAGCAGGGTCTGGTTGAGGTTCCCGCTGCCGTGGACCTGGATCTCCGGCCCGTCCTCCTCCTTGAGAGCGGCGACGGCCTCGGCCACGTAGCCCCGCAGCAGCGTCGAGTTGTTCCACTCGACTTCGTCCAGAGTTGTGGAAGCGACGTACTTGCGGGCCTGGTTGAGGCGGTCGGCCATGGGGTCGTCGCTGATGTGCGGCCAGTGGGCGGCGAAGATCTCGTAGGTCCTGCGGCCCAGGAGGAGATCCGCAGGACGAGCCATGTACGGTCCTATCCACTGGCCCAGGGTGTCGTCCCAGTAGTTGGCGGACCAGCCCCCGTGGGTGAACCCACCCGTCGGATCCTCCTCGGGACCACCCGGCGCCTGCATGACCCCGTCGAGCGTGAGGAACGAGTTGACCACCAGCTTGCGGCTCATGCGTGCTTCTCCTTCTCTATTCACTCGATGCTTCGTTAGACGCACGACACGGGACGATCTCATCGGGGACCGGAGGCTTATGAACCGCTGGCGGGTAGCGCGTGGGCCAGCGCTCGGTGGTCAGAGTTTGGTTCGCGGCGTGAAGGCGACAGCTGAAGCGAGTCCGGACATCAACGACGAGTTCGGCGAGCTTCGGCTGGTCGGCATCGAGCATGCCAAGATCGACGACGACCAGAACCTGGCCACCGCCGAGGACCGACCGCGGCCGTACGGCCAGCAGTTCGACGCCCGATGCCCGGCCACGACCCACAGCAGGCCGAACCAGTGCATTACGACCTGCATGCGTGGCTGTGGTCGGAGCACACAACCGGGATCTTCGCCGACACCAACCCAGCTGCAACCTGCTCCTGAGGGCGGGAACCAACGGGACGCTTACCTCACGCAGGTTCTGACGCTACGCGTCTACTCACCCTGACGCCGGTGCCGTCGCCCTTTCCTGCTCGAGGACGTCTCGAACATACATGTATTGCTGCTTATATAATCGTATGATTAGATAAGCAGCGTGAATGCGTTCGAGGTTGTCGCAGAACCGGCACGCCGGGAGCTCCTTGATGCGCTCGTCGACGGCCCCAAGGCTGTGGGCGAACTGGCCGCGATAACAGGCCTGAGCCAGCCGAACACCTCGCGTCACTTGCGCATCCTGCGCGAGGCCGGCCTGGTCGCAAGCAGGCCTGACCGTCAGCGGCGGCTCTACGAGCTGCGCCCCGAGCGCCTCGTCGAGCTCGACCGGTGGCTCACCCCATACCGGGAGCTGTGGCGCAGCAGCCTCGACGCCCTCGAACGGCACCTCGACGAAAGGACGTGAGCCATGCCCAGCGCACCCGACGCGATCCTGGAGGACCACGAAGGCCGCTCGCTGCTGCGCTTCGAGCGCGTGCTTCACTCGCCACCCGGGCGAGTCTGGAAGGCGCTGACCGAGCACGACGAGCTGCGCAGCTGGCACCCATCTCCGTTCGAGATGGAACCGGTGGTCGGCGGCGCCGTTCATTACTTGTCGCCCGAGGGCACAGCCCTCGGCGACGGCGAGGTGACCGCCTACGAACCACCTCGCCTACTCGCCTACACCTGGGGCGACGACCACCTGCGATGGGAGCTGCGGGCGCACGACAACGGTTGCCTGCTCATCCTCGAGCACACCTTCGACAACCACTACAAAGCCGCCCGCGACGCCGCCGGATGGCACCTCTGCCTCGACGCACTCTCCGCGTCCCTCACCGGCGCCATGCCACCCGCAGCGTCGGGAGAAGCTGCGATCCTGGCCGGCTGGCGAGAGCTCAACAGCGCCTACGAGGAGCGGTTCGCCATCCCACCTGAGAAGGCGACACCCCCGCCTCTGTGAGCGCCTGGCGTTCGACCCGCTCCTATGCGACCCACGGGCTTGGCCGACGAACCATCAAGGTGCCCAGGGTCCGCCTCTGGCGCGACTTCCCTGACGGCAGTCTTCGTGTTGTGACCGAGAGCTGATCGACGACGCATGACTCCGCAGACGGGTTCAGCTCTTTCGCACCACCCGTTCTGTCTCACCGGACTTCCAGATCGTGATCGTCAACTGGCCGTCCTCAAACTCCACTGCCGAGGCGCCGGTGATGTCGGCGACGAAGAAGGGATCGAGCTCCTGCCCACGAAGGTGAAGCCGGCTTCCTCGAAGAGGTCGTTGGCGAACCGCTCGTGTAGGTCCTTGTCCTGCACATTCTTGGCATCGCCCCACAGCTTGGCATCGCCGTCGCCCACGTAGGGGTCGACGGTGGCTGTGTGCAGGCAGAACCGCGGGTCGCGATCCAGGTCCAGAAACTTGGTCGTGTTGGGCATGCCGACGATCAGCAAACGACCCTCGAAGATCCGGGGTTCCATGGGGCTGATCCGGGGATGGTATGAGGTTGGGGGTCTTCCTTTAGAGCCTCCGGAGGTGTTGAAGGGGAGTCGCCAGACAACCCAGAACAACCCCCGGAGGTGCTGTCATGGTGCACGTCCATGGCCGTCGTGTGCA
>JBHELG010000094.1:0-14636 GCA_046263195.1 Nitriliruptorales bacterium | reverse complement strand
GGCGCTCCGCCCGCAATGGTCGCGAGCCGGTCGATCTCCCTTTCGATGCCCTCGTCGCCCAGGACGCCGCGTCTTGCGATGCAGTCGAAGACGAGCATCCCGAGCGGGGGGCGACCTTCGAGCGCAGCCAGCGAGTCGTCGCAGGCGGTATCGGTCGCAGCCAGCACCGATTCGGCATCACCCTCCATGATCCAGACGAGCCCGCCCTGGGGGACTTCTGCGATGCAGGACAGCGAACGCTCGGCGAAGTCGGCTCCGCCTATGAAGCGGACCTGCTCCTCCCCGCTGTGACCGATCAGTCCGAACGGGTGGGTGAGCGCAAGACGGGTGAGCCCCTCCTCGCTCGACCGGGCCGGCTCGGTCGCGTCGAGATGCTCGAGGTAGACGTCGAGCGCCGGACGGTCGTCGAGTGTGTACACGCGGTTCCCACCGCTGTGGGTGACGAGCATCGGCTCGCCGACCCTGCGCCAGCCGTGTCGCACACCGATCCCGATCGGGGCGTTCGAAGCGATCCCCGCGGCCACGACGGCGTCGCTCAGCACCTCATCGCCGTACAGCTGGAAGGTCCTCGTCATCTTGAGATCGTCACCGGCGCAGCCGCCGACCAGCGGCACGCCGGCGCCGAGCACCCCATAGGCCCCGCGGACGATCTCCTGCTGATCGCCGGCGAGGCCATCGGTCAGGAGCAACAGAGCCCGGTAAGGGTGGTCCTCGGGTGAGGGCAGGCAGCGTGCCGCTCGCGCCCCCGCGGCGCGTAGATCGTTCGAGGACCCCGTGGCGACGGCCGTCTCGATCGTGAAGTCGCCCCCGAGAGCAGTGACGACGACGCTCGCCTCACCCGGCCCGCTCGTCGCTATCTCACCGGCGGTCGTGCATCCGATGAGGGGCACGTCACCGCAACGGGCGCGGATCTGACGCACGAGGGCGGGGAGGTCATGGGACTGGGAACAAAAAACGACGAGCAACTTCGCGTCATCTGAAACGAGCGCTTCATCGACGGCGCGGACCCCCGCCTCCGGCTCGGAGCCGTCCGCGGACCCGACCGCGAACCAATGGGAAGGAGGTATGGATCGCCTCTTTCTGGCTGTCCTCCCCAGGCTACTCCCTGACCGCACCACGGTGCACCCAGAATGTGCCGCTCGGCATGGCGGATAGCAGGTATGCCGGGATTCCGGCTCCCAATGGGTCAGGAGGGTCGCTGGCAGCAGCGACGGAGGAATATTTCAGAGCGAACATCGAGTAATTGAAATCCGGTCCAAGGTCAGAAAAAAGTCCGTGGCGGTAGCAGCCGGAGGAGGTCGACATGGAACGCGCAGGCTGGCTCGAGGAAGGTTTCGATGCTCCGCAGGCTCGGTTCCTCATGGTGACGGCGATCACCCACCACCGGTCCAGTTCGCTGTGGGGCGAGGACGAGGTTCGAAAGCTTCAGGCAGAGCTCGCGGAGATTGACGTGGCTGCGGAGCAGGTGGAGAGCGAACATCTGCGCGCGTTGCCGGGGGGGCGCTCGTCCCTGGCCGAGAGCGCCACAGCGGACCAGTCGCCCTCGGAGGAGGAAGAGCCGGGCTTGTGGGGCCTCTTCAGTTAGGAGACTCGACGATGGGTCTGAGCACGGAGAAACCGCATCCCGCCCTGGTCCACCTCATGCCCGAGGATCCCGACCAGGCGGGTGTGACCGAGCAGGAGCCGGATTCCGCGCACATCGAAGGCGCGCGTCTGCTCGCCAACGAGGCAAGGGAGCCGTTGCGGTCCCGAGGCTTCAGCGATGAGCAGATCCGGGAGTGGGCCGAGGCCTACATCAGCGCGTGCCACACGGGAGGGGTCGACGGCCTGTTCGACTGGATCCGTGACCGGGAGCGCCATCCGGGCATGGCTTGAGTCTCCCGGCAGCCGCCCTTCCGGGACAACGGGAGCCAGCCATGAGAGCCGCTACTTCACCGATCCTGCCAGCAGCCCGGCGGCGAAGTAGCGCTGGAACGCGAAGAACACGACGAGCGGCACGAGCATGGAGACGAACGTCGCCGCGCTGATGATGTCGATGCTCCCCCCGAATTGGCGCAGTTGCTGCTGAATGGCGACGGTGATGGGGGCGTTGGACGTCCTGGCGAAGACGAGAGCGACCAGCAGGTCGTTCCACACCCACAGGAATTGGAAGATGGCCAGGCTGGCGATGGCGGGCAGCCCGAGCGGCAGCATGATGCGGCCGAAGATGCGCAGTTCCGAGGCGCCGTCGAGGCGCGCAGCCTCCGGCAGGTCCTTGGGGATCGAGGCGAAAAAGTTGCGCAGCAGGAAGATGGCGAACGGCAGGCCGAAGGCGACGTGGAACAGCACGACGCCGAGGATGGAGCCGAAGATCCCGATGGTGCCGTAGAGCCTGGCTACCGGTACGAGCGCCATCTGCAGGGGCACTACGAGCAGGCCGACCACGGTCAAGAAGAGCGTTTCCCGGCCGCGGAACTCGATCCAGGCGAAGGCGTAGGCGGCGAGGGCCCCCAGCACGACCACGCCCACGGTGGCGGGCGCGGTGATGAGCGCGGTGTTCCACAGGGCCCTTACGAGGCTCGGATCCTCCAGGATGTGCCGGAAGTTCTGCAGAGTGAGCTCAGATGGTTTCGTCAGCGCGTGCCACCAGCCGCTCGTGTTGAACAGCTCGCGTGGACGGAGCGCGGTGACGAGCAGCCCGACGGTGGGCAGCAGCCACAGCAGTGCCACGACGAGCATGCCCAGGTTGAGGGGGAGCCGACGCAGCCGGCGCGTTCGCTGGCCGGCATGGCTGGCTGGGCGCGCCAGGGGTCCGGGTGTGGTGGGGGCGTCTATGGCGGCCATCAGCCTCGCTCCTGTCGGAACCGTCGCACGTTCAAGATCATGACGGGCAGTACCAGCGCGAACAGCAGGACAGCCACCGCCGAACCGAGGCCCTGGTCGCGCGCCCCGAACGCGGTGCGCCACATCTCGAGTGCGATGACGTTGGCGTTGTTCTGTACCGCCTCGGGGGCTATGACCAACACGATGTCGAACACCTTGAGCACGTAGATGACGAGGGTGATGAGCACCACCACCATTTCGGGGGCGAGCAGCGGCACGATGATGCGACGGAACGTCTGCCATTCGTCGGCCCCGTCGACCCGCGCCGCCTCGAGCACCTCCCGCGGTAGGGCGGCGAGACCCGCGGCCAGGACCATCATGGCGAAGCCCGCCCAGATCCAGATGTAGGCGACGATGATCGCCGGGGTTATGAGCGTGGGCCCGAGCCACTGGATGCCCGCGAAGGCGGGGCGGAAGTTCGCAGCGGCAAGCTCGAGTCGATAGGTCCCCGCCACAACCCCAGTGATGCGGAACGAGCCGTCGTCCTCGGTCTTCGCAGCCTTCACCACCTTGCCCGTCGCATCCTGCAGGTCGACTTTGACGCCGGGCAGGCCGAGCTCGCCCGGGTCGACCGCCCCGCGGTGGCCACCGCCTCCCGGTCGGAAGTCACGGAACACCACACCCGTGATCTCCTCGGGGCCGTTTGGCACGGCGACCGTGGCCTGAGACGCCGGCTTGGGCACCTGGTCGGGACCGAGACCGAGCAGGCCCAGTTGATAGGTCTGGCCTGGAATGACGGGCACGGTGGGCGCCAACCCCCCTCCCGCAGGCTGCATCCCCTCGGATGGCGAGGCTCCCGGGTACTCACCGGGTGGCCGGAAGACGCTCAGCACCGCGTTGATGCCGGCGTTCAGCAGGCCCAGCTGGGGCGACTGCTCGTACACGACGCGCCAGATGACGCCACCCGCCAGCAGTGAGATGGCCATCGGCATGAAGATGACGGCCTTGAACGCTCGCTCGAAGGAAAGGCGCTCGGCGAGGACGGCGAAGATGAGCCCCAGGGCGGTGACGGTGGCGGGGACGACGAGCACCCAGATGATGTTGTTGCGGATGGCGAGCAGCGTCCGGGGGTTCGTGAACAGCTCGCGGTAGTTGGCCAGGCCGACGAAACGGCTGCCGGTGGCGTCCTGGAAGCTGGCGATGATCGTGCCCACGAGCGGGTAGACGACGAGGGCGCCGAGGAGCACCAGAGCGGGCATCAGGAACAGCAGGGCAGCGACGGGTCGCATGGCGATCCCACCTCTGTGGCCGGTTCGCCGAGGGGGCGGTATCCCGGGCGGGGCCGGGCCGGAAGTCCCTCCGACGCCGGCTGGGAGCGCCTCGGTGGCGCTCCCAGCGGCACGCCTGTCCTCGGCCACCTACTTGAATGCCGCCACGGCGGCCTGTTCGAGCTGAGCGGCGCTGCCGTCGACGTTCGCCGGGTTGTCGGCGAACTGCTGCAGCAGGGCCCACTCGCCCCGCCCGGGAGTCCCCCCGAATTCGGCGGGGGCGAGGTCGCTCATGTCGAAGCGGAAGATGGTGGCCTCGGCGAGGGCAGTTGCATTTCGGCGCGTCACGTCGTCGGGGTAGACGAGGGGGTCGACCCTCTTGTTGGGTGACGAGAATCCCCCCAGCTCGGCCCAGATCTCGGCCGCCTCGTGTGTGCTCAGGAACTTGATCAGCTCCCTGGCCTGGGGCGTGTCCTTCATCATGACGACCGCGTCCCCGCCGCCGACGACGGATGGGGGGGAGCCACCGATGGACGGGAACGGGAACGAGTCGTAGTCGTTGACCGGCTGGGCGTTCTGCGTCGCCGCTCCGGGCACGAAGTCGCCCTCGAGGATCATGGCCGCGGAGGGGGGGTTGCGGAACACGAGGTCGACGGCCTGCTGGAAGGTCGTCTGCGTGGCGGAACCAGCGATCAGCGTCCTGTCTGACAGGAGGCTGCCCATGGTGGTGAGCGCCGCCTTCACCGAGGGGTCGGTCCAGGGGATGGCGTGTGTGCTGAGCGCGTCGTACTTGTCGGGCCCGGCCTGGCGCAGGTAGATGTTCTCGAACAGGTCGGTAAGGACCCACCCCGACCCTCCGCCCACGGCGAAGGGTGTCACCCCCGAGTCCTTGACGGTTCTGGCCGTGCTCAGCAGGTCGTCGAAGGTGTTCGGGGCCGTCACGCCGGCGTTGCGGAAGGCGCTGACGTTGTACCAGCCGAGGGACTTGTTGGCGCCCTTGAAGAAGAGGCCGTAGAGCCGGCCGTTCACCGTGCCGAGGGTCTTCCAGTCCGGCGACCAGTCCGAGTCCACCGCCTGACCCACCAGGTCTTCGATGGGGATGAGGGCGTTCTGTTGGGCCAGGTCCTTGAGTAGTCCGGGCTGGGGCAGGACTGCCACATCGGGTGGGGAATTGCCCTGGATGCGGGTACGCAGCACGGTGGCGATGTCGTCACCCGTAGAGGTGAACGTCACCTGGGTCCCCGTCTGGGCGGTGAAGGCGTCGAGCACCCGTTGGAAGTTTGCCTGCTCCTGAGCGGACCACACCGCCGCGACTTCCATGGAGCCGCCGACCGCGGCGAGGCCTCCCCGATCGTCGCCACCGGGCGTCGTGCCGGTGGTCGTCCGGTTGCCGGAGCCGCCGCATCCCGTGACCGCAAGGAGGAGCACGGCGAACAGGAGTGCGCGGTGAACCGGTCTGGAATTGGTGGTCATCGTTCGTTTCCTCCTCGGTAGATGGCCAGGGCGGTGTCGGGGTCGAACACGTGCAGGGCGCGGGTGTCCACCGCCACCTCGATGCGCTGGTCGGCCTTGACGTCCGAACGGGGGCCGAAGCGACCCACGAAGGTCGTCGAATCCTGCTCGAGCCTTTCCAGGGCGACCTCGTCGCCCACGTTCTCGACGAGCTCTCGGGTCTGGTCGGTGACGGCGGGACGTGCGGCGACGTCGAAGTGGGCCACGATCTCCGAGCCGAGCGCCTCGGTGAGGCGCACGCTCCCGGAAATGGTGGCGGAGCGGTTCGACGCGAGGGAGGCGTCCTCCAGGTCTTCGGGGCGGATCCCGAGCACCACCTCACGTCCCAGGTAGTGCTCGATCGCCGGACGCCGGGACACCATCTCGGGTGGGAAGGTCAGCTGGTTGCCGCCGAAGTGGGCAACCACCTGCCCGTCGACGCGCTCCAGTCGGGCCGACACCAAGTTCATGGCCGGGCTGCCGATGAAGCCCGCGACGAACAGATTGACGGGCTCGTCGTACAGCTCTCGGGGCGACCCGACCTGCTGCAGCTTTCCTTTCCTCATGACCGCCACCCGGTCACCCATCGTCATCGCCTCGACCTGGTCGTGGGTGACGTAGAGCGTGGTGACCGCCAGCTCCCGCTGGAGGGCGCTGATCTCGGCTCGCATCTGCACGCGGAGCTTGGCATCGAGATTGGACAAGGGCTCGTCCATGAGGAACGCCTGGGGCTCACGTACGATGGCTCGTCCCATCGCGACCCGCTGACGCTGACCGCCGGAGAGGGCACGGGGCCTGCGGGTCAGGTATTCCTCTATGCCGAGCAGGTGGGCGGCGCGTCGGACCCGCCTGTCGATCTGCTCCTTGGAGACCTTGCGTAGGCGCAGGCCGAAGGCCATGTTTTCGAACACCGTCATGTGGGGGTACAGGGCGTAGCTCTGAAACACCATGGCAACGTCTCGGTCCTTCGCCGGTACGTCGTTGATGAGCCGCTCGCCGATGTGGATGGTGCCGCCGCTGATGCCCTCGAGACCCGCCACCATGCGCAAGGCGGTGGTCTTGCCGCAGCCCGAGGGTCCGACGAGCACCATGAACTCGCCGTCTCCAACGGCGAGGGTGAACTCGGATACCGCGAGGGTCCCGTCCTCGTAGACCTTGTCGACTGCTTCGAAGGTGATGCGGGCCATCTCACACCCTTTCGGTGGCTCCACCCGTCATGTGAGCGGTCGGAGCCCCGACGTGCCCGGCATCGAGGTGGCGGGCGTCGCGAGGATTGACTCTGTCGCCATGGGTGCACGCCTTCAAGGCTCGCGCCGGAGGCGCCCCGCGTCGCCGCTGCCAGCGCCCGTGCTCTCTTCCGGGTAGCCGGAAGCTCGACATAAAGCTTGCTCTCGATCTGCCGTTACCCGCGGCAGAGCTTCGGATCCGATTGGAGCACGCCCACCAGGAGGAACGCGTCTCGTTGCAGTCAGCAGGGAGCAGGGAGTCGTGTCCGTGGGAATAGGGAGCGGGCAGTAACAGGGGAGATTCCGGTCGTCACGAACGTCATCCTCGGACCGCGGAGAAGGGCGCGGTTCTCGCTACCAAGCTCCAGAGGCCACCCCGCAATGAAGGCCGTCCCGGCAAGGTCGCATCAGAAGGAGCAGGGAAATGTTCGGACATTCCTGGCGACTCGGCAGGATCAGGGGCATCGAGATCCGGATCGACTCCTCGTGGGCGATCATCGCCCTCCTGGTGACCTACAGCTTCTACCTGCAATTCACCTTGACCTACAGCAACCTGTCGCCAGGCTGGGCGATCGCCCTGGCCGCGACCACGGCCGTGCTCTTCTTCGGCTCCGTTCTCACCCACGAGATGGCCCACGCGCTCCTCGCCCAGCGCAGGGGGATACGGGTGCGGGACATCACGTTGTTCCTCTTCGGCGGAGCTACCCGCGCCAACGTCGAGTCGCGCGCTCCGAAGGACGAGTTCCTCATCAGCATCGTCGGACCAGCCACGAGCTTCATCCTAGGGGCGGTACTCGTCGGAGTGGGGCTCCTCGCTCGAGGCACCCTTGCTCTTCCGGTCTTCGGTGCCCTCCAGTACCTGGGGGTGCTCAACCTGTTGCTCGGGGTGTTCAACCTCATCCCTGGCCTTCCGTTGGACGGCGGGAGGGTGCTCCGATCGGCGCTGTGGAAGGGCACCGGGAGCCTGGATCGGGCCACGAGGACAGCGAGCTTGGTCGGACAGGCGTTCGGTTACCTGATGATGCTGGTCGGCCTCCTCCTGCTCTTCACGGGAGCGCTTGCGAACGGCATCTGGCTCGCCGCCATCGGCTGGTTCCTGGCGGGTGCGGCGCGCAGCTCGTATCTGCAGATTCACATGCATCATCTTCTCGAGGGCGTGCGCGCCGAGGACGTGATGAGTCCGGGGCTGGTGGCGGTGCCGGCAGATGCGAGTCTTCGCGAGGCCGTGGACGAGTACTTCCTCCGCTACGAGCAGGCCGCCTTTCCCGTGGACGAAGGCGGCCGGACGCTGGGCCTGCTCAACTTGGAAGCGGTCAAGCGCATCCCTGCTCGGCAGTGGGAGAGCCGATGGGTCCGCGACCTCACGCAGCCCCTGGACAGCCAGGTGACGATCTCCCCGGAGACCCCGGCTGAGAGTGTGGTCGAGCGCCTGGAAGAGGATGGGTCGCCCGTCTTCGTCGGTAGCGACGGCCACCTGATCGGCGAGATCACACCTCTCCAGGTAGGCAGGTACTTGAGCCGGCGCCGGGTCATGGCCGTCTGAGGGGGCGGCCGTCGGAGGTCATTGACGGTCAGCCGGGTTCGCTCCCGCTGCGAGCCTCAAGTGACCACGTGTAGTTGCTGAATGGGCGAGGGGACGTCATGCCCGGCGAACTGGCGGCGCACTTCGGCAACGGTGTCGGCGTCGGGGCGGTGGGAGCTGTTGAAATAGTGCTCGCGGTGGATGCGGACGTCGGGGACACCCAGGTCGGAAAGAGCTGCATGAGTCTCGGTGATCATCGCCCCGTTTCCGCACAGCACGAACTGTTTGCCATCGGGCGGTCCCACCAGCGGGGGTGCGGTTGCGGTGATCCTGCCACGCAGCCCACCCCAGTGCGCAGGCGGCTGGGACAGGCTGATGTGGTAGTCGAAGGCCGGGTGTGTCCGGGTCAATTCGTCGAGTTCGTCCAGGAGGCAGAGGTCGGCAGCCAGCCGCAACCCCCAGAACAGCCGAATCGGGCGCGGATCGCCCACGGCCAGCAGGTAGCGGATCAGTCCCAGGAACGGCCCGATCCCCACCCCGGTCGCGAACAGCACGAGCTCCGTGCCGGACTGCTTCGGCGCCATGGAACGGCCCGTTGGTCCGCGGAAAGCGATGGCGTCCCCGACGTCGAGACCGGCCAGATACTGAGACAGTGGGCCTTCGGGTACCACACGGACGAGAAGCTCGAACCGGCGCTGACCGGTCGGCGGTGAAATCAGGCAGTAGGGGCTTTTTCGCAGCCCGAACCGGGGAAGTTTCTGGGCTATGCCGATGAACTGTCCGGGCAGGAAGTTGAACGGTTCCTCGTCGATCACATCGAATGCCAGCCGCAGGGTGCCGGTGGGGGTCAGGTGCTCCACGGAGATCAAGGTGGCTCGACGGCCGTAGCGGGTCTGGCGGGCCCATGCCAGCTCGGTGGTGTCCCCCGGCGGCCCGGTCCCGAGATCGCCGCCCGGCTTCCTGCTGCCACCCGGTCTCCTCCAGCGGGCAGCGCGCCGCAGCGGTGCGATCACCTGTTCTGCTCGGCCCACGTCACCGCCTATCGCTGTCTCGCCCGGTTCAGGATGAGATTCTCGAGGCTTTTGCTGAACTGCTGCACATTGTGCTTCTCCCTCATGTGGTCCGCGACCTTCTGGACCAGCTCCTGCTGGGTCTCAGCGCGAAAGCTGCCGTGGCAGGGATCAGCTCCGGCGTCTGCGCAGCGAAACTCGTATGCCATTGCCTTCCTCCTTTGCGTTCCGGTTCAGCGTCCTACCTCTCACGAGGCTCTTCCGCTCACCGCACTCTCGAGATTGGCCCCTGCTTCCACAAGTTCACGGTTGACCCGGGTTATCAGCGACCCGAGAGGTTCGGTCTGGTTCGCGATGGCGTTCAGGCCAGCAATGACCGTGCCCAGCGTGAAATTCACGTGCTTGAGGATGAAAATTACTCGTATGAGGTAGGCGGCCAGCGCTGCGACCGTCAGTACGACCCCCACTATGGTCACGATTGCAACGGGTTGCACGGCAGCCTCCTCCTTATCTCAGGTTCTCGGAAAGCCAGCTCGAGTACCGCGACAAGTCCCGGTTGACCTTCTCCGCTTGGTCGCCGCTCGTCGCCAGCTCTTCGATCGCATCCAGCTGCGCGATAGCACCCACCCCATGCTCGAGGATGTCGTCGGTGTACCTACCGATTTCCTCGACGGGTTTGAGCAGCCCGTGGAGAAGGAGGATCACCACAGGGATGATTACGAGGATGAATACCGCGTTCCCCAGCCACCACAGTGTCATAGCTCCCCCTCCCGATGACCGCCCTGCGCGCCACGCTGTTCAGGTGGGGAAGACCCCTCGGGCAGAGCGGCCAGAATCTCCCCCACCACCTTCTCCACGTCGCCCTCGGTTGTGAGCCGCTTCAAGTCGGCAAGTGTCTCCACCAGACTCGCATACAGGGGAGGGCAATTCGGACAAGTTTGGAGGTGGTCCTCGAGCGCCCGAGCCGTCGCAGCATCCAGCTCTCCGTCGATGTAGTCGGACACGAGAGCGCGCGCCTCAGGGCAGCTGAGCGGCCTCATTGGGCTTCCTCCAGGATGTCCAGCTCCTCTTCTCCGAGTAGCGCGACCAGAGCCATGCGCCCACGCCGGATGTAGGATTTGGCTGTCCCCAGCGGCACCCGCATCGCTTCTGCCAGCTCACTCGCCGACAGCCCTTGAGCGTCGTGGAGGATCAGCGCGATCCTGTAGGTCTCGGGCAGCTGGTCGAGCACGGCCCGCAACGTCTCGGCGCGGGATCGACGCGCCGCGACGAGCGCGGGGTCAACGGAGTAGTCGGGGTCCTCCCAGCGTCTCAGCAGGTCGATGGGCTCCGCCTCGGCGATCTCCGGTTTGCGACGTCGCCGCTCCGCGAGACACCGGTTGAGCGTGATCCGATACAGCCAGGTGGCGACGGAAGCATCGCCACGAAAGCCGGTGAGGCCCCGGTAGGCGTCGATCATCGCATCCTGAACCACGTCTTCGGCCGCGTCCGCTCCCACCATCTGACGGGCGAGGCTCAACAGTCTGGGAGCGTGACGCGTCAGGAGTTGACCGAAGCTCGTGGTGTCTCCACGTCGGGCAGCAACGACGAGCTCGAAGTCAGTGGGTTCCTCGTCCATCACAGATTTAGATGCACGGCGCGGGCAAAAGGGATGCACTCGTGCGCCAGGTGCGCCCTTGCTGCTCACTGTGCTCGTAACGACTGAGACGGCGAACGGAGGGGGAAGCCCTCAGTGGGGGAACCGGTAGCCCGCACCCTCCTCCCCGACACACCCGCTCTGTCACGTGCTCACCCGACCGCCAAAGAAGACCTGGGTCTGCACGATCCTGCCGTCGCGGACCGTGAGCAGCTCGACGTTGCGGTACCGCCCTCCGTGTTGCAACTCGTACTCGTAAAGCACGAAGACGTCGTCTCCAGCGGCGGGCACCACCTTCTGGAGCTCATATGCCCGGAAGCGTGAGACGGTCGGAAAGCAGCGTTCGAAGAAGGCAGCCTTGTCGATCCGGTCGTCCTGGGGGCTGGTGAACACGAAGTCGTCGGCCAACAGTTGTTCAGCGGCTTCACGATCCTGATCGAGGTAACTCGCGAAGACAGCACGTACCACGTCCGTCACTTCTGCGTGCGTCATCTCGCACCTCTGCCTCTTCGACTGTTGGACCCCGCACGCGACGGAAAAATCTTGTGCTTTGCACGACCTGCCTCGTCCGGTTCAGGCCAGCAGGCAGGCCGCATTCGGGAGAACAGGCAGCTGGCATGGGCGGTGACCGCGATGACGTCGGACCAGCCCAGCCACATCCTGGGGGAAGCGTGAGTGCACGGAATTTCGTCACGTTGAGCCCCGGAGCCGCACAGCCAGGAGTTTCCCTTGCTGACTCAACGACATCAGGTGACCCGTACCCATTCATCCGACTACCCGGACCCCCCCGTGATCCCGGCGCCCCCCTGGGACAGGCGGCGCGAACGTGCCATCGAGCTGGCGGTGTTCCTGTTCCTCATCGTGCCGTCGATGCTGCTGTCGTTCTTCGCGGCGCAAGAGGGACAGCTGCCGTTCGCACTGCTGGCAGCGTCGACCATGGCCCGGGATCTCTCACTCGTGGCGCTCATTGTCTTCTTCATGGGCCGAAACCGGGAACCGGTGGCGGCCATCGGGTGGCAAGCGCGGAGACTCGGACGGGAGGTGATGCTCGGCGTCGCGCTGTTCCCACTGCTCTTCTTCGCCTCGACCACGGTCAACATCGCACTCCGCGCCGCGGGTTTTTCCGGCCCTTCCAGCCCCCAACCGGATCTGGTCCCTGCGCCCGACCCCGGTCAGCTGGTGCTTGCGGTCGTGCTCGTGGTTGTCGTAGCCGTTTCGGAAGAGACCATCTTCCGCGGCTATCTCATGCGCCGCATCGAGGAATTGAGCGCCAGCCCGGCTTGGGCCATCGTCCTGTCAGCTGCGATCTTCTCGCTGGGTCACGGGTACGAGGGCAGTGCGGGGGTGATCACGGTCGGACTGTCCGGTGTTGTGCTCGGAGTCGTGTACTGGTGGCGGCGGAGCATCGTCGCGCCCGTTGTCATGCACTTCCTGCTCGATCTTGCCGCGATCGTCGCGATCCCAGTTCTCCTGCGATGATGCGAGGCATGCGCTCAGCTCTCACGCTTTCTCACGGGTTTCCACGGTCCCCGCGCGGTCGCTGACGAGCGGGTGCACGGCAATTTGCTGGGAAGGAGCTAGCGGGATTCCAGGTAGGTGAGCACTGCGAGGACCCGCCGGTGATCGTCCTGCTCCTCGTGAAGGTTGAGCTTGGAAAGGATGCTCCGCACGTGCTTCTCGACGGTTCCCTCGGTGACCCACAGCTGGTGGGCGATTCCTGCGTTGGAGCGGCCTTCGCCCATGAGCCCGAGCACCTCGCGCTCGCGCGCGGTGAGTGCTGCCAGCGGGTCCTTGGCCCGGCGAGCTCCGACCAGTTCCTTCACGAGCGCCGGGTCTATCACCGAACCGCCCTTGTCGATCCGTTCCACGGCCTCGATGAACTCGGCGATGGCGGTGACCCGGCTCTTGAGGAGGTACCCCATGCGATCGCCCGAGGCCAGCAGTTCCATCGCGTGTTCCACCTCGACGTGAGCGGACAGGACCAGGATCCCGATGTCGGGGAACTCCTCCCTGATGGCGCTCGCGGCATCCAGCCCCTCCGTCGAGTGGGTCGGGGGCATCCGGATGTCGACCACGACGAGGTCCGGTTGCAGCGCCCGAACCAGCGACAGAAGCTCCGAGCTGTCCCCCACTCGTCCCACGACCTGATACCCGGACCGCTCGAGCAGGCTTGCCAGCCCCTCCCTGAGGAGCACGTCGTCGTCGGCCAGGGCCACCCGCGTCGGACCCACCTGTGCATTCACGCCTATCGCTCGCCCCCGGCGCCGACAGAATGGCCGCAAATAGTACTGCTCAGCTGGCCTACCTCCTGCCTTGCGATGAGGCACTTCCTGTCGGATGCAGACGGTAGAAACGCCAAAAGTCGTGTTCGATGGGCAGCACCTCCAGGCCGGCAAACCCGGCGGCGTGCGCGTAGTCACGAAGCGTGGGTGTGCGCATGACGGTTCCGGTTCCGGCTGCGGGTGGCTCGGTAAGCGCACAGGGCAGGCAGTGCAGGGCGCTCCAGCCCCACTGGAACCGCTCGGCGTCGTCGACGTCGGTGGTGAACTCGTCCGCCACCCGCTCGTCGGCTACGAGCACGATTCCTGCCTCGGCGGGCAGGGACCGCATGGCCCGCAGGGCGCCCACGGGATCGGTCATGTCGTGGATGGTCTCGAAGGCGCATATCAGGTCGAAGCCGCCCTCCAGTCCAGGATCGGCGGCGTCGCGCACTTGGAAGGTGGTGCGATCAGCCACACCGGCCGCTTCGGCATTGGCTCGGGCCTCGACAACGGATACCTCGTCGAGGTCGATGCCCACCACCGTTGCCCTCGGATAGCCGCGGGCGACGGCGATGCTGGACCAGCCTGTCCCACAACCCACGTCGAGCACCCGGGCGGGAGGATCCGCCTGCAGCCGCTCGACCAGGCCTGGCACGGCGGGAAACCACTCCTGGGCCAGCAGGTTGAGGAACAGGGGGCGGTTGATGCGTGAGATGAACTCCCGCACGTCCGCGCCGTAAGCCTCGTAGGGGACGCCCCCACCCGTGAGGAAAGCCTCGAGCACCAGTGGCAGGGCACGTGCGACCCCCACCACGCCGAGCGCCACCGGCATGTACGACAGGCTGTCTCGGTCGAGGAGGACCTCGGCGTGTGCATCAGACAGCCGGAACCGCCGCCTGCTCGGGTCCTCGGACTCGGCGACGTCGAGTATCCCGGCCACGGCCTGCTGCTCGAGCCACTCACGGGCGTACCGCTCGGCCACTCCCGCATGCTCTCCGAGTTCCTCCGGGGTGAGCGGACCCCGCTCGGCCAGCATCCGGTACAGGCCCAGGCGGTCGCCGATGTAGACGTGGTAGAGATCAAGGGCGGCGATCGATGCCTCGAACAAGCGCCCGACGAACCGCTCTCGGGCAGCGTCGTCGTCGCTGTTCACGGTCGGTTGTTGGGAGGCGTTCTGATTCACCGTGCAATCGAGGAGGTGCGTCTCCGCGACATGCAGGGCGCCGGTTTCGCGAGCATGCATCCTTCCGATCAGGCCGATCGCTTGCCGACTCCGCGGCGCCCCCTGATGACCCATCGCGTCACGGGTTCCAGCGTGGCGTACAACCCCACCAGCGGCCGCCAGGACAACCGCAGCATCGCGGCGACGAGCGAGCCCCGTCGACGGCGCGCGAACCGGGGCCCGGTTCCTGTCATGAAG
>JBHELG010000093.1:0-31099 GCA_046263195.1 Nitriliruptorales bacterium | reverse complement strand
TTCCTGCTGCTCTTCAACTACGTGTTCGGTGGCGCCATCGGTCAGACGATCCCACCTGTCGCCGGCGGCAAGTACATCAACTGGCTCATGCCGGGTCTGCTGGTCCAGATCTCGGCGTTCGGCGCCGGACAGACCGCACTGGGGCTGACCGAGGACCTCTCGAAGGGCGTCATCGACCGATTCCGGTCACTGCCAATGGCGCGCTCGGCGGTACTCGCAGGACGAACCCTGGCCGACCTGCTGCGCAACGCCTTCGTGGTCACGCTCATGCTCCTCATCGGCTTCCTCATCGGCTTCCGCTACCACACCAGCTTCCCGGCCTTCGTGGCCGCGGTCGCCTGGGACTGCTGTTCGCATACGCACTGTCGTGGATGATGGCCACGATCGGGCTGCATGTGCGCAACCCCGAGGCGACGCAGGCGGCCGTCTTCCTGCCCATGTTCCCGCTCGTTTTCGCCTCGTCGGTGTTCCTCCCGACCCAGACCATGCCGTCGTGGCTCCGGGTTTTCGCGGACAACCAGCCGATCACCATCGTCACGAATGCCCTGCGGGGACTCATGCTGGGCGAGGGTTCACTGCTCCCCGGCCAGACCGTCGCGGGTGAGGTGGTCGTCTCCTTGGCCTGGATAGCGGGCATCACCGCTTTCTTCGCTGTGCTGGCCGTCCACGCCTACCGGCGCGCCGTGAGCTGAGCAGGGACGAGCCGGGGCGTGCGGCGGGATGTGGTCAGAGCGTCTGCGCCCCTCCGCCGCCGGTTGGCGAGCGAGGCCCCTGGCCACGATTCTTTTCGGCCTCACGCCGTGACAGCAGATCGTTGATCGCGCTCGCTGAGAGATTCCACTTCGGGAGGAACCCTATGGCCGGGCTTGCCTCGATGAGATCGGCGAAATCCTCCTCACCGTGGGTCGAGATCATGATGACGCTCGCACGGATCGAGCCCGCCGTTGCGAGCCGTCGCGCAAGGTCGAAACCACTCTCCGATCCCAGCACGATGTCGACGAGCACGACGTCCGGGTCCGCCTCCTCGACGTGACGTAGCGCTTCCGCACTCGACGAAGCGACGCCTACGACCGTGATCCCTCCCTGCGCCAGCACCTTGCACGCAGCTTGGAGGTAGTCCCGGTTGTCATCGACGATCATGCAGCGAAGGCCCATGGCGAGACTCTTCCAAAGAGGCTCCTCCGGGACATCACTGCTAGCTGCAATTAGTTCATCACGGGGGCCGAGTCACTCGGCCGGCAGCGAGTGATGACCGGGGCCTGGCAGCTACCAGGTAGAGGCGCGTTGCTGCCACTGTGAGGTCGCAACGGGCGCTGACCGTGATGCCACGGACGGTCACCCACGTGAAGCTGGCACCAGGTCGAAAACCCCTCATGACCGGGAGGGATGGGACATGCGCGCAAGGGTGTGGGGTTGTCGTGGATCGCTGGCGGCACCCGGCGGGGAGACGCTTCGCTACGGCGGCAACACCGCGTGCGTGGAGGTGCGACTGGAGGACGGCACGCTCATCATCCTCGACGCAGGAACGGGAATCCGGCCGCTGGGAGTCCAGCTCGAGAGCCATCCGCCGCCCACCGTCCATCTACTTCTGAGCCACCTCCACCTCGACCATCTCCAGGGCCTGGCGTTTTTTCCCCCCCTGTGGGACAGAGACGGCGAGTTCCACATCTGGGGCCCCTCATCCCCCAGTGGCCTGCGGGCAGGCATCGAAAGGTATTTTTCTCCTCCGCTGTTCCCCGTCCGGCTGCGTGATCTGCCGGCGCGAATTCACTTCCGCCAGGCACCGCGACAGCCCTGGCACGTCGGTGCCGCCCGGATAGTGGCGGAGCCGGTGACGCATCAAGGCCCGACCCTCGGCTACCGCATCGAGGAGGAGGGCAGCTCGCTGGCCTACCTCCCCGACCACGAACCCGCTCGAGGCCGCGACCTGCTCACGGCCCCGCCACATTCGATCTCCGGCTATAGGGTGGCTCAAGGCGCCGACATCCTGCTTCACGACGCCCAATACACCGATCACGAGTACGCCAAGCGCGATGGCTGGGGACACTCGACAGTCGCTCACGCCACTCTGTTCGCCAGGATCGCGCAGGCCAACCGCCTGGTCCTGTTCCACCACGACCCGTTGCACTCCGACCGACAGCTCGAAGCGTTGCTCGCACGATCCCGGGAGCTGTGGGGTGCGAGCGAAACCCCGCCCGACCTCGCCCACGAGGGCATGGTCTTCGACCTTTCAAGCCGGCGTCCCCGTTCGTCCCACCGGATCTGGTCTGAAGAGCGCACCGGCGCGCATCACGAGCGGGGGCATGAGACGGCGGTGCGCCGACGTCGTCGAGGACTTCTCGCCACACGTAGGGGTTCGTCCCCCGGCACAGCACCACAGAATGCGAGGTGACGCCGGAACGTGAACGAGCGGCGGCACCCCGGCGACGTGCTGCGGTTGGTGGGGGGCGTAGCCGTCACGGTGTTGGGAGGCGTCGCGGCAGCCACGGGGCGCGTCGGTCAGGCAGAGCGGGACGTCTTTCGTCTGATCAATCAGCTGCCGCACGTGGCCGTCGCGGTGAGCACGCTCGGCCCCGTGATGTGGCTGGCGACCCTGCCGGCCCTACCGGTTCTGGCCGCGGTCGCCTTGGTGGCTCGTCGCCGGTTTCGCCCCGCCCTCGATCTGGTCGTGGCTGGAGTGGCTGCGTCGCTGTCAGGGGACGTAGTACGCGGAGTCGTGCAGCGCGGGCGACCGTCGTCACTGCTGTCCCGCGTCGACGTGGCCGTGCCGGTCGACACGGCGTTGGCGTATCCGTCGGGGCACGCAGCGATCGCTGCGGCGCTGGCCACTGCGGCCGCTCCTTTCCTGCCGCGGATGTGGCGCCGGGTGGTCTGGGCCTTGGTGGGGATGGTTGCTCTGGGCCGGTTGTACCTGGGTGCGCACCTTCCTCTCGCCGTGGTGGGGGGCGTGGCGCTGGGGTGGGCGGTTGGGGCGGCGGTCCACCTCCTCCTCGGCACGCCGGGCGGAGAGGTGGGCGCGGCTGTGGTGAAGAGGTGGCTGGTGGAGCACGGGTTCGGAGCGGGGCAGGTGGTACCACTCGTCGGCGACGCGCGCAGCTCCTTCCCCTTCCTGGCTTCCTCCTCGCCAGAGTTCTGTCCCGCCCGCGGTCTTGGGCAAGCCAAGACCGCTCTCACACCCCACGATCTATTCGTCAAGGCCGTCAGCCGAGAGCAACGGGACGCGGACCTGCTGTGGAAGGGGTGGCGGCGGCTGATCTACCGCGACGTCGAAGACGAGGCCCTGTTCACGAGTGCTCAGCAGCAGGTCGAGCATGAGGCCGCGGTCTCCTCGTTGGCCGTCCATGCCGGCGTTCGCAGCCCGCAGGTGCTGGCGGTAGGTCGGCTCGATGATGGCAGCGGTGTGATCGTGCAGGAAGGCATAGCCGACGCGACGGGGTTGGACAGGCTGCCAGCCGAGCAACTGACCGACGAGCGGCTCGTCGACGTGTGGCGGCAGGTCGCACGCCTGCATGAGCACGGCATCGCCCACCGCGACCTCAAGAGCCCCAACATCCTCGTCGACCAGGACGGGCGGGTGTGGCTGGTCGATTTCGGGTTCGGTGAGCTGGACGCCAGCCATCGGCGCAGGGCACGCGACGTCGCGGAACTGCTGGCCTCGCTGACCGTGCTCGTCGGTCCGCACCGGGCCGTCGCCGCGGCAAGCACCACGTTGTCGCATGACCAGCTGACAGTAGCCCTGCCCTACCTGTACCCGGCGGGGCTGACCCGCCCGACCCGAAAGGCCATCCGGCGACGGCGCGGCCTGCTCGGCGAGCTCCGCAAGCAGGTCGGCTCCGCCACCGGATCGGCAGAGACTCGACGGGCAAGCGTCACACGATTCGGCCCCGGCACCCTCCTGACACTGCTCATGGGGGCATTCGCCGTGCATGTCCTGCTGCCCCAGGTCGCCGAGCTCGGCCAGCTCGGACGAGCGTTGAGCCAGGCACGGTGGGGGCTGCTGGCGGCCGGCGCGGTCATGTCCGTGCTCCGCTACCCCCTGGCGGCGATGCAGCAGTCGGGTGCGTTGCTCGCATCCCTTCCCCTGGGACGGTCGTCGCTGGTCCAGCTAGCCGCCGCCTACGCCAACCGCGCCACGCCGGCAGGGCTCGGGGGGGCTGCCCTGCGGGAACGTTTCCTCGAGCGTTGCGGCATCGACCGGCCGACCGCGATCGCCGCGATCGGTCTCGTCCAGGCGTCGGGAGCCGTCGTCCATGCCGCGGCGCTCGTCGTGATCGCAGCTGCGCTCGGTGACCTGTCTGCGATCGGTCATTTCCGGGTGCCGCCTCGCCTGGAGCTCCTTGCCGTCGTCGGGATCGGCGTCGCGCTCGTCGGTCTGGTAGCCCTGCCGTTCGGCCGTCGCCGGCTACTCTCGCCCCTCCGCCATGCAAGCCGCGCGCTGGTCGACGTGCTGCACCGCCCCGCCCGCGCAGCGCTGCTGTTCGCCGGTGCCACCGGCGTCCTGGTGGGCTACGCCGGTGTCCTCGTGATCTGCGTGCACGCCTTTGGCGGCGACCTGCCCATCACCCACACCCTGCTCGTCTACCTGGCCGGTTCAGCTCTCGCCAGCGCGTCCCCAACCCCTGGAGGGCTGGGAGCGCTCGAGGCTGCTCTCGTCGCCGGACTCGTCAGCTTGGGTGCCGGCTCCGGCATCGCGGTCGTCAGCGTTCTGAGCTTCCGGCTGCTCACCTTCTGGCTACCCATCGTCCCCGGCTTCCTCGCGTTCCGCACGCTGAGGCGCCACCACCTGCTCTAACTACGCAACGAGCGTTTCAACCGATTCGAGATCCGAGGGAGCGATGGCCGTCACAGAACCGCACAGCGACAGGATCGCCCAGCTTCGCCAGGTCCGCCGTCGTCTGGCGCACGTCAGGCACCGCGACGTCGTCAGCGAGTTCCATCATCGGCGCAGCGTCGGGCAGCGCGCCGCCGATGCGTTCGCCAACGCCGTGGGGTCCTGGGGGTTCATCATCACCCAGTCGATCCTGCTGGCTGCGTGGATCACGCTCAATGTCACCGCCTGGGTGCGTCACTGGGACCCCTATCCGTTCATCCTGCTCAACCTGGCCTTGTCATTTCAGGCCGCCTATGCCGGGCCCATCATCATGATGAGCCAGAACCGGGCGGCAGAGCTCGACCGGGTCCAGGCCAGGGCGGACTACGAGGTCAACCAGAAGGCCGAAGCCGAGGTCGAAGAGCTCCTTACCCTGCTGCGCGCGAACACCGCCATCCTCGAGCGCGTCGAGTCGGAACTGACCCGGCTGGGACGCTGAGCCGTTACTGCACCTTCATCTGGTGCCCGCCAGGTCGTGGGCCGCCACGATGAACCCGACATGCGTGAACGCCTGGGGGAAGTTGCCCAGGAGCTCGCCGGTCGCGGGATCGAGTTCTTCGGAGAAGAGCCCCAGGTCGTTGGCGGTGGCGATCGCGTGGTCGAACAACGCTCGGGCTTCGTCTGTACGGTCTTGCCGCAGCAGCACGTCGACGAGCCAGAAGGTGCAGGTGAGAAAGACACCTTCGGAACCTTCCAGGCCATCCGGCGTCCTGTCGGTGAGATAGCGCCGCAGCAGGCCGTGGGGCGGGACGCCGAGACGCTGCCGAATGACCTCGACGGTGCGACGCATGATGGGCTCGTTGGCGTCGACGAAGCCGAGCATGGGCAGCTGCAGGAGGCTGGCGTCCACTTCGGTGCTGTCGAAGTGCTGCACGTAGTAGCCGTCGGGGTGGACACCACGACGCTGGATGGTGTCTCTGATCACGTCGCGGGCTGCACGCCAGCGCTGCACCGATCCTTGCTGTCCGCACTGTTGCCCCAGCTGTATGGCGGATTGCAGGGCCTGCCACAGCATGACCTTGGAGTGGACGAAGTGGCGGGGCTGGCCGCGCACCTCCCATAGGCCATGGTCGGGTTCTCGCCAGCGGCTGGCCGCAGCGTCCGCCACCGAGCTGAGAAAGCGCCATTCGTCCTCATCGAAGTCCTTCCCGTCATGCCAATGGCGTGCCAGCACGAGGATGTGGGCGTAACTGTCCAGCTGCACCTGGTCGGCGGCAGCATTCCCCACGCGCACGGGTCGGGATCTCCGGTAGCCATCCAGGTCCTCGAGCTGCACCTCCACGAGCCGCCGCCCGCCATAGCAGCCGTACATGATCTGCAGGTCGTCCGCGTGCCCCGCCGTGGAACGCATGACGAAATCGAGGAATCCCTGGGCGACCTCGGGGTGCCCAACCAGGGTGAGCGCCTCCACGGTCAGCGCTGAGTCTCGAATCCACGCGTAGCGGTAGTCCCAGTTGCGGGCTCCCCCGATCTCCTCGGGCAGGGAGGTGGTGGGTGCGGCGATGATGGCGCCCGTGGGGGCGCAGGTCAGCCCCTTCAAGACGGCGGCGGAGCGGCGGATGAGGGCTGTCTGGGGCCCGTCGGCAACGGTGTGCTGCTGCCAGTCGTGCCACCACCGCCGGGTGTCGTCCAAGGCCCGATCGATCTCCTCCTTCGCCACCCGCGTCGATTCGAGCACGTGCGGAAGCTGCGAATCGAGTGAGAAGCGCACCCGTTGGCCCGCCAGGACCTCGAAGCTGCCAGAGAAGGAGTGGTTTTCGTGGTCGACCTGCAACTCCACGTCACTGCTGATGACGATGGCGTCATCGCCGCCGATGGCGCTGTATGCGCCTTCCTCGTGGCGGCGGATCCAGGGGCGCAGCGTCCCATAGTCGAAGCGTGGTTCGATGATGACGTCGACGATGGACGCGCCCTCCAACCCTTCCACGACACGTATCAGGCGGTGGGGAGGTTCGATGCTGCCCCCACGTCGCACGATGAACGCGTCGTAGATGCGCAGGCGTCCGCCGGCGGTGACGATCGTGGTCTCCAGTATCAGCGAGTCGTCGAGGTAGCGACGACTCGTCTCCTGAACCGCACGCGGAGCCAGGGAGAAGAAGCCGCCCCGGTCCCAGTCGAGCAGCCGCCCGAAAACGCTCGCGTTGTCGAAACGTCTCAGGCAGCACCAGTCGATCGATCCCGAGCGGCTCACGAGCGCCGCGGAGAAGCAGTCCGCCAGCAGCGCATACTCGCGTATGGGGGGGTAGCCCTCTGCGGCTTGGCTGCTCACCGGATCACCCTCGGCTCCGATGAGCTCCGGACGGGGTCCCAACGGTTCGCTCTCCACGCGCTGCTAGACGAACTTCGGGTACAGCGACATGCCGCCGTCGACGACGATGGTGGTACCGGTCACATACTCGGCCTCGTCGCTCGCGGCCCAGGCGGTGGCCGCCGCGATCTCCTCAGGCTTGCCCATCCGCCCCCAAGGAATCTCATCCTCGACCGCCTGTCGGGCCTCGGGGTCGTCGAGCACGAACTGGTTGATAGGCGTCACGATGGCACCCGGGGCGATGTTGAGCACACGGATCTTGTGGGGAGCCAGCTCCCGGGCGGCAGTCTGCATCAACAGCTTGAGACCGGCCTTGCTGACGCAGTAGTGCGCGAAGCCCGGCCAGGGGATGTACTCGTGCACGCTGGAGATGTTGACGATGACCCCACCACTTCCGCCAGCCATTACCACGGCGGCCTCCCGCAGACAGAGGAACGCCCCGGTCAGGTTGGTGCGTACAACCGAATCCCACTCGCCCAGCGTCATGTCAAGCAGGGGTACGCGCTTTTCGATGCCGGCGTTGTTGACCAGCAGGTCCAAGCCCCCGAGGCGCTCGACCGCCGCGCCCATGAGCCGCTTGACGTCCTCCTCCCTGCCCACGTCGGCCTGAACGGCAACCGCGTCGGAACCGCCCCGCCGGACGGTGCTCACCACCTCCTCGGCGTCGCCCTGATCCCGGGGCGAGTAATAGTTCACGCACACCGCGGCACCCTCCCTGCCCAGCCGCTCAGCAGTCGCTCGCCCGATCCCACTCGACGCGCCGGTCACCACCGCGCTTCGTCCTGCCAACATCACCGTCTCCGTTCTCTCGTGACTGGGTACGCGGCTTCTCTTCTGAAAGACACCTGGTGCGTCACGTCTGGCACGGGCCGGCATGCCCGGGGGCTGCCGCCAGCACCGCTCGCACCTCGGAGGCGGTGAGAGCGAAGGCCGTGGACGGGCGGTCGGGCGCGAGCGCGAAGACCACGCCAACCACGTTGCCGGAGGTGTCAGCCAGCGGCGCACCCGAGTCACCGTGCTCGACGTCGGCAGCGATGAACAGGACCTCCCGTTGAACGGGGTCATTGCCGTAGATGTCGCGTCCAACGGCGCTCACCTGCTGACCAACGGCGGCGGGAACGTCGCGCGGCTGGTGCTGACCACCGGGATATCCCACTACCACACCTTCGGAACCCTGCTGCGCGTCTCCTAGCGGCAGCGGTGCCTCGGCCAGCCCCGGTACCCGCAGAACCGCCAGGTCACGCTCCGCGTCGAACGAGATCACGGTGGCCGCCAGGACGCCGCCCCCGGGGCGGCGCACTTGCAGCCGTTCGGTCCCGGCCACGACGTGGGCGTTCGTGACCACAGTCTGGTGGTCCGCCACCCAACCGCTGCCCTCGTGCATGAGCTGGCAGGCCAGGCTCTCGATCTCGACCGTGGACCTCGTCACCCGGTCGACAACCTGCGGTGACACTGCTAGTTGCTGGGGTGGGGGGCCGACCTCCGGCGCAGGAAGCAGACCACTGAAGACTTCGGGGAACCGGGTTTGGACGACGAGACCCCGCAGGGATTGCACCGGCTGGGGCGGCGGTGGAGCGAGCCTGGCGACGGCCCCGGCGATGTGGGAGCCGCGTACCTGCTGCGCCACTACGCCGGGCACCGCCGCAGCTATGGGCGCCACCAGCCACACGAGCACGAGCGTTCCCAGTATCCCGGCGAGCCCGCCCCCCAAACGGTCCAGCGATCGTGCCGGCCCCTCGCGGATCCCGCCTCTCAACCGCCCTCCGGCCGCCGCTCCCACCAAGCCGCCGATCACAGGGAGGACGAGGAACACCAGGAGGGTGATGAGCAGCCGACCCGACGTCGAACTCGCCTGCACCGCTTTCAGCACCCTAGGTAGGGCTAGGGCGGCGGCCCCCAGTCCAAGGATCAGGCCTCCCCACGACGCGAGCCGCGCCACGAACCCGAGCCCGTACCCGGCCGATGCGCCTCCCAGCAGCAGCAGCACGAGCAGCAGATCAACCAAGTTCATCGTGCTGTCGCTTGCGCACCAGCCGTGGACGTTGTCGCGTGCCCGACCAGCGTCATCCTGTCTCCTATCCGGGCCTCGGCTGCTGCGTCAGGTGGGTATGACGTCCTTGCTCGTCCCAGTCGTTTTCGCTCTCCAACCCAGGCGTACGCTCGATCGTCGCGCTGAACCGGTTCCCGGTCGCTACTGCCAGCGACCCTCCTGTTCCGTTGAAGGCTGCAATGCCGACGTACCTGCTACCCACCACAGGTCGTATGTCGACGCCGGGGTCGAGATGGTTCCGCTGTCGATGAGACCGTCGGGCGCCTCGGTCAGCGCGCGTCCTCTCCGATCCAGCGTTCGAGGTCGGGCGGCTCGAAGGCGCGCATGCCCTCGAGCAGCCGCTCTGCACGATCATCGACGAGCACGAGCCGTCGGTGCTCGTCCCGCAGGAACCCCTCGCGGACAGCCTGGTCGAGAAACGCCACGAGCGGAGCGAAGTAGTCGGCGACGTCGAGGATCCCGACTGGCTTGGCGTGGAGGCCGAGCTGGAGCCATGTCAGGATCTCGCACAGCTCCTCCAGCGTGCCCAACCCTCCCGGCAACGCCACGAACCCGTCTGAGAGGTCGAACATGAGGGCCTTGCGTTCGTGCATCGAGTCGACGATCCGTAGCTCGTCGAGGGCCGGGTGGGCAGCCTCGAGGTTGAGCAGCTGACGGGGGATGACCCCGATCACGCTTCCTCCGGCGCGGCGCACCGAGTCAGCCAGCTCGCCCATCAGCCCAAGACTCGACCCGCCGTAGACGAGCCCGATGCCTCGAGCGACGAGCAGGTCGCCAAATCCTCGGGCAGCCTCGCGATACTCGCCCCGAATGCCCGAATTCGAGCCGCAGAAGACGCAGATGCGATGGAGGGACGAACTCATACTGCCCCGGTGGCGTCTTTCTTGTCGGCGGCGCCGCGCACGGCGGGCCTCACAGCACGGGTCAGTTCTCGACGATCGTGCTCTTCTCGATCCTGTAACCGCTGCTCAGGCAGTCTGCTTCCGAGCGCAAGCTGTTGGGCTCGTAGTCCCGCGGGACGACGACGAAATTGAACTGCCACAACGGGGAATACTTTTCCATGCCCGGCACCGAGTCGTAGATGTTGTATTGCCCCGGGACGCGCTCAGGCTTGCTGCCGCCCTTGAGCTTGCCCTGCTCGTCGAGCTCGACCGCGTAGACGACCTGATACTCCTGAGCGACCTGGTTGCCCCGGGCCGTACGCTGCTCGTCGAACTCGAGGTCGATCTCACCGCTCTCCACCGCATAGACGACCCTGCCGTCAAACCAGACGCGCTCGATCTCCCTGTCGTAAGGATTGTTGTAGGTGAGGTTTTCGACCCCGTCCGACCTGAAGGTCTCGGTGCGGGCCTGCCACGTGGGGGTTCCGTCCACGATGCACCAGACGCCCTCTTCCTCCTCAACCGGAACGCTGCGTTCGCCATTCGCCATGGTGTCTCCCTCGAGAGCAGGTGTTTCGGGAGATCCTACGGGCGCCGAGAGCCGCAGCGTCCGCCGTTCAGCTGGTCTCCGGTCAGCCCACCTTCGCCGGTCTACCATCATGTAGCCGCTGCAACGAGGAGGACTTCGTGCTGCAGATCCGCCGTGACGAGGAGATCTTCGAGAAGGACGGCGGCTGGTTCGTCGCCCGCTGGCACTTCTCGTTCGACGATTACCGCGACCCCGCTCAGATGGGAGTCGGAGCGCTGAGAGTCTTCAACGATGACCGGATCGCGGCCAGAGCGGCGTGGCCCATGCACCCTCACCGCGACATCGAATCCCTCACCTATGTGGTCGAGGGCCACTTCGAACATGCGGACTCCCTCGGCAACGGGGGGCAGTTGGAACCCGGAGCGGTGCAGGTCATGCGCTTCTCCTCACGGGGCGCCCTCCATTCGGAGCGCAACGCTTCCGACACTCAGCCGCTGCGCTTCATTCAGTTCTGGATCCTCCCGTCGGAGGAGGGCCTCGAATCGTCGCTGCAGCAGCGCCAGTACGCCGTCGAGGACCGTGCCGACCGCTGGCTTCAGGTCATGGGACCGCCCGGAGAAGACGGCCTTGACCTCGCGCAGGCCGCCCGCGTGCTGGTGAGCCGGCTGTCGCCCGGAACCAGGCTCTCGCATGAGTTCGCTGAGAGCCGCGGGGGATACGTCTACCTGATCGACGGTACGGCGACCTTCAACGCCGAGAAGGTCGCGAGCGGGGATGCGGCGAAAGTGCAGGGACGCGAGGAGTTCGACGTGGAAGCCGTCGAGGAGACCGAACTCATCCTCGTCGACGTGCCGCTGCGCTTCCAACCTGTGGGCGCCTGGGCTCGTCGCTAGCGAGCTATTTTCCTCCGGCCTCGCGCGGTCCGGCGACCCGGAGCCGCGGCTGGATCATGGGGCTTCGCGTATTCGTGGCGCGACCTCCTCGGACAGCCGGGCAATCTGCTCGGGTGTCTCCTCCGGAAGCCAGAACACGAAACCGCTGAAGCCGATCTCCTTGAAGCCGCTGAGCAGCTCGTGCCAGAACTCTGGCGGCCCTGCAAGACCGCTGGAGAGGCGGCCAGCCGACCTCCCCGGCTCGTGTAGGTCACCCCGCCCGGCCGCTGTGATTGTTCCGCCGATGTTGAGCAGGCGCCGGATCGACGAGGGGTCGCGGCCTGCTGCCTGGGCCGCCTCGTCGATCATCGCATGGGCGGAACGAAGATCGCCCCGTGTGACCCTGCCGAGGGAGGGGATCCAGCCGTCGGCGAGCCGGCCGATGAGGCGCAGCATTCGCGGGCCGTACGCCCCGACCCAGATCTCGATCTCGTGTGGCGGAGGGGTGCCCGGATGGACCCCCCGTACGTGGTAGTACTGGCCGGGGTAGCTGACCGACCGCTCGCCGCTCCACATCAACCGGATCAGCTCGATCGCTTCTGCGAGGGCGTCCACGGCTTCGCGGGGCGTGCGTCGCGGTCCGCCCATCGCCTCGATGGCGTCCCAGAACGCGCCGGCCCCGAGGCCGAGTTCGAACCGTCCTCCGCTGATCAGGTCGAGCGACGCCGCAGTCTTGGCGAGCATCGCGGGGGGACGGAGCGGGAGGTTCGCTACGTCCGGGAAGATCCGTATCCGGCTCGTCCGTGCGAGCAGTGCCGCGATCGACGCGAAGGTGTCGAGAAAACGCCACTGATAGGGGTGATCCTGGATGCCGATCAGGTCGAGCCCGCCCTCGTCGGCGACATGGGTGACCTCGGCGAGTTGCCGCCACGAACCCGCCTCCGGAACCAGCGAAAGACCGACCAATGTCTCTTTGCGCTCGGTCACGTCCACCTCAGTCCTGACGCTGGCGGCGTAGAGATTGTCGCGCAGGAAGGTGAAGGCGGCCCCGGCGCCCCGGCTCGGAAGGGAGCGGGAAGGTGACAGGAGCCGACGGCAGTATTCTCCTGGAGGACCGCAGGGGATGACCGCTGGAGGCGGCGCGCCGCGTAGCGAGTGTTTCGGCCGCAGGAGACGAATGTGGGCCAACTGCAACCTGTGTCGGCCGAAGACTGGGATAGGGAGGTGACCTCATCTCCACTCCCTGTGCTGGTGGAATTCTGGTCACGTCACAGCGACCCTTGCCGGTTCGAAGACCCGGTGCTCGAAGCGGTCGCGGAAGGCAACCACGGCGTGAAGATCCTGCGCGTCGACGTCGAAGCTGAGCCTCTGCTCGCCGAGCGATACGCCGTGCGGGCGCTGCCCACGATGATCCTGTTCGTCAACGGTGTACCCGTCCACCACATAGTCGGCTACCACGAGGGCACCGATCTGAAGCGTCAACTGGCCGGCTACCTGAATTGAGTGGCTGCTGGCGGGATCGGCCTCGGCGAACACCAGCGCGACAAGGGCCCGGTCGTTCGGGACGGGATCAGTCGGACAGTGCCGCAGATTGCCTCTCGGCGCTCTGATTGAGGTAGTGCAAGCCAGGGAGTGGCCATGCCTCAGCGGGGAACCGAAGACGGGACGAATTCGTGGCTGCAGTCCGCCCGGCAGATGCTGGATCAGTCGGCGGCCTGGCAGGAGATGATGCTCGACGTCTGGAGGGAAGCTCAACGTCAGTGGCTGAGCTTGTGGACCGCGGGGCCGCAACGGGGGTGGAGAAGCCAGCGATCCCGCCGGCAACCGTGGCGCTCCGACCGGTAGACGAGGCCGCCCTCGCGAGCTGCTCACGGACTCGCCGCCGTCGACGCGCCTGCGGCAGGGGGGCGATAACACCGGCACCGTGAAGGAGGGCGAGCATGCGACGGCTTTTTCCCGACCCGCATGAGGCCCCGCTGGACGAGCTCTACCTCGATCTGGCTTTCTCCGCGGCCCCTTCTCGGCGTCCCCACGTCTATCTCGACATGATCGCCAGCGTTGATGGGGCAGCCACGCTGGCGGGTCGCACCGCCGGGTTGGGAGGGCCGGCGGACAAGCTGGTGTTCCATCGTCTCCGCGAGACCTGCGACGCCATACTGGTCGGTGCTTCCACGGTTCGGATCGAGGACTACGGACCGCCCCGTCCTTCCGAGGAGGCCCAGGCTCGACGTCGGGCTCGAGGGCTGGCGTCGGTTCCCCGCCTGGTCGTCATGACTGCTACGGCCGCACTGAGCCCCGCCAGCCGCGTCTTCTCCGACCCGCAGCGACGGCCCTTGGTGATCACCGTCGAGGACGCCCCGTCCCACCGGGTGGAAGAGCTCCAACCGGTGGCGGACATCGTGCAGGCGGGGGTGAGCCAAGTCGATCTGGGCGCCGCGATGGCACGGCTGCGGGCGGAAGGAATGGCCTACGTGCTGTGCGAAGGCGGTCCCACGCTCAACGGTCAGTTACTGGCGGCCAGGGTGGTGGACGAACTCTTTCTCACGCTCGCACCACAGGTCGTAGGCACCTCGCCGCGGCGAATCGTCGAAGGCGAACTCGGACTGGCGTCCTTGCCGGTCGAGCTCATGGAGGCCCACGAGCACTCGGGCGAGTTGTTGCTCCGCTACCGCTTCGCCTACCCGAACTCTGCCTGACTCCTTGCGGTGGGCAGTCGCGGGGCGCTCCCAGCCCGGTGTGACACCAGGGGAGGAGGGCGACCACGGTGAGGGCGATTTGTCCCGGCTTGTCCCAGCTCGGACGTTTCTCCACTGAACGAAGGTAAGGGATACCACAGTCGCGGCACGTTCTGCTGTCGCAAGCTTCCAATGTGGAAATCGTCGCCCTTGTCCCACTTGCACTACTCCCCCTGCTCGGCGTGGCTGCGACCTTGGCTCCCTGCTGCCACGAGTGCGGGCTGCGTTCCTGGACAGGGCTGGGACCGGGAGGGCTCTGCTGGCGCTGCGAGTACCCGTAGCGACCCGACTGACGACCGGGCCCCAGGGATGCCCTCCGCTGCGTGCATCTCCCCAGCGCCTCATAGCGATCCTGCGGTGACCAGATAGCGCTCGACCTGCGGGTCGTACGTGGAGGAGATCGGAACCAGCCCGGCCGCCCGCAGGTCCGCGTCGAGGTCCTCGTGGCGAAACGGCCAGAAGGACAGCCGCTCGCCATGGCTGGTCACGCGGCCCGTCCCGTCGATCAGGGCCACCGCCACGTCGACTTCGTGGGGCTCGTCCCAGCCTTCGGGGATCGTCCAACCGTGCACCACCAGTCCACGTTCGCCTCGGCGCTCGACGAGCTCATCGGCCACGCTGAGGCCGGACCCTTTCTCGCGCACCTGTTCCCAGTTGCGCGAGGTGAGGACCAGCAGGCCGCCCGGGCGCAGCACGGCGGCCATCTGCCGCAGTGCTGCCCGCCGAGCGACCCGCCCCGGGGCGTGGGCGAGAGAGTTGCCGACGCAGAAGACAGCCTCGAAGGGAGCGGTCCAACCTTGTTGGACCAGCTGGTCCCAACGGGCCACCACCACAGGCAGATCGATGCCGTAGTCGGCAGCGAGCCGGCTCGCCCGCTCCAACATCGCACCACTTGCGTCCGAGGCGACGACCTCGAAACCGCGCAACACGAGGCCGACGGCGAGAAGCCCCGTCCCCGCGGCGCAATCAAGCACCCGCGCTCCCGCCTCGAGAGCGGCAATATGTTCCGCGAAGGCCGCAACGGCACCCTCGGGGGTCAGCAGGGCCTCGGGAAGCAGCCACTCGTACACGCTCGCAAGCGTCCCGTAAGGCTCCCGTGTCATCTGCCGGCTCCTGCTGGTGTCGCGCTAGGTTCCTGTGCATGATCAGCCGCCGCGACCTGCTCCACGCCGTCGGAGCGGGCGGGCTGTCAGCCGTCCTGCCTACGAGGATGGTCAGCCAGCGCCCACAGCGAGCCGACGACACGCTGACATTGACCACAACCGTGGCGGGCACCGGCTACTACGCCTACCTGCCCTTCGACGTACCCGCCGGAGTCGATCGGATCGACGTGACCATGCGGCATTCGCAGCCAGCGAAGCTGGGCGTCGGCTTGTTCGACTGGCGGGGCGCCGGTTATCAGTCGTCCGGCTTCCGGGGCGTGTACGGGGACGAGCGCTCCGACTTCTTCGTCGCGACCGACGTGGCGTCGCCATCGTTCCTGCCGGGACCGATCCAGCCCGGCACCTGGACCGTGATCGTGCCGGTCTTCCAGGCACCGCCGCTCACGGTGGTCACCGTAACGGTGACCCTGAGGTCCGGGTTGGCCCGTGGGGCCTTCCGGCCCGATCCCATTCAGGGCGTGGTGCGAGATGCACCCGGGTGGTACCGGGGGGACCTGCACTGCCACACTCCCGAGTCGAGCGACGCCTGGGCAACAGGCAGCGCGATGACGGCGGCGGAGTGGGCCGCCACCTGTCGCCGGATCGGGCTCGATTTCGTGGCCCTGACCGACCACAACGTGGTCAGCCAGAACCTGCATCTCGCGCGTGACGCCGAACCGGGGGTGTTGTTTCTGGCCGGCGAGGAGATGACCAACTGGTTCCATGGCCACGCCACCGTCTCGGGCCTTTTGGACCCGACGGGATGGCTGGACTGGCGGCAGCGGCCCCTGGGCGTCCCGACCCGCCCAAACGAGGGGCGGATCATCGATTTCCTGCGCACAGCACACCAACTGGGGGCGTACGTATCGGCTGCCCATCCGATGCTCGCCCACGTCGCGTGGCAGTTCTTCACTGACGCCGTGGCTGATCGCGCAGCCCGCCCTGATGGGATCGAGGTGTGGTCCGGGCAGTTCAGGCCCGACAGCGAGGCGACGCTGAAGCTGTGGGACGGCCTTCTGCGGGAAGGTTGGCGGATCCCCGCCAACGGCGGCAGCGACCTTCACGGCACCGACAACCCTTACGGTCTGGTGGCAGGCACGCCCACCACCGTCGTGTATGCCGAGCGGCTCGAACGCGGGGCGCTCGTCGACGCCCTGCGGGCGGGACGGTCGTACATCACTCGAGTGCCGGACGGGGTCGAGTTGGAGCTCGGCGCCGAGGGTCCAGGTGGCCAGCACGAACGGGCAGGGGCCGTCATCTATGGGGCTGCCGCGGACCTGGCCCACGTCGAGCTGATCGTCCGACGTGCAGCTGGGATGAGGCTGATCGTGACCGTCGGGGGCCAGCAATGGCCGGCGCAGCCCATAACCGAGGACTCCCAGACCTTCACGCTCAGGGTGCCCATCGCCGCCGGCTACGTACGGGCTGAGGTCAGGAGCCTGCCCGAGGTGCCGGCTCGTACACCGCTCTCCGGGCGCACGGACATGGAAGCGCTCACCAACCCCATCTACCTGCGGTCCGGGCGATCACCTGACGGGAGCTGACGGCTCCTCGCGGCTTTCGCGCTGAGCGGTCGGCTACACCTAGAAGGTGATCGTACGATCAGCGGCCGCGATGAGCTGCGCGAATCCTATGTGGTCGATCCGCTCGGCGTTCCACGCTGCGAGGTCCTCATCCGCCACCACACGGGCGGCATGACAAGGGCCTCACACGAAGAACGGTACGCCTCGATCCGCAAGTGCGCGCATATGTTCCCCGACATTGCCGAAGGCGACGGCCACGACCTGGTCAGCGAGCCCGGGACGAAGGAGGTAGGTCGCTTCTCCGAGAAAGGCCACCTGGGCCTGATTTCCGCTGTCCAGGGCACCTTGTGCCGTGATCATTGGCAGCGCGGCCCGAGTGGGATCATCCGAGCCGTAGGTGCCAACCGCAAGTATCACTGTCATTCTCCATCTCCCGCCGAGGTCCCTCAGAAAGGGTGGCTACGTGTCACTATCCGGGTCTTGCAGAAATTCCTCCGCTCGCTCCAGACCGTGGTCCTCGAGCTTTCTGATGTGCTTCGAACTCCGGCTGAGCTTTGATTCGTAGTCCAGGGGAGGCTGCCACCTCCTCACTCATCCTGATCGAGCGGAGTTTTATCACCTCGTGCTTCGTGCCTGGCAGCCTGCCCGCCGTCATGAGGTGGTTGAGGATGCCGATGAAGTAGAACTCCTGACTGAGGGAGATGAGACCAGCCAGTCGTTGTGCCGGTCGCGGATCTCCGCCATCCACCGGGGCACGTTAGGCCGCCGCCGCGTCCGTCCCGAGCTTGAGGACCAGGGCTACCGCAGCGCTCTTGTGCGAGCGCGTGAGCCTAGCGTTCCCCACCAGAGGTCCATGGCGCGGTTGGCATTGCTGAACCAGAAATCGAGCCACTGGCGGCCGGCTTGGGCTATGAGGTCGCTGGCCAGCCTCGTCGCGACTTCTGACCACTCCGCAGCCACGGGTGGATCATGGGCACGTGTGACTCGACGACGTTGCAGCATCGGGCGCTTGTTGGACATCTTCGAACCTTGACTCGGATCAGAGGCGGGAGGGGGGCGCCTAGGGGAACGTCGAAGGGAGAGCGTGGGACAGCCCGGCACCCCCCGGGGTCGCTTCCGCCCCCGAGTGCGCGGAATCGCGACTCACAGGCCTCGGACCTGGCGAAAGGTCACCGAGTAGCGGAGCGCCTTGACGGCCGGGATCTGGTGCTGCCAGGCGGACCTGACGGCTCCGGACAGGACGTAGGCGGAGCCAGGAGCGAGCTGTAGCTCGAACACGCGCCGGACCCCTGCCGGCTCCCGCTGAAAGCGCATCCGGCAGGCAGACCCGAGCGACACGCCGACTACCTTCGCCCCGAAGGCGGGAGCGTCTCTATGCCAGCCGATACTCGCGCCGGGTGGGTACCGGGTGACGAGAACCTGGGCCATCTCGTCCGGCGGGAGTTCGGCCAGCTCCGCGGCGCGATCCCGGATCCATAGGAGCTCGGAGGGCAGCGGCTCCGTCGGGCGCAGACCCCACGAGTCGTAGTCGTAGCCGTAGCCGAAGTGGCGCACGGTCCGTCTAGCCGTCTGCCCACGCATCCGAATCTGCTGCAACTCCATCCCCAGGAGGACGTCGCGGAGGTCGCATTCCTCGGCCTCACCGAGGAAGTCGGGTCGGTACAGGAGCCCCTCCGGCTCCTCGACGACAGGGGGTTCGCCTGGCACCGGACCTACCCGGACGGGCGGTCGTCGTGAGCGAGGCTCGCGAGACGTTCCGTCTCCTTCATCGCCCGCTCCGCCGCTTCGAGCTCCTCACGCGCGCGTCGCACCGCCTCCGTGGCCTCCTCAGCCCGTTGTTCGGCTTCCCGCGCTTGCCTGTCGGCCACCTCGGCCTCTGAAGCCAACCGCTCGGCCCGCTTCCTGGCTGACTCGGCCGCCCGCTTCAGCTGATCGGCTTCCTGCAGCAGAGAGCCGAGCTGCTTCCGTGCCCTACGTTCGCGCTCGCGCGCCTCGGCTCGACGGGCGGTCGCGAGTGCGCCCTGCCGGGCCTCCTGCGGCACGGGCTGAGGGTCCCCCCGCGGCGGGCTCCGGGGAGCCGCGACGAGGCCAGGTTCGAGGCCAGCGAGCCCGGTGCTCGCGAACGGCCGCGTCAGGGTGCCCTCCCGAAGTTGCCGTCGAGCCTCCTCGTCCACCGTGGCCGCCTGCAGACTCGCCAACACCTCCGGCATGCGCGCAGGGGGGCTCGTGCCAGCCCCTTCGAGGATGTCCGACGCCTCGCGGCTCACGTCCTCCAGCGCTTCCCGATACTCAGTGATGGCCTCGCGCAGTTTTCCTGGGCTCGCAGCGCCACTTATCGCCTCACTCTGAGCCTGCCCCAGCCGGTCCGCGGCCTCCAGGAGCCGTCCCAGCTTTCGGGGCTGTCGACGCGAGAGTTGATTGAGGGCCCAGGCCGTAACGGTGGGCTTGCGCAGCGCCTTCACGGCCGCTGCTGCCTCCCTCTCGCCCCTCTCTCGCAACGTTCGCGCCAGAGCGTCTCGCTCCGCGACGAACTCTTCCAGGGGGGCCGCGTAGAGACTCCTCAGTTGATCGTCCATCTCACGCCCGCTGCGCTCATAGTCGAGGGCCGCTCAACCGCCGGCCATGGCCCCCACGATCACAAAGGGCTCGTCCCCCTTGGCGACAGCGTCGGGGAGCGGAGCGTCTGGTGGTTCGTGGGACAGGTCCTGCTCGCACGCGAAGAACCTCACGAGCGCTCGGCGCCGTTGCGTGACAGGGTCGCGGATCGTCCCACGCAGCATGGGATAGGTGGCCTCGAGCTGGTCAAGGACCAGTCTCTGTGTCGCCGTCCCCTCCACCTCCAGCTCCACCTCACCTTGAACCCGTGCGAGCGTCCGTAGATGCGCAGGCAACACGACTCGGATCATGTGAGCGTCTGTGCCTCGACTGACAACACGCGCGGAAGGTCTCGGACGATGGGCGCCCAGCTGTCTCCGGCGTCAGCTGACGCGTACACCTGGCCTCCGGTGGTTCCGAAATACACGCCACAGGGATCGAGCATGTCGACGGCCATCGCGTCGCGCAGGACGTTGACGTAGCAGTTGCTCTGCGGCAGGCCTTGCGTGAGCGGCTCCCACTCGTCTCCGCCGGTGCGGCTGCGGTAGACGCGAAGCTTCCCGTCGGGCGGATAGTGCTCCGAGTCGCTCTTGATGGGAACGACGTAGATGGTGTCCGGCTCATGCGAGTGAACTTCGATCGGGAAGCCGAAGTCGCTGGGCAGGTTGCCGCTGACCTCGTGCCAGGACTGGGCGCCGTCAACGCTGCGCATGACGTCCCAATGCTTCTGCATGAAAAGGACGTCCGGACGCGACGGGTGCATCGCGATGCGGTGCACGCAGTGGCCTACCTCCGCATCAGGGTCGGGGATGCCGGCTGACCGCAGGCCGCGATTGACCGGTCGCCACGTGTGACCGGCATCACCGCTGCGGAACACGCCCGCCGCCGAGATCGCTGCGAACATCCGCTCGTGGTGGTGAGGGTCAAGGAGGATCGTGTGCAGACACAGCCCCCCGGCACCGGGCTGCCAGGTCGAAGCCGAGCTGTGAGTCCGCAATCCCGGGAGCTCCTGCCACTCCAGGCCCCCGTCGATCGACCGGAACAAGGCGGCGTCTTCTACCCCTGCGTACACCGTGTCGGGATCGGTCGGCGACGGTTCCAGATGCCACACCCGTGCGAACTCCCACGGGTGCGGCGTGCCGTCGTACCACTGGTGGGTGCCCGGCACGCCGGCGTAGCGAAGATCGTTCCCTACCTGATGCCACGTCACGCCACCGTCGTCCGACCTCTGGATCAACTGACCGAACCAGCCTGTGGATTGCGAGGCCCACAGGCGGCTCGGGTCGGCTGGAGATCCTTTGACGTGGTAGATCTCCCAGCCGCCGAAGAGGGGACCGGTCACGTCCCACCGTTCCCGCTTGCCCCCGGAGGTCAGCAGGAACGCACCCTTGCGCGTACCGACCAGTAGCCGTACTCCGCTCATCCTCGACCTTCCCAGCCTCACCCCGGTTGACGGACGGGGGGACTTCATCTTCCTCCGCTCATGAGATCCCGTGGCGTCTCGTTTCAAGCTCGCCAGGCGAGAACCGCTTCTTCTGCTTCTCGTGTACACACTCGGCTGCTTCTTGCTCCGAGCAGCGCCCTCTATCCTATGGATGGTTCCGCGCGTCACCTCTACCGCAATGGCTGGGGCTGGCCATTTCCTGCGCGATTATTCCTTCTGGCTGACCGGACCCGAATGCGGCTCGCCCCTCGCGAATCCGATCGACCCCGGCGGCTGGGAGGGCGTCCGCATCTTCGACATCGGCGACCCCAGACAGCCGAAGTTCGTCTCTGGCGTATACACCGACTGCGGGGCGCACACGATCACCGCATACCCCAACAGTCGCACGGAGCTCCTCCTCTACATGTCGTCCTACCCGCTCGGCCCCGGCCCGACCTGCGGTCACCCGCGCGCGCCCGCAGCGGGGAGGGATCCACTCCACGGCGTCATCCAGGTCCTGCGCGTGCCGCTCGACGAGCCGCAGGCCGCGAGCGAGGTGGCGAGCCACCGATCCAACATCCGGGTGATGCCGACAATCGGTTCGCTCCCGCCGACATGGGCCAGTGACCCCCGCGCCCACTGCCATGAGGGGCTGTCACGACATCAGCGTCTTCGTCGAACTGCGGCTCGCGGCCGCGGCCTGCGCGGAGCAGGCCCAGCTTTGGCGCATCGGTCGCGACGGCATTCCCAACACCGATAGGCCCCTGTGGGTGTTCGATGACCCAACGGAAGCGAATGGTGCAAGCGGGGAGCCCCGAACGACCCCGAGGTCGGGGTGGACTTCTGGCGCTCGGCGACCTTCAGCTGGGACGGGAAGGTGGTCGGCTTCAGCGACGAGTCGTTGGGGGTCGAGCTCGGGCGTCTCAACCCCCAGACGCAGGAGCGTGCACTCCGCAACTAGCTGGCTTCGCCTGCCTCCGTACCATCGGGGATCATGCGCGAGCGGTCCCTGGTATGGCGTGGCGTGAGGGTGCTGGCTACGGGCATCCGCACCTGTCCCAAGCTGTTCCTGGTCAGCGGGGCAGCGGCTGCCCTGTACGGAGGCATGGCCGTGGCCTCGTCGTACGTGCTGGGCCGGGTGACCGACCTGGTGATCCTGCCGGCGCTCGCGCGGGGTGCGACCACGACAGCCAGCTTGGCGGCTGCCGCCATGGCCATCATGGCCGTTGGCGTGCTCAAGGCGGGCGGGGTGTACGGCCGCCGGTACGGCGCCTATGCCATGCAGTACCGCCTGCAGGCCATCTTCCGGGAACGGGTCACCGGGCGGTACCTCGATCTTCCGGTCGCCTGGCACCGCCAGCACAGCACCGGCGAGCTGCTGTCCGCGGCCCACACCGACATCGAGTCGGCGTGGTGGACGGTCGCGCCGCTGCCGATGGCGGTCGGCGCGGGGGTGATGTTCGCCGTCACCGCGGTATTTCTCGTGGTCACCGACGTGTTCCTGGCGGCGGTGGGGCTCCTGGCGGGCCCGGCGCTCGCCCTGTTGAACTGGATCTACCAGCGGAGGATGAGGACCGTCGCCGCCGAGGCGCAGCAGCTGCGCGCAGCCACCGCTGAGCGCGCTCACGAGAGCTTCGACGCCGCGCTCGTGGTCAAGACCCTGGGACGCGAGGACGCGGAGACCGCCTCGTTCCGCAACCGCTCCGAGGACCTCCGCGACCGCATGACAACCATCGGCAGGATCCGGGCCGCGTTCGATCCCACCGTCGAGGCACTACCCGATCTGGCGATCCTGCTGGTCCTGGGAGTGGGAGCCTGGCGGGTCTCCGGTGGTCTCCTCTCGGTGGGGGACCTGGTGCTGTTCGCGTACCTGTTTCGGCTCCTGGCCATGCCAGCCCGGGTCGTCGGCTGGATGCTGGGGCTGATGCCGAGCTCCGTGGTGGGGTGGGACCGCATCGAGCGGATCCTGACCGCCACCGGCGCCTCCGCCTACGGCGACGAGCGACCCTCCCGGGCCGGCCCCGCCGAGTTGAGGTCGCGCGAGGTCTCCTTCCACCACCCCTCGCCGGACCGAGGGCGAAGCCCGTCGGGCCCCACACCGGCTGGGCGAGACGGTGCCGGCAGCGTGGAGAACATCACCTTCGACCTGGCTGCGGGCAGGACGCTTGCGATCGTCGGTCCCACCGCCGGCGGCAAGTCGACGATCGCGGCCCTGCTCGTCCGCCTCTTCGACCCCGACGCCGGCGCGGTGCACGTCGACGGTGTCGACCTGCGTGACCTGAACCGAGCGGCTCTGGCCGACGACCTCGCGATCGTCTTTCAGGAGTCCTTCCTGTTCGACGACACGGTCTACGAGAACATCACGCTGGGTGCCGACGTCGACAGGGAGCAGGTCCGGGTGGCCGCGTGGGCGGCCTGCGCGGATGGCTTCATCGAGGCGCTCGAGGAGGGCTACGCCACCCGGGTCGGGGAACGTGGCGCCACCCTCTCCGGAGGTCAACGTCAGCGCATCGCCCTGGCCCGTGCTCTGATCCGCCGGCCACGCCTGCTCGTGCTCGACGACGCCACTTCCAGCGTCGACCCCACCGTGGAGGCGGCCATCCTCGATCGGCTGGCTGCCAGTGATCTCGTCTCCACCGTCGTGATCATCGCCTACCGGCGCAGCGTGATCGCTCTCGCGGACGAGGTCGTGTACGTCGAGGACGGGGCTATCCGTGCCCGGGGGGCCCACGCCGATCTCATGGCAACCATCCCCGGCTACGCCCGGCTCCTGTCCGCCTACGACGAAGCCGAGCCAGTGCTGGCCGATCGCGCCGCGGTGAAACGCGCCACCGACACCAGGTCTCCGCTGTGACAGCCACCGTAGTCCCCCCCGAGCGGGCCGAGCCGAGCGATGGTCCCGACCGCCCTGGGGGTGTGGGCCATAGAGGGGCATGGACGACCGCCGTGCGTGGCCTGCGGCTCAGTCCCGAGCTCCGCCACGGTCTCGGCCTGACCCTGGTCCTGGCCCTGCTGGCGACGGCCGGGCGGGCCGTCGTGCCCGTGGCTGTGCAGCGGACCATCGACCTCGGCCTCAGCGGCGGGGCCGGGCCGGTCGACCTGCCGGCCACCATCCGGCTCGTCCTGGTGGCTTCGCTGGCGGTCGTCATCACGGCCGCCGCCAGCGGCGCAATGAACGCCCGGCTCGCCCGTAGCGTCGAGACGGCTCTGAGCAATCTGCGGGTCAAGGCGTTCCGCCACATCCACGACCTATCGGCCCTGCACCAGGCCAGCCGCAAGCGAGGCGGTCTCGTGGCCCGAGTCACGACCGACGTCGACGAGATCAGCCGCTTCCTGCAGTCAGGCGGGTTGAACCTGTTCACCGGCCTCGGCCAGATCACCGTGGCGACCGTCGTCATGCTCGCCTACAGCTGGCACCTCACCGTGGTGGTGCTGGCCGCCTTTGTGCCCTTCACCCTGCTCGCCCGAGCGGTGCAGATCCGACTCAACGCCGCCTACGTGACCGTACGGGAACGCGTCGGCGCCCTACTCGGTGTGATTGGGGAAACGGTGGTGGGGACAGCGACGGTCCGCGCCTACGGCATCGAGGAGCGCATACGCAGCAGGCTTGGCGACCGGATCGAAGGACACCGGGTGGCTGCCCTGCGCGCCGGACGGCTGTCGGCCACGCTTTCGGCCAGTGCGGAGGTGTTCGCCGCCGTGGCCACCGCCGCGGCCGTCGTGGTCGGCGTGCAGTTGGGCATCGCGGGCCACATCTCATCCGGTGTGGTGGTGGCCTTCCTGTTCCTCATCGCTTTGTTCATCGAGCCCGTCCGACTCGTCACCGAGACCCTCAACGAGGCCCAGACTGCCGTGGCCGGGTGGCGACGCGTTTTGGACGTCCTCGACGTCGCGCCCGACGTGGTGGACCCACCGGATGGAATCGACCTACCGCCCGGACCGGTGTGTTTCCGTCTCGATGGCGTATCGTTCCGCTACCCACGTCCAGGCGAGACCGCCGCGGAAGCCACGGGCACGCTGGCTCTGTCCGGGCTCGAGCTGACCATCCCCGCCGGTGCCGACGTCGCTGTCGTAGGCGAGACCGGTTCCGGCAAGACCACCTTCGCCAAGCTGTTGACCCGCCTCATGGACCCGTCCACCGGGCAGGTGACAATGAACGGGGTGCCCCTGCGGAGGGTGCGCTTCTCCAGCCTTCGCGACCGGGTCGTGCTGGTCCCCCAGGAGGGGATGCTCTTCGACGGGACGATCGCGGACAACGTACGTCATGGTCGTCCCGACGCAGACGACGACGACCTACGCCGCGCCTTCGTCGATCTGGGTGTCGCGGACTGGCTCGACTCCCTGCCGCACGGCTTGGACCAGCCGGTCGGAGAGCGTGGTCAAGCCCTGTCCGCCGGCGAGCGCCAGCTGGTGGCCCTGGCCCGTGCCTACGTGGCGGATCCCGATCTGCTTGTCCTGGACGAGGCCACCTCCTCGATCGACCCGGGCACCGAGGCCCGCCTGCGTCGTGCCCTTGCTGGGCTGTCCCACGGCCGGACAACCGTGACCGTCGCCCACCGCTTGTTCACTGCCGAGACCGCCGACGAGATCCTCGTCTTCGAAGGGGGACGTCTCGTGCAGCGAGGGACGCATCGGGAGCTCGTCGCCCAACCCGGCATCTACCGGCGGCTGGACGCGAGCTGGCGTCGCGGTCGGCCAGCCGCCACCTCATGAGTTGGCGGTTCAGGGGGGGACGTTGTACTCGAGGAGGCGCGCGGGCTCCTCGCCCAGCTCGAGGCTCGTACGCGCGCAGGGGAGCAGCCTTGCCAAGGTCCTCCGGTAGCTGGGTAGCGGCAAACCCAGTAGTTCGCACAGGACGAGCCGTATGAGCGTGTTGTGCGTCACGACCAGCACGCGCCCGGCGGGATGAGCGGCGACGACGTCTTGCAGGCAGGACAGGGCACGTCCGGCCGCCTCGCGGGGATCCTCCCCGCCAGGCAGGTGATGCTCGACCGGGTCGGACCTGAAGGCGGCGACCGCTTCCGGGTTCAGCTGCTCGAACTCGGCGAGGGTTCGGCCTTCCGCCTGACCGAAGTGGATCTCGCGGAGGCGGGCGTCGCTCCGCGGCTGCAGCCCGGTGGCCTGGGAAACGGCGGCCGCCGTCTCCTGGGCGCGGCCGAGCGTCGAGCTCCATAGCGCGTCGAGCCCGCTGTGGTCGGCCCACCTGCCCAGCCGCTCCGCCTGACCTCGACCGGCAGGCGCAAGGGAGATTTCACTCGTCCCGACGTAACGATTATCGGCTTGAGCCGCGGTCTCACCGTGCCGTACGAGGATCACCTGTGTCACCTGTGGGTCCCCTCCGCGTCGGGCCTGTCAGGCGCGTCAACTTGCCTTCGATCGTAAGGGTCAGGTCCACGGCGAGGATGCTCGACCTGCAGGTGTTCGTGGTCCAAGATGCCCACCTGCCGCGGCCAGAGCTGTTCGTGTGCCACCATCCTGGTCGCGCTCGGCTCGGGATTCGTCCTTCCGGCAGGCAAAGGTTGGCGAATGAAGCGCGAACTTTGGACCGCCTGGCGTCTGTCTCTGACGGGCATCGTGTGCATCCTGCTAGCGGGGTTCGTCTCGTCTCCCCCCGCCGGCATTCGGTTGGACGGCCACGCCCCGCCCCGTGCCGTCCCGAACGAGGACGACCTGCTCCGGCGTGTCCAGGAAATAGTCGGACAGCCTCCTGCCCCTGAGGAAGCCTCACCCGAGCCCGACTCTGCGCCCTCAGGGCGAAAGGTGCACAGTACCCGCTGGTCACCGTTTGCCACCGTGGGAGGTGTGACCCTCCTGCATCCTGCCTCGCTTGTGGAGCGCGTCGGATTCCACGAGTCGGGCCACGACGGAGCACGCCAGATGGAAGTGCATCCCTCGGCCACGGACCCTGTCACCCTCGAGTCCCGCGGTCGTGGCACGGGGTCGCGAACCGCGGCAGACGTCGTCGTCGACCCGGAAGTCGAGATCCGTGCGCCTGTGAGCGGCAAGGTGATCCGGGCTGGGTCCTACATGCTGTACTGCAAGTACGCGGACGAGTTCGCGGTCATAGATCCCGATGGTCACCGCGGATGGGAGGTCAAGGTTCTGCACGTCGAAGGGATGCGGCTGCGACCGGGTGAGCGCGTGAGGGCGGGTGCATCGGTGCTGGCGACACACGCCCGGAAGCTGCCTTTCCGTTCCCAGATCGACGACTACACGGCGGAGCCGAGCTGGCCCCACGTTCACATAGAGGTGATCGATCCGTCCATCCCCGACCGGCGTCCCCCCGGAGGCGGATGCTGAGGCGATTCTGGCGGGAGACGGATCCAGATGGGAACAAGCTTCCGTGTTCGCGCCCCGGCGGCTTTCACCTCTGGATGGGCTGCGGTCCCCTTCTGAGCGACGATGGGTCCGTCGCCGAGCAGTTCGCCGGCCAGCCGTATCGCTTCGGCAGCCCAGCAAGACCCAGCCGGCCCTCCTCGTGGCGACCGAATGTGGCTGCCAGCAGCGCCAGTGATCGTTCCCGTGCCAGCTTCCTCCCCGGGCTCGTCAGCCAGGCCCACGAGCGGTCGAAGAGGTGAAATCCTGTCAGTAGCTCGCAGACGGCGGCGCCACCCGACTGCTCGGCGCGTGCCGCGGCCCACCGCGTAGCCCGCCGCGTGTCCGCCAGGTCCCGGTGGGCTCGTTCGAGCATCCGATCCACCTGGATGAAACCCGGCACGAGGACAGCGGCCCCAGCCACGACCAGAACCGAGTCGGTCGCCACCTCGGCGAGCACCAACAGGATGGCCACGGCGATCAGCACGATGAGCAGACGGGACACGGCGAAGAATCCGATCGCCAGCCACAGTTCGCGCTGGAGCGTCGCCGGCGAGAACTCGCGTCCAGGCATGAACCCCGTCGCTTGAGGTTGTTGGCTTCCCACTTGCCCGCTCACGAGCGGCCCTTTCTCGAGGTCCTGTCCGCAAACCCGAGACGAAGATAGGGGAAGGCTGTGACAGCCGGCAGGCCCCCTAGATTCGGGCAAGCACATGCTCCCGGATCTCACAGCTCTCTGTATTCGCAGTCAGAAGCTGGACGCCCCGACCATGCCTCAAGGAGCGAGCCATGCGACGAGGTACAGGATTGCGACCAGTGCCACTGCGCCGAGCACCACCAGTGCCACCGTGAGCGCAAGCGCCTTCCCCGGCTCAGGTCCCGCTCCCCGAAACCGCCACGTGGCGACGGTGGCGACAGCGGCGACGATGAACATGGGCAGAACCAGCACGAATATGCCCCTTGCAAACACGAGCGGTCCCAGTGGGGTGGCCAACACGAGAAAAGTGACCGGGGCGACGAGCACGGCGGCAACCTCGGTCACGGCCACAACGTGGAGCAGACTTGTGCGGGAGCGGTCCGGGGAGAACAGGTTGCCCATCCACCCGGCTCCCAGAGCGCAGACGAGGGCACCGAAGGCAAGCGCAAGGGGCCCGACCAGCAGCTCTGGGAAGACGAGCCCGAGAACGAACACCGGCAGGCCTGCGGTGATCCCCCCAAGGAACGCCACGACCGGGGGGGCCATCCGAAAGAGAACCGCGCGCATGTGGCTCGGATCCTGCTGGGCAGTCCGTGCGTCGCCGCCGTCGCCGGCGGCGGTCCATCGGGACGTCGTTCAGCGTCTGGGAACGAGCAGCCGGTACAGGCCGTAGCCGAGGCTAGCGCTGGCTGCGAGGATGACGGCTATGAATGCCGGCACGTTGCGACAGGCTGGTGGTTCGGTGTAGGCGCCGCCAGCGGCCACACCTCCTACCGGGACCTCGCGCACGGCGGACGCCTCAGGCTTGTGCTTCTTCCTGGCTTTCCGCTGCGATCCCTCGACGTCGTGGACCTTCGACCCCTCATTGCCCTCGAGGTCGCCCGAGTTCGGCGTGGCGTCGTCGGGGTTGCAGACCTCATGCTGAGGATGCTCCTCGCAGAAGTTGCCTAGGCCGCACGTCTGCTTGCACTCCAGCTCGTGTCCTTCGTGGGCGAAGGCTGGGGCGGCGCTCAGGGCGAACACGAACAGCACAGCGAGCACGACGGTTCGAGCGGCGATGCGCGGGGCACGGAAAGGAAGAGTGAGAGGACGGGGGACCGAGGCAAGCGACATGTCCATTCCTTTTCCGAGTCGGGACCGATGGCGGCAATCGTGGTGTCCCTGAGTAACGGATCCGTCACAGCGAGGCAACTGTTCGCCAACAGCGCGAACCACGACGACGCGCCCTCACAGGAGCATGTCCCTTCCTCAGCCTCCATCCGAGTCGTTCTTGCGCCGTTCCAGCTCCTCGCGCGTCAGCATGCCTTCCCGCGCCCCCTCCACCTCGGTGGAGAAAGCGGCGGCGGTCACGGCCACCTCGACCGCCTCGCGAAGCGGCCGCCCCTCGGCCAGCGCTGCTGCGAGCACGCCGTTGAACGCGTCACCTGCGCCCGTCGTGTCCCGAGCCTCCACGGGTGGGGGCCCCACCCGCCAGACGTCGGCTTCGGTCACGACGAGCGCCCCGTCGGCGCCGAGCGTCACGATCACGGGGGCGCCCGTGATCTCTTGAGCAACTCGCCGGGCGGTCTCTTCCAAGTGCTCGTGCGAGGACCCTCCCTCCTCGCCGTCGGGTGCGACATCGCGGGCGATCGCGGCCAACTCCCCCCGATTCGGGGTGAGAATTGCCCCTGAGCCGCTGAACTCGTCGACGAGCTCGCGTGCTGGAGCGGGGTTGACGACAACTTGCCACCCCGCCGCGAGGCCAGCCTCGAGCGTGCGCCTGATGGCCGTGTCGGGGACCTCGAATACCGTCAGCAGCACCCCCGAGCCAGAGGAGTCCTCCAACAGGTCTCCGACCGCCTCGGCGCCCACAAGTTCGTTCGCCCCCGAGGCGACCACGATCTGATTTTCGCCCGACTCGTCGACCACGACGAAGGCGACCCCGGTGGTGGCGTCGTCATGCCGTTCGGTGTGACGCGTGGACACCCCGGCGCTCTCCAAGGCGCTCATGGACGCTTCTCCCAGGTCGTCTTCGCCGACTGCTCCGACAAGAAGCACCTCGGCGCCATAACGTGCGGCCGCCACCGCCTGGTTGGCGCCCTTTCCGCCCCAGTGGCGTGAGAAGGTGCCGCCGGTGGCCGTCTCGCCGGGACTCGGCAGCCGGTCCGCGGTGATGACGAAGTCGACGTTGACCGAGCCGACGACGATGACTCGGCCGGAGTTCCTGCTCGTCCCGTCACCATCCATGCCGTCTCCGTTGTCGCAGCCGGACCTTGGCGAGAGGAGGTTCCCCGTCAGCTCCGCAGTTTGGCGGCCAGGCGCTGTACTGTCTGGGCCGTCCGTAGCGTCCACCGGTCGTCGAGCACCTTGCCTATGGCCGGTTCGCTGAGGGCCGAGTCCATGAAACGGCCGGCGACCTGCCAGTAGAGCTCGCGGCCGCGGAACGCGACCCGGTCGGTGTCCTTCGTGAGCGCGGCAAGCTCGTTCACAGTCACGTGGTCGGGCTCCTCACGGAGGAACCCGACATGCAGCTTCCCCCCGCTGGGCTCGTGCGGGAAGGGGGCATGGTCCGCTACCGCGAAGAGCTCCTCGGAGGTCCTGACAAAGGTGGGCACGTTGTAGCCAAGACCCTCGCGAAGCCGTGATTCGGCGCGTTCCTCGACTTCGCGACTGTTTTCCACCTCGCAGGCGAAAATGACGTTTCCGCTCGCGAGGAACGTCTGGACGGCCTCGAACCCGAGGTCCTCGAACAGCTCTCGAAGGCGGTCGTTCTTCACCGTGTGTCCCCCGACATTGATCCCACGAAGGAAGGCCACATAGGTCGTCATCGTCGCTTTCCCTCCCTGTCGCCGCTGTGGGGGGAGCGCTACTCCTACACCATCCAGCCGGAACTCGCGACCAAGGAGGGTTACTGGCGTTTCCGGGTCTTGAGTCGCCTGCGACGAGGCCAGGCTTTTCGAGCGAAGCTTGCGGGGTGGGCGTTGCTGTCACAGGTGGGGTGTACGGTCGAACCAGTTGTAAGACGAGATTTCGCTGTCAGCGGCGGTCGGAGGTGAGGTGGGCGAGTCGACCCCGGGTTGATCCTCAGGCGGCGCTGGAGGCGCTCGGGCGTGCCGCTGAATTGCTGGCACGAGCCAATCTCGAGTTGCTCGACGCTCGGGGTCCGCTCGAGCACACCGT
>JBHELG010000092.1:0-3735 GCA_046263195.1 Nitriliruptorales bacterium | reverse complement strand
CCTACCCCCCTCGCAGTTGGGACTACCCGAACCGCGGGGACTGGCCCACGTGCTCACCTATGACGAACTGCGCCAGATGCGCCACCAGGGACAGCTACCCTCCGACCACGACGTCACCAGGGACGACGAGCTGGCCGCTCTGGCCATCCTGCACGTCGGTGTCAGCCCGGCACCTCAGCTGCCCTTGGGCCCACAAGGGGGCGGTCCCATCCCCGTGATCCCGGGCCCCGGATGGACCCGCGCAGAGCCCGGCTGTCTGCGCCTCGAGCCGCGCGCGGAGCCCTCCTACCTGCTGCTCCGCGTACCCGCGCCGGTGACGCTCCGGATGCACAGCAATGCTGACACCATCGAGGTCTTCCTCCGCCACGAGGACGGCGCCACCTCGCCTCTCGGCCTCGAGCTGCAGCTGTGGCACCACCCCACCTACCTCAACCTCTATCTTCACCAGCGGGACGTTGTGCTCAGCGTCCCTGCCGAAGCTTCCTTCACGCTCTGTGGGGTGCCCACCAGATAGGAGGGATGAGAGCGCGCCCCCAGAGCGGTGGCTCTGTCCCTCTTGGTTCGCCGTTGCCCCAGGTGGTCTCAGCCTCCGGGCGGGGTGTCGCCCGGTTCAGGTGCGGCCCCTTCATCGGCGTAACGGAGGACCTCGTCGGGGTAGCTGCCCAAGCCCCTCTCGGGGGCGATGCCATGCGTCCCGAAGCGCTCGATGAGGAATGCATCGGCTGCCAGTGGGTCGAACTGGTCGCAGTCGATGGCGGCGGCCCAGGCTCGGAGTGCCACGGCCTTGCCGCTCGTGAAGGCGTCCCGGTAGGGGGCGACGAGAATGCCCACGCCGCTACCCTTCTGGTCGAACCCGGCCCGGTTGCGATCGGTGGCCCACTTCTCGATCGCACCCACGTCGACCTCCGCGTCCGGGTCGTACCACACCACCACCGCACCATGCTCCAGATTGTGGGTGGTGGCCCTCTCGTCAAGCCTGTCGGATGCCCCCACGGGGGCGACATTGCCGAGGTGTTGCCCTTGACTCGTGGGACGGACCGGGTAGAGCTCGTGAGCAGGCGGCGCCCCGGCCTCCAGGTGAGGTGAGCTTGGCAGGTTGGGTACCTCCACCACGCTGCAGCCGGCGGCGGTGAAGGCCTCGGCAGCGGCCGCTCGATCGATGGTGATGTTCTTCGGGGGAGGTGGCTGGCGGGTAACGGCCACGAGTATGGCGACTGCGGCGACCGAGGCAACAACGACGAGGACGGTCAGGATCCGTCGCCGTCGCTGCCTCTTGGCGGCGGCTGCCTCTCGTGCCCTGCGTTCGGCCCGGGCACGCTCGCGGCGCTCCCGTTTCGTGGGTCGTTGTCCTTGAGCCACCCCGACTCTCCCGACATTGGCTGCCTAGGCGCATGGCGCCGGAAGCCTAGTCATCCTTTCTGATATGAGCCGATCGCCAGAAAGCCGATCGGCTCGGTTCGGGGCTCGAGGTCGAGACAGGCGGCGAGATCGGCTCTCGCCTCGGCATCCGACCGCCACACGGTCCCGTAGCCGAGTGCGGCAAGCGCGACCCGCAGCCGCTCCACCGCCGCACCGGCCTCCAGCAGCGGCACGTCGCGTCCGCTGCCGGCGGGAGGGGCGTCGATCAGGCAGACCGCGACGCGCGCCGACGCTGCCGAGACGGCCTGCCCCACCTCCTGCGTCGCAATGGATGTTCGCGTCCGTCCGGGAACGAGCATCATTCGCCAGCCGTCCGAGCCAGGACCCGCCACTGCGAGTGCCGCGGCCAGCGCCTCCTCGGACACTGGACCGGGCCCCAGACGGGGCGACTCCCCGACCGCTCCCGGGTTTTGGAGCCCGGCCTGGGTCACTCCCCAGCGGAAGAGATCTTCACCGGCGCCGCGGACCAGAGATCGGGCGGAACCTTGCGCGTCCTGGTGCACCTCGGCGCCCCGGATAACCACGAAAGGAACCCCACCGGCCTTGCGGCGAGCGATGTCAGCCGCTCCCGCAAGTTCGTCGGCCACTGCGGCAATTGAGACCTCGAGTTGGCGGCCGAAACGATCGCGCTCCCCTCGCTCGTCGCGAAGGGGGGCGATGCCGGCTACTCCGATCGCAACGTCGGTCTGTCCCACCCGCCAAGGCCTCCCGAAGGTGTCGCTGATGACGACCCCCACCTCTGCCCCAGTACGGGTGCGCAGCCCCTTCGCGATACGCCGCGCGGACCCGTCCGGATCCGATGGCAGCAGCGAGACCATCCCTGGAGGGAGGTTGGAACCGTCTACGCCAGCGTTCGCGCAGACGAACCCATGGCGTGTCTCGACGATGAGCACCTCCGGGGTCTCGGCCACGACGCGCACCGCCTCCCTCCGTGCGATACGACGTCGTGCGGTCGCCACGTCCACCCCGCGTGGCAACTCGACGAGCCTCCCCTCGGCCTTGCTCACCGCCTTCTGCGCGATGCAGATCACGTCACGGTCACTGAGGCTGAGCCCGGCACGTTCGCAGCCCTCGACGACGAGCGTGGTGAGGTCCGTACCCGGAGTGACTTCCGGTACGCCGGGTAGCGGGATGAGCTCCACGCGCGTCACTGTTCAGATTCCTCCCGCTCCGGCCTCCCACCCGAGCTGCCCCTACCGCAGCCGCTCGGCCAGCTGGATGGTTGTTCGGGCTAGCGCCACCGCAACCTCCGGGCTGCTCATGACCGTGTCGGTCACCTCCGTCTGGATGCCCAGCAGGTGCACCCGTTCCGCCTCGTCTCGGTCCGCTGTGTCCACTACCCAGCCGTCGAGCCACTCCTGGTAGAGCCGCGCGACACCAGCCGCGGTCACCTCGGCCCCGACAGCCGGCAAGAGCCGGTCCGCCATACCTCGAACAACCTTGCCGGCGACGATGGGGGAGATCCCGACGACCGGTGCGGCAGTGTCGACGAGGGCCTGGCGGATCCCCGGAACCGCCAGAATCGTGCCGATCGACACGACAGGATTCGACGGGCAGACGAGCACCGCCTCCGCGGATTCAAGGGCCTCGACAACGCCGGGAGCGGGGCGGGCACGCTCGGCACCCTGGAGGTAGACCTCGGCAACTGCAGGGACGGCCTGCTCGCGCACCCAGTACTCCTGGAAGTGCAGCACCTGTCCGTCCAGCGTGCGTATCCGAGTCGCCACAGGATCGTCGGTGGCCGGAACGAGTCGGACTTCCAGCCCGAAGGCCGCGCTGATCGCGTTGGTGACCGTCGAAAGTGGGATACCGGCTCGCAGGCGTTGGGTGCGAATGAGATGGGTGGCGAAGTCACGGTCCCCGATTCGAAACCAAGTGGCCGCCCCGAAGCGAGCAAGCTCCTCGTAGACGTGAAAGGTTTCTTCGGCTCGTCCCCATCCTTGAGCCGGATGAACGACACCAGCCAGCGTGTACGTGATGGTGTCGAGATCCGGGCACACCCGCAGGCCATGCAGCTCGAGATCGTCGCCGACATTGACAACGACGGTGACGTCACGTGGGTTGACCGCGCGGACGAGACCGCGCAAGAACCGAGCCGCTCCCACGCCCCCCGCTAGCACCACATACACGCTGCTCCCCGCCTCATCGGAAGGGCGAGAATACGCAGTCAAAGTGTTGTCGCTGTTGGGTGGTGTGTTGGGTTGGGGTTGGTGTTGTCCGCGGCGTCCTACTCTCCCACACTGGGTGCAGTACCATCGGCGCTGGAGGGCTTAACTTCCGGGTTCGGAATGTTGCCGGGTGTTTCTCCTCCGCTGT
>JBHELG010000091.1:0-56507 GCA_046263195.1 Nitriliruptorales bacterium | reverse complement strand
CCTCACCACAGTTCGGGCAGGCGAACAGCGCCATGTTCTCGATCACCCCAGCAACATTCATGCCGGTCTGCTCCGCCATCTGCCCGGCCCGCACCGCGACTTTCTGCGCCGCCTGCTGTGGAGTGGTGACGACCACCAGGTCGGCATTCGGCAGCATCTGCCCCAGCGAGATCGCGACGTCGCCTGTTCCAGGAGGGAGGTCGCAGAGCAGAAAGTCGAGCTCGCCCCAGTAGACGTCAGAGAGGAACTGTTGCAGCGCCCGATGGAGCATGGGTCCCCGCCACATCACGGGCCGATCGGGGTCGGGCAGGAAGAAGCCGATCGAAATGACCTTGCAGCCGTGTGACTGCAGCGGCATGACCATTCCCTCGAAGGCGACGGGGCGACCGGATACGCCGAGCATGCGCGGGATCGAGTAGCCGTAGATGTCGGCGTCGAGAACACCGACCTGATGTCCATCGGCGGCAAGCGTCACCGCGAGGTTGACGGTGAGGGAGGACTTGCCCACGCCGCCTTTGCCGGAGGCGATCGCGAACACTTTCGTCTTGCTGCCCGGCTTCGCGAACACGATCTCGGACTGCTGCACCTGACCCCGCTCGGCACGCAGCCGTCGCGTCAGCTCAGAGCGCTCATCATCCGTCATGGACCCGAAGCGGATCTGGACGTCTCGAACACCGTCGAGCGTTTCCACTGCGGAGGAGATGTCGCGGCTGATGCGGTCCTTGAGGGGGCAACCGGGCACCGTCAATTTGACGGCGACTCGAACAATTCCGCCGTCGATCGCTATGTCAGGAACCATCCCGAGGTCGGTGATCGGCTTGCCGATCTCGGGATCCTTGACCGTCGCGAGTACCGCGAGGACCTGCTCCTTGGTGGGCACGGTCGAGTCCTTCTGCCGATTGTGCGCTGGCGGACTCGAATCGACCGCCAGGAGGGGGTCACTCGGCCGCTGCGGACTGCTCCCACCGGTGCGGTGGTCCGAATTCGGTGGCCGAGGCATGAATCAGGGTACCGGGACCCCTCGATGGGGGCGAAGAATGCCAGGCCCCTCGCACCGGGCCCGCTCGCGGCAATAGCCCTTCGCCTGTCCGCCCGCGGTCTCGGCAAGCCAAGACCGCTCCCACCCGCCTAGTCCCGCCCGCGGTCTCGGCAAGCCAAGACCGCTCCCACCCGAGCTAGCCTCTGTCATTCCGCTCGTCGCCGGGAGGCTTCGTGGCCCGTCGTGCCCTGTTCGTGCTTGCTGGGCTGGCGGCGGTGCTCACTCCGGCCTGTCAGCTTCGGCTGGCGCTGGATGTCACGACCGGCTCTCGCGGTTCTGGCACGTTCGAGCTCGCCGTCGTGCTGGACGAAGAACTCGCTGCGGTACTCGATGAGGCGGGTGTCGACGTGCTGGCTGGCCTCGACGAGGCTCGCGCCGCTGCTCCGGATTGGAAGATCGAGAAGGTCGAGCGCGACGATCAAGGACTCGAGCTACGACTCGAGTCATCGTTCGACGACGTGGAAGAGTTCGGCGTCCTCGCCGACAGGCTCGATGATGCGCTCGACGAGGACGACGCGCATCTCTACGAGGATCTTCGCCTCGATAGACGTGATGACGGAGCCGTTGCGTTCGACGGTCGGATCGGGCTGTTGCTGCCCTCGGCACCCGGCGCCCGGGGAGCCGGGGTGACCTTTGACGCCGACGACCTCGAGAGGCTGCTTGCCACCCGCGGTGAGGAACTCGTGCGCTATGAGCTACGCGTGACGCTCCCAGCCCCTCCCCTCGAGCACAACGCCGATGAGGTCTCGGGCTCGAGCGTCGTCTGGCGGGCGCCGATCGGGGAGCTCCGGCAGGTGTCCGCCGTCTCAAGCGTGCCACGCGAGCCCTCGATGCTGCTGCTCGCAGGCGTCGCACTCCTCGCGGCGGCCGTAACCGCACTGGTCGTGAGGGTCCTGCACGGTCGCCGCTTGCCTCATGGGACCGACCTGCGATGAGCGTGATGAGACCGCGACCGGAAACGGGGCAGAAGGATTATTTTGGCGGGAGACCCGAGCCAGGGTCACTGGGGCTGGGGGGAGAGCTCGACGAGGGTACATGTCTGCTTCCAGCGCTCGAGCGCGGCATCTCCGTCAGGCAGGTTCAGTCGAGTGGTGAGTGCGATCTGGGTGACTCGGTCGAACTCGTCGCTGTCGTTTGCCACGACTCGTACCTTGGCTGGAACGCTGGCGATGCGAGAACGCACCTCTTTGCTGCGCGCGGTGAGCGTCACCTCCCCGGCCCGAGCGATGGCGGTGAGGTCCTGCTCGGCGGGCCCGGTCAACACGTACACCTTGTCGTCCTGATAGACGAACCAGGCCGGCTTGGTCATCGGCTCACCCTGCGGTTGCGGAATGGTAAGCCAGATGACGGCGCTCTTCTTCAGTGTCGCGTCGAGGACGTCGCCGAGAACGCCGGCGGCAACGGCCGAATCCGGGGCTTCGATGAAGACAGGGATGCGTCCGACCTCAAAGTCATTGATGAGAAGGACGAGGCTGTGCTCTTCGGCGCTCGAGATCGCGACATGCGCGTGCACCACGTCTCTGAATCGGTCCTCGAACATCTCGCCGCGCATGGTGACCCGCCCCCAGGGGTGCTGGTACACGACGCCACCTTGCGCATCGAGCAGCACGAAGGACTCGTCGTAGGCGCCCTGGGGCCCCTGGTACACACGATCGACGACGAAGGGTTCCGCCTCAGCGGGTAGCTCCCCGTGAACGACAACGGCCGGATTGATCGTGCCTGCGGCCTCGTCCCAGGAGCCACGGTCGAAGACGATCGCCGAGAGCAGTTCGACATTCGCCATGCGGGCCTTTCGGGTCGATGTACCGGGCCGGACCTTCGAAGTCCCAACTCTCAAGGGCCACAGTAGAGGACGTCCTGGGTGGGGCGCCGAGGCTCAGGGGCGATCCACGCCGCTCGCCGCTCAGGGAGCGATCGTGACGCCGTGCTCGTCGAGAAACTCGAGCAACCCCCGGGTGCTGCCGGCTGCGGTCAACTCGGCCCTGCCCATCCAGGCGACGTCAGTCGCGTCGTCGCCGGCGACGAGCTCACCGCGGAGGACGTGTACATGGAAGTCGAGAATGACGAAGTGGACGTCCGCGCTGATGGCCTCGGCGACGCCCACAAGATCCCCAACCCCGACCTCGAGTCCGGTCTCCTCGCGGAGTTCTCGTTTCACGGCAGCGGCGAGCCGTTCACCGCGCTGGACCTTCCCCCCAGGAAGGGTCCAACGCCCCGCAGCTGGCGGATTGCCGCGACGGACGACGAGAAGCCTGCCGTCTGTGTCCCGGGCAACTCCGCCAACCCCGATGAGCGGAGCGCTGGGCAGCTCCCCCTTCAAAGCCGTGCCACCATGGCTTGCATCGCCGCTCGGCCGTCCACTCGTCTGACGCGCTCGTATTTGGGAGATACGTCGCAGGGGGAGGCTTGTCAATCGGCCCCGACGGACGCCAGCGGTGTCCCGCAACAGAACGAGCACCTGCGACCGAACCTCAGCAAAAGCGGCGCCTGGGAGACCGGGGGAGTTCACCCAGCGTCGCACCGCCACGGTCGCTAGCGTTCCCCACCCTGAAAGGGAATGAGTGGCCGGATATGACCTTCACACACACACGACGTTCAGCGATGGCACGACTACGCCGGCGACCAACGTCGAACTCGCGCTGCAGGCCGGGTTGGAGGGGTTGGGCGTCACCGATCACGACACGACGGATGCATGGCACCTGGCGCAAGCCGCCGCCGCTGGTACCGCCCTGGAGATCGTGCCCGGCGTCGAGCTCTCGGCCGAGCTGGACGGTGGCAGTGTCCACGTCCTGGGCTACTGGTTCGACCCCACGCACTCCGCTCTCTCGGCCGAGATGGACCGTCTTCGTGACGAGCGCGTCCGTCGTGGCGAGCAGATCGTCGACCGTTTCAACGAGCTCGGGATACCCATCTCTATGCGGCGGGTGCGCGAGATTGCCGGAGAGGCTCCGATCGGGCGGCCCCATATCGCGTCGGCGGTGGTCGAGATCGGCGCTGCTCGCGACGCCAACGAGGTGTTCGAGCGCTGGTTGTACGACGGGGGCCCAGCCTACGTCCCGAAGTATGCCGTCGATCCGGTCACCTGTGTCCAGCTCCTCGTTGACGCAGGCGGAGCCGCCGTACTCGCTCACCCGGGCCTCTACGGGCCTGATGACGCTGGGCTCGGGCCCGAGGTGGTCGACGCCATGGCTGCCGCAGGGCTCTCCGGAATCGAGGCGGAGCACCCCGACCACGGACCCGAGCAACGGGCCCTCTACCGCGACCTGGCACGCGGCCTTGACCTCGTCGTGACGGCAGGGTCCGATTTTCACGGGGACCGCAAAGATCTCTCCCTCGGTGAGGTGACGACGTCCCGGAGGGAGCTGGACCGGCTTCGATCACGGCTGCAAATCGCCCGGCCTCGGTCGTCGTCCTGGCGGGGCCGGGAGCCCTCCTCGGCGGGAGAGCTCAGGAGGGGCACTGGCCCGCCCGACACTGAGAGTGAGGCGGGAAGGGCATGATTCCAAGAGGACGCGCCATGGTGGTGGGAGGCCGGAGGGGCGGGTTTGATCCTTCGCCGACCAACGGACTGCCTGACCTCATCGAGAGCCGCAATCCCGCCAACGGCGAGCTTCTGGGCAGTGTCGAGACCACTCCGGTCGACGAGGTCGAGGACGTCTGCCAGCGGGTGTCCGAGGCCCAGGGGGCCTGGGCGAAGTGGCCAGTCCGGGAGCGTGCCGCGGTCGTGGGTCGCGCCGCCGACTTCATCCTCAACAACGCCCTGGATTATGCCGACCTCATCCGCCGCGAGAGCGGGAAGCCTCGGACAGATGCGGTTCTCATGGAGGTGGGGCCCACGGTGGACGGTTTCCGCTGGCTCGCGCGTCACGCCCCTCGCATCCTCGCCGACGAATGGCTGCGTCCGAACCTGCTCACGCTCGCATACGGCATGCTGCACAGGGTGCGGCGCGAGCCGCTCGGGGTAGTGGGGATCATCTCCCCATGGAACTACCCCCTGAGCATCCCCGCCGCTGATCTTGCTGCTGCACTCGTGGCCGGCAACGGTGTCGTCCTGAAGCCGTCACCGCTCGCGCCACTCGTGGCCGAGCGTCTCGCGGACGCCTTCTCCGCGGCCGGAGTGCCGGAGGGCGTCCTCTCCGTCGTTCATGGATCAGGAGAACAAGGTCAAGCCGTCTGCACCTCTCCCCACGTCTCGAAGGTCGTGTTCACCGGTTCGGTTCCAGTCGGCCGGCATGTAGCGAGGGTGTGCGGTGAACAGGCGAAGACATGCACCCTCGAGCTGGGAGGCAAGGATCCCGCGATCGTGCGTGCGGATGCGGACCTCGCACGCGCCGTTCCGCAAATTCTGTGGACCGGCTGCGCGAATTCGGGTCAGAGCTGCGCTGGCGTCGCACGCGTCTATGTTCACGGTTCCATCCACGATGATTTCGTTGCGCGACTCGCAGAGGAAGCCTCGAGGCTCGTGGTCGGCGACCCGGTAGATCCAGATGTCGACATCGGGCCACTCATCGATGCCTCCCATTGGCAACAACTGAGGGAACTGGTCGACGACGCGGTTTCGAACGGCGCTCTTCTCGTCACCGGTGGACCACTGGAGCCCAATGGAGCGGGGCATTATTGGCGCCCGACGGTGCTGACCGCCGTCACCCAGTCGATGCTCCTCATGCAGAAGGAAGCTTTCGGTCCGGTCATCCCGGTCATGGCCTTCGCCAATGACGATGAGGCGGTACGGCTTGCGAACGACAGCCGTTACGGGCTTGGTGCCTCCATATGGAGCCGCGATGGCCTAGCGTCGAAAGCGATGGCTGACCGGATCGAGGCCGGCATGGTCTGGGTCAACGAGCATCTCTACTCCCACGCGGCACCCATGACGCCCTGGGCTGGCATGAAGGACTCGGGGATGGGAGTCGTCCATTCGAAGTACGGCCTGCAGGCCATGACACGACCGAAGCTCCTGAGCAGGAACTTCGGCCCACTGCCACCCGCGGCGTTCCCGCACGATGCTGCTGCAGAGGCGGCAACCTTCACGATGCTGCGAGTTTTCACGGATCGTCGAATCGCCGCGCGCCTCGCCACCGCCTGGCAGAACCGAGCCGATGTCATCGAGTATGTTCGGCACCGCGTGCGAGTCGTGCGGCTGGGCGCGCAACGGTACGGTTCCTCATAGCCTTCCAGACACGAGAGCAGCCAGGAGGCCTCGGTGACCGAGTCCGCGGTGAAGAAGGCACGGAAGATCGTGCCCCTCCCCACCCTGACCTTCAGAAACGGGCCCTTGTCCGGTAAGTCCGTCCAGCTCGACCGGGAAGAGGGCACCATCGGCCGGCGGGAGGACAACACCTACGTCCTGACTGATCCTCGCGTCTCTCGAGTCCACGCCTCCCTCCGTAAGGAGGCGGGAGCGGTGATACTCACCGACCTCGGCTCGAGCGCCGGCACGAGAGTAAACGGTGAAGACGTCTCCGGTCCCCGCGTCCTGCGACACGGCGACCGCATCGCGTTCGGTCCCATTGAAGCCGTTTTCGAGGACCCAGCCATGGCGGCCCAGCCAGAAGAGACCACCATCGTGCTCGAGGTCCCTAAGGTAGAAACCGGGCCCCATCTGTCTCCTCGTCAGCAGCAAGTGCTCGAGCTCATGGCCGAAGGCATGACCAACAATGAGATTGGCGAGGAACTCGGCGTCACGGAGCGGACGGTCAAGGCCTACGCGCAGGAGCTCTATGACAAGCTCGGCGTGCGCAACCGAGCCGGCGCAGTCGCGGAGGCCGCAAAGCTCGGCCTGCTCGAACCCTGATCTCCCTCGTCGCAAGGGGAGCGTCCCCTCCTGGGGCCGTCACCACGATCCGTGGCTTCGCCCCTCCGCCGCCCGACTGGAGAACCCTCCCGCGTGCGTCGCGGCCTCTACTAGGTCTCACCCGCCTCAGAAGGCTCCTTCAGTTGCCGGCACATTGCTGAGGACGCCACCATGACCGCCGTCACGTATGCGATCGCGAACCAGAAGGGAGGGGTCGCGAAGACGACGAGTGCCCTCTCGCTCGCCGCGGCCATGACCGAGCTTGAACGAGCGGTTCTACTCGTCGACCTCGACCCCCAGGCCTGTCTCACCTTCTCACTCGGTTACGACCCTGACCGGCTCGAGCCTTCTCTCCACGACGTCATCGTTGGCCGAGCGCGACTCGTCGAGACGATCGTCCAGCACCCCGTCGCCGACCTCGTGCCGTCGACCATCGACCTGGCCGGAGCAGAGGTGACCCTGTTGTCGCGTACCGGCCGGGAGTATCTCCTGCGTGGTGAGCTCGCCGAACTCCTCGACAGCTATGACGTCGTCCTCATCGACTGTCCCCCCTCTCTGGGTGTGCTCACCATCAATGGACTCACCGCCGCGGACGAGGTCCTCATCCCCGTCCAGTGTGAGACCCTCGCGCACCGAGGCGTCGCCCAGCTGCTCGAGACCGTCCATGACGTGCGTCGGCTGACGAATCGAAGCTTGCGGGTCAGAGGGGTGCTCGCGACTCTGTTCGACGCCCGCACGAACCACAGCCACAACGTGCTCCGCGATATCGTCGACAGATACGGGCTTGCCCTAGTGGGACCGCCGGTGCGCAAGTCAATTCGGTTCGCCGAAGCCCCGGCGGCGGGACGAAGCATCCTCGAGCACGCCGACGAGGTGCCGGGCGCGGCCGCGTACCGCGCCATGGCCCGAACGCTGCTCGGCTTGCCGGTGTCGGACACTCTGCTCTCACAAGCGGGCTGGTCCCGAGAGGAGCTGGAGTCGCTGTTGCGAGGTGTCACCGATTCGGCTCCCGGTGGAGCTGTGGCCGGCTGGGACGAGCGTGATCAAGGTGCGTGATGACCACTCGGGCCCCGGGGAATCCGAGCCGCATGCCCAGCCCCTGGGCTCGCCTGCCGGCCGGGGCTCCTCCCACTTCGACCGGGTCCTCCCGCCTGACCCGTTGCGACCTCGCACGCGCAAGCTACGAGGCAAGCGAGCGCTCTACTCCGTCGACCCCGAGGCGAACCCGACGCCACTGCTCATCGTTCGATGCCACCACTGCGAGGTCGAACGTGGGCTGACCCTGGCTGAATCGCGTCGGCTGCTGCGACCACCCTGGCTGGTGGACCCCTGCCGACGGAGGCTTTGGACCCGGTGCCCCACCTGCCGTCGCCGCACCTGGCTGCAGGTGCATCTGGGCCCCGGCATTCCGTGGCCGTTTCGTCCCGCTGCGCTCTGATCAGGGAGTGCGTCTGTCAGCCACCGATTGGCCCGGCCCCGAATCGCCGTTTCAGGGCAGGTGCTCTATCCGGACCCTTCGGGCGAGGGTGGGTTCTCCCGAGCCGCGGGCGGACCGTCCTGCTGTCGTCGTTTCCACGTCGACCGGACCTTGCCGCTCCTCGACATCGCCCCGGCTGCGGCGTTGGCCACTGCGACCCCTACCCGGCTCGCGTGGAGTCAGCCTGCCAATCGCTTTTCTCGCGCCGGCTGCATCGCTCGTCCCAGGGTCCTCACGAGCCTCGTCGGGGACCAAATTCCCGTCATCTCCCTGCGCGTGTGGGGCGCGGCTGCGAGGACCCTTCTTCGAACCACGGGCCCCGCCCGCCGCCCTGCGGGCGGCCTCCCGGCCATCACCCGCCCCGCCCGCCGCCCTACCGGCGGCCTCCCGGGAGGGAGTATCCTTCTCTCCGTCGTGGTGCTGGTCCATAGCCGCCGTGCGCGTGCGGACCCTGGTGCGAGCTCGCGTGCGGGGTTCCTCCATCACGGCCGGAGGAGTGATGAGCTCCTGCCCGTTCTGAGTTGAGGTTGAGGGCTCGGCGTGTGATGCCGCAATGCTCGGTGCCTCGCGGTCCCCTGCGAAGCGGCCCCATGGAGTCTCCGGTGGCAAGTCGAAGCGCTCCGTAAGCAACTCGGAGGTTGAGAAGACCTCCTCGAGCGGTCCGTCGGCGCCGCCGAGCGCCTTGCGGATGGCGTTGAGGCGGTCCACCTCATTGAAGGTGGCGAAGGTGACCGCCACACCGGCTGCGCCGGCTCGACCGGTTCGCCCGATACGGTGGAGGTACATGCGTTCATCATCGGGGCAGTCGTAGTTGAAGACGTGCGTTATCCCCTCGATGTCGAGTCCGCGTGCTGCGACCTCCGTGGCCACGAGGACCTCTGTGCGCCCAGCCCGGAAACGGTCGAGGTTGCGCTCACGTCGCGACTGACGCAGGTCGCCATGGATCGCGGTCGCGTTCACGCCGAGGTCCCGGAGTTCTTCGACCAGACGGTCCGCCATGCGCTTCGTGCGTACGAAGACGGCAACGAGGTCGACGTGGGGCGATTGGAGGACGCGAGCGAGGACACGGGGTTTGTCAAGGCGATGTACGAGAAAGAAATGCTGCTCGGTGTCGGGCGCCACCTGCCGCTCGTCCGCATCGGCTCGGATGAAGGTCGGATGCCGAAGGTAGCGGCGGGCGAGCGTCACCACCTCGGACGCCATCGTGGCCGAGAAGAGGAGCGTCTGCCGTCGAGCGGTGCAATGGCCAATGAGCTGCTCGACGTCGGGAAGGAAGCCCATGTCGAGCATCTCGTCGGCCTCATCGAGAACGAGCATCTTCACGTTCGTGAGTTCGAGCGTGCGTCGTCTGACGAGATCGAGCAGGCGTCCCGGGGTGCCGACGACCACGTCGACCTCTCCTGTGCCCAGCGCTTGCTGCTGGGGGTCGAGTGGGACCCCTCCATACACCGCTTCCACCCGGGTGCCAGTTTCCGCGCCCGCCTCGGTCAGGTCGGCAGTTACTTGCAGGCACAGCTCGCGAGTGGGTGTGATGACGAGGGCCTGCACTCCCTCGTCCTCCACTTCGACCTGTTGGAGCAGCGGGAGTCCGAACGCAAGCGTCTTGCCCGTGCCCGTACGAGCCTGACCTATGAGGTCATTGCCGGCGAGCGCCAGTGGGATCGTGAGTTCCTGAATCGGGAAGGGGTCTGTTATGGACTGTTCCTCGAGCGCGCTGAGAAGGGGTTGGGCGATCCCGAGGTCATGGAAGGTCTTCTTGGTCACGACGGTCCTGTTGTAGCTGGCCTGGAGGCGGGGCTGTCCGGCCTGAGCTCGTCGGCCACGGCTGGTCGCGCTTCGAATACGCCCGTCACACCGCCCAATCGAGCGGGTATCCCGAACGCAGACGGTGAGGCATGAGCCTGGCGATCCACCCCGTCTGGCCTCAGAGTATCAACGAAAGGAATCGCGGCTGTTGAACTGCGCCCCGGACCCCTCTCCGCCGCCGGCCACTTCAGCTCGCGGGCACACGTGAGTCAGCCGGAAGTGGGAACCGCGGGTGGCGGGTCCCGCGGACATCTACCATGTGCACGTGCTACCACTGCTCCTGCTTGCTTTCATCGTCGTCCCGATCGTCGAACTTGCCGTCATCGTTGAGATCGGCATGTGGCTCGGGCTTCCCCTCACCATCGCTCTGCTCCTACTTGACAGCGTCCTCGGCGCGCTGCTCGTGAAGCGTGAAGGGCGCCGCGCCTGGCGGGCCTTCCGCTCGGCGTTGGATGAGGGCCGCTGGCCCGGGGACGAGGTTGTCCAGGGGGCGCTTGTGCTCGTCGGTGGTGCCCTGCTCGTCACACCGGGGTTCGTAACGGACGTGTTGGGTCTGCTCGCGGTACTTCCCCCTTCACGCGCACTGGCGTCCCGCTTCCTGCGTCGTCGGCTCACACCCGCACCGCTGCGGCTTGCCGTGAAGCTCGAGGGGCGCGGCACGGCGTCCCGAGGGCGCCCGCGCTCGTCGAAGCGTTCGCCACGGGGGCAGGTGCCCGACGTCGAAGTCGTCTCCGTCGAGCGTCGGGAGGAGCCGGAGCCGAGGACCGGCGACGAAGCAGCCGGTTGAGAGACGAGCGCTAACGTGAGCCAGGCCTGACACGGGGGACCGGGAAGCACACTGGTAGCGTCCTGTCACCCGATGCGCGAGGAGGGTCGCACTGTGACGATGGACGCCATCCGTGACGCCATCCTGAACGACGCCCCCGGGGACGAGATCGCGTCGATCCGGTTGCCTGAGACGATGCGGGCTGCGGTCGTACGCAGGGACGAGGTTGACCTGTTCGCGGGTCTTTCCCACGATGAGAAGGACCCACGCAAGAGCCTGCGAGTGGAAGAGGTTCCGATCCCGCCGCTGGGCCCGAACGAGGCGCTCATCGCCCCCATGGCCTCAGCGGTGAACTACAACACGGTCTGGACCTCGATCTTCGAGCCCCTGCCGACCTTCAGCTTCCTCGAGCGGTTCGCGCGGGAGGGCGAGTACGGAGCACGACACAACCTGGACTATCACATCGTGGGCTCCGACGCTGCCGGAATCGTGCTGCGCACCGGTCCTGGAGTGACCCGCTGGAAGCCGGGCGACCGCGTCGTCGTCCATTGCAACTACGTTGATCTCGAGGCGCCACACGGGCACGAGGATTCCATGCTCGACCCCTCGCAGCGGATTTGGGGGTTCGAGTCGAACTTTGGCGGGTTCGCCGAGGTCTCCATGGTGAAGGCGAACCAACTCATCCCCATGCCGACCCACCTCACCTGGGAGGAGGCCGCCTCACTCGGACTCGTGCTCGCCACCGCCTACCGCATGCTCGTAGGCCAGAACGAGGCCCGAATGAAGCAGGGTGACGTCGTGCTCATATGGGGCGCGGCCGGCGGACTCGGCGGTTTCGCCAGCCAGTTCGTGATGAACGGAGGCGGCATACCGGTTTGCGTTGTTTCGAGTGCGGACAAGGTGAAGCTTTTAGCGGACGTCGGCGTGGAAGCCGTCATCGACCGCAAGGCAGAGGGCTACCAGTTCTGGAAGGACGGCGAACAGGACTACGGCGAGTATCGTCGTTTCGGTCGTCGCATACGCGAGCTTGTCGGTGACGACCCTGACATCGTCTTCGAACACGTCGGGCGCCAGACCTTTGGCGCCTCGGTGTTCGTGGCGAAGCGGGGGGGCACCATTGTGACGTGCGCCTCAACCACCGGCTACATGCACGAGTACGACAACCGCTACCTGTGGATGAACCTCAAGCGCATCCTCGGCGCCCACTTCGCCAATTATGCGGAGGCGTGGCAGGCGGTCAGGCTCGTGGATCGCGGCATGATCCACCCCATCTTGTCGAAGACCTACCCGCTCGAGGAGGCAGGGCAAGCCGCCTACGACATGCACCACAACCTCCATGCGGGCAAGATCGGGATTCTGGTTCTCGCACCCGCCGCGGGGCTGGGGGTCCGCGACCAGGCGAAGCGGGCCAAGCATGCCCACATGATCGAGCTGTACAAGCGCCTGGCTTCAGGCTCGGAACCGGGATCGGACGAGGCAGAGACGAGCTTGGCGCCCAGTAGCCCGAGCAGAGCGGCGAGCGACCCCCGGTAGGTCCGGGAGCAGCCGCGCGCCGCCGTCTCGACCGTGCTGCGAGTCGACGGCTGGAGCGCTGCAGGTGACAGCTAGAGCACCGGCCGGAACGATACGGCGTAGAACGAGGCAGCCGCGAGGAGTGGTACGACCGCCCAGGCCGCTTGGCGCGTCTCGACGAGCACGGCCAGGACGACGACAAGGCCGGCTGCAAGCAGACCTTCCCGTAGCGACCTGAGGAAGGCGCCGCCGAACAGCTCGACCTGCAAGAGCAGGGCAACGATCGTGGGGCCGAGGATCGTGGCGCGGCTCGTCGTCACCCGCGGCTGGACGAGCCGGTCGGCGAGGAGCACCGCAGCGGCCAGTGCGAGTGGTTCGAGTAACGACCCCCACCAGGGGGCGGGTTCCCCGGTCGGGAGAAGCAGAAGGCCCACGATCAGGCTGGCCCCGGCAGCAGCGAGCCCGAATGTTCGCAGCACCTGGAGCTGGGCCAGCTCGGTGCGTGCGAATCCATCGCGCGCCTTCACCGTGAGAAAGGTGAAGAGCAGGGTGCTGCCCACAAACGCGCCGAGCGCGAGGAACAGGAGTATCGAAGGGTCGGCGAAGACCCCGCCGAGTGCACGAGGGAGGCTGCGGCTGATCGCCCACAATTCCACGGCCCCAACCACGACGAGCGGCGCCGCGACCACCACCCCTGCCGACAGCGCCCGACGCGGGGTATCGAGCCCGAATGCGGCCAGGCCCTCGCCGCGATAACGGGCAAGCAGGAGTGGTACGAGGCCGGAGAACGCAAATACGAGGAGGCCGAACACCACCCCGCCGATCGGTCCCCAGCTCTGCAGTCCTTCGAGTCCGAAGGGTGCGAGGAGACGGAGCAGGAGGGGGCCGAGAATCGCAGCGGCGGCAGCAAGAATGAAGTCGCTGCGTGCTTCCTCCGGGTTTGCCCACATGGCGGGGCACGTTATCAGAGGGCCCTCCCGCCTCCGGCGCAGCCTTGGGCAGGCCGAAGCCCTCCGCCGGTTCCCGACCAGCCGGTCTTGGCACGCCCGAGCCGGCACCGGAACCGGATGTAGTCCACTCGTGGAATGCCGGTGGGCCGGAAAGCGCCCTCCGGCCCCCTGGACGGGTGACGGCGGTACAGCGATCAGTACCGTGGGCTCAGACACCGCACGATGCGACTCGAAAGAAAGGGGTTCTCGATGAGCGAGAGCACTGGGTCGGGCAATCCTCTGGAGCGGGCCGCCGAGCAGGTGAAGGGAAAGACGAAGGAGGTCACGGGCACCGTCACCGGCGACCCGGAGCTGCGCGAGGAGGGTCGGGCCGAGCAGGAGATGGCCGCGAAGCGCGAAGAGGCCGCTCAGAAGGAAGCTGAGGCCGAGCGGGCCCGCGAGGAAGCGCGCGAGAAGGAAGCCGAGGTGCGGCGCCACCAGCCGTAGCGGCGAGGGGGTGTGGCGCGGGCGGACGTAATCCGCCCAGCTATCCTCGGCCCATGGCCGAACGCCCGCTGGCAGCCTCCATCATCGTCATCGGGGACGAGATCCTCGGCGGCTTCGTGCAGGACACGAACTCCGGCTGGCTTGCGTCCCGGCTTCAGGCGCATGGAATACCCCTGACCCGCGTCGTCACCGTCCCCGACGACGCGGCCGAGATCGACGATGCACTCCAGACCGAGCTTGCTCGAACCCGACCCCGGCTTGTCGTCACCACGGGGGGAATCGGTTCGACTCTCGACGACCTCACCTACGAAGCGATTGCCGCCAGCCTGGGACGCCCGCTCGTCGTGGCCACTGAGATCGCCGCCCGCATCGAGGGGGCGGTGGAGTGGACTCGACAACTGGGGCTGGAAGTCGACGAGGACTTCGTCGACCACATGATGCGCATGGCCCGCATACCTGCTGGCTCTCAGCTGCTACGCCGGAGCAGCGGCTGGGCGCCGGGCGTGCGACTCGACTTCGATGGTGGCATGGACGACATCGGGGGCGCCACGGTCCTCATCCTCCCCGGCGTCCCATCGGAACTACGGGCGATCGTCACCCGAGTCGTCGAGCCTGACATCCTGACGGGCCGGGGACAGCCACAGACGGTCTCCGAGCTCGTGCACGATTTCCCCGAGTCGGTGCTCAACTCTTGCTTCGCGCGGCTCGCGGCGCGCTACCCGTCCCTGAAGATCGGCTCGTATCCCGGCATGCCCATGCGCGTGCGGCTCCGTGGTCGCAGCGAGCAGGTTGTTTCCGCATTCGCTGAGCTCGAGTCCTACGTGCGCGCACTCGAGGCCGACCCTGGCGGGGCCCGCCTACGAGAGGCGTGGGCGCAGCGCCGGGACGCCGGCCGTAGGCCGGCGGGCGGGTCGGGTGATGTGGGGGACGCCGGCCGTAGGCCGGCGGGTGGGTCGGGTGATGTGGGGGACGCCGGGCGCAGGCCGGCGGGTGGGTCGGGTGATGTGGGGGATGCGGTGCGCAGGCCGGCGGGTGGGTCGAGTGATGTGGGGGACGCCGGCCGCAACCGACAGGGCAACAAGCCCGGGAGGGCCGTTGAGATCGACCGGGAAGGGCCGCAGGCCCTGGACGATTTGGAGGGGGAGGCGGAGAAGGAAGGTGTCTGACGTCGTACGAGGGGGCGGTGTTCTTGGCGGAGAGGCCGTAATGGCGGTCTTGGGCCGGCAGGACCGCGAGGGAGGGGGGAGGGCCTGATTGGAACGCCGCATCGTGTTCGTGCACGCGCATCCCGACGACGAATCGTCGAAGGCCGCTGCCACCGCGGCGCGGTACGCGGACGAAGGGGCCCAGGTGGCACTCGTTACCTGCACGGGGGGGGAGGCTGGGGAGGTGTTGAACCCGACCTGTCCTCCCGTCGATCCCTCGGAGATGAGCGCCACTCGCCGCCGCGAGCTCGAGGCCGCCTGTGAGGTGCTCGGCTTCACGGCCCGCTACGACCTCGGCTTCGTGGACTCGGGATTTCACGACGATCCGTCCGGCATACCCCCCGACTCCTTTGCTCGTCAGCCTATTGACGTTCCCGCGCGTGCTCTCGCCGAGGTGCTGCGTAAGGAGCGCCCCCACGTCGTGGTGACCTATCCCCCCGACGGGGGCTACCCCCATCCCGACCACATCATGGTCCACGAAGTAACGATCCGGGCGCTCGAACTTGCCGAGGACCCGGCGAGCGAGGCCGCTGGTGAGCCATGGCGGGTGCCGAAGGTGTATGTCTGCCACGCGTTTCCCCACGAGCGCGTGCTCACGTTGCACGAGGCACTCGTCGCTCGAGGCGAGGACAGTCCGTTCGAGGGCTGGATGGAGCGCCATGCTCGGCGTGAGCCGTGGCCGTGTGACGCCCGCGTTCGGGTCGACGACTGGTTCGATCGTCGTGACGAGGCATTGCGCCGCCACGTCACCCAGGTGGACCCCAGCGGGCTGTGGTTCGGTTGGCCGCGGGACCTCGAGCGGGAGCTCTTTCCCTGGGAGTGCTTCACCCGGTTGCGGTCGGACGTGCCGACGACGGACGTCGAGGACGATCTTTTCGCTGGACTCGGGGGTTGACATGCTCGAAGACGTGAGCGGCTCTTAGTCCAAAGGCCAGGTATGGACGGGTTCGTTCGCCTCCATGAGCTCGAGGTAGCGGCGGGTCATCTCCAGCAGTGCGTCGTGTCGGGCGAGCCCGCACCGCTCGTGCAAGTGTCGGAAGGTAGCCACCTGCCAGCTGGCTCCGGTGCGTCGGGACAGGCACCGTCCCTCGATGATCCCGAGGTAATGAGCACGGTCGAGCTCATCGATGTTCCAGCCCTCCAGCCCGTCGTGGGCGAGAGGCAGGAGGTGGCGGAGCACGAGTTCGGAGGCTGGGAGAGGCTCGCGGCCCGGCCAGAGCAGTTCGGCAAGGATCCCGTCACGGGCCGCAGCGAAGAAATTGTCGCTCGCGACGTTGAACGAGAGCCGCTCACTGATCGGGGCCTCCTCGGCGGCGACCGAGCGCAGCAGACCGTAATAGAAGACCGCGTTGGCTATGGCGTCGACGACTGATGGGCCGGCCGGCAGGACCCGGTTTTCGAGGCGAAGGTGCGCCTGTCCGTTTGCAACTGCGTAGACCGGGCGATTCCAGCGCCAGATCGTGCCGTTCAGCAGGGTCAGTTCCCGGAGCCGGGGCGTGCCGTCCCGTTCGAGCACTTCGAAAGGGTCTTCGTCGTCGATGATCGGCAGTAGGGCCGGAAAGTAGCGCGCGTTCTCCTCGAAGAGGTCGACGACTCCGTCGATCCAGCGCTCCCCGAACCAGACCCTGGGCCGGACGCCCTGGGCCGCAAGCTCCGCCGTTCGAGTGTCGGTCGACTGTTCGAACAGGGCGATACGGGTCTCGTGCCACAACTGCCGGCCCAGCAGAAAGGGCGAGTTGCACCCCACCGCGAGCAGAGGAGCCGAGATGGCCGCGGCAGCGTTCCAGTAGCGAGCGAACCAGTGCGGTCCGACTTGCATGTGGAGCTGCATGGAGGTCGACGCTGACTCGAGGGCTATCGAGCTTGCCGACAGCGTGAGTCGCTCTGCGCCCGCGATGTCGATCTGGAGGTTCTCACCGCGAGCGGCGAGGATCTGCTCGTTCAGCAGCTGATAGCGAGGATTGCGCGTGAGGTTCTCTTGTGTGACGTGCAGGTCGCGCAAGGTGGGGAGGATCCCGACGATGACGATGCGAGCATGGAGCTCCGCCGCCCGTTTCAGAGCATGGCCGAGACAGCCGTTGAGTTCGTCCTCGAGGGTGCGAAAAACCCTGGCCTCGACCTCGTGGGGGGGGAGGTTGAACTCGATGTTGAACTGGGCCAGTTCCGTCTGGAAGGCGGCGGACTCGATCCGGCTCAGCACCTCGGTATTGATCATCATCGGGGTGCCGTCGCGGTCGACGAGATAGATCTCGAGTTCGAGCCCGATGCGATCGCGGTGTGGTTCGAAGCGGTCCTGCTCGACCATGTGCCGCAGGACTTCGACGCAGCGTCTGACCTTCTCGCGGTAGCGTTGGCGATGCTCAGGGGTGAACCTGACCAGCTCGACCTCTTCCCCCATGAGGGTTCCTTCGAACGCTGGCGCGAAACGTATACCACCACCGTCAGTAATCGAACGGGCCAAGCTGCCCAGAAGCGAAGGGGTAGGCAACGCCGCGCCGCCGCTTCGCCTACGGTGGAGGCGCCGTCGGTCTCTAGGAGGGCCCGATGCCGAACCGCCTTGCCGGTGAGACGAGCCCCTATCTCCTGCAGCATCAGGACAACCCAGTTGACTGGTGGCCCTGGAGCGAGGAGGTGTTCCAGGAGGCGCAGCGCCGCGACGTACCGATTTTCCTCTCCGTCGGCTACTCCTCCTGTCACTGGTGCCACGTCATGGCGCATGAGTCGTTCGAGGACGAAGAGGTTGCGCGGATTCTCAACGAGCAATTCCTGCCCGTGAAGGTGGATCGAGAGGAGCGGCCGGACGTCGACAGCGTCTACATGGACGCGGTGACGGCGCTTACCGGGCGGGGGGGCTGGCCCATGTCGGTCTTCCTCACACCCGACGGTCGTCCCTTCTACGGGGGAACTTACTGGCCGAAGGAGGACCGGCTCGGCCTGCCCGGCTTCGGGCGGGTGCTCGAGTCGGTATCCCAGGCCTGGCGGGAGCGGCGGCAGGAGGTTACGTCCTCAGCGGGGCGTATTGCCGCCGCGATCTCGGAGCGTACCGTCCCCATGGCGGCTGGCGGAGCCGACCTCGGTGTCGCTGACCGCGCTGCCGACCTCGCTCTACGCGCATGGGACCGCCGCTTCGGAGGTTTCGGTCAGGCGCCGAAGTTTCCCCAGGCGATGACGCTCGAGTGGCTACTCGAGCGTTACCTCCGCACCGGCGACTCTCAGGAGGAGTTGCTCGCATGCGTCACGCAGTCCCTTGACCTCATGGCGCGTGGGGGGCTCCGCGACCAGGTGGGGGGCGGCTTTCATCGTTACTCGACCGACTCTCACTGGCTCGTGCCCCACTTCGAGAAGATGCTCTATGACAATGCGCTGCTTGCTCCCGTCTACGCGAAGGCCTTCGCGGTAACCGGAGACGCGCGCTTCGAGCGGGTGGCCCGCTCCACTCTCGACTATCTGCTGCGTGAACTGCGCCACCCCTCCGGCGGTTTCTTCAGCGCAACCGACGCCGACTCGGAGGGGGAAGAGGGCAAGTTCTTCGTCTGGTCGTATGACGAGTTCGTTCAGGTGGTCCGCTCGGTTGGCGCAGACGTCGATCGCTTCGCGGCCTTCTTCGCTGTCAGCCAGCACGGGAACTGGGAGGGAAAGAACATCCTGCACGAACCGAGGGACCGGCACCGCTTCTGCAGCGAGCGGGGCCTCGACCTGGAGGCGTTCACGGCTGAGCTCGGTCAGGTTCGCGCCGCCCTGTACGAGCGGCGCGAGTCACGCGTCCGTCCCGGCCTGGACGACAAGGTACTGACCTCATGGAATGCGCTCGCCGTACGCGGTCTCGCTCTGAGTGGCATGTATCTCGGCCTCCCGGAGTACGTCGACGCCGCGGCAACAACCGCCGACTTTCTCCACGACCAGCTCGTGGCGCCGCAGGGGAACAACGGTCGCCTCCATCATGTCTGGAAGGACGGTCGGACTACCGTGCCCGCTTTCCTCGAGGACGTCGCGCTCCTTGCCGTGGCAAGCCTCGACCTCTTCGCGGCGACCGGCGAGGTGCGCTGGTTCGAGCTTGCACGCTGGTGGGCGGACGAGGCGCGTGACCGCTTCCACGACGACGAAGGCGGGGGATTCTTCACCACCTCGCACGATGCGCAGGAGCTCTACACGCGCCCGAAAGACACCTGGGACAATGCCGTACCATCGGGTAACAGCGTCATGGCGGAAGTCGCGGTACGGCTGGGCGCCTATACCGGCGATGTGTCGTGGCAACAGCTCGCCGAAGAGATCGTCAGCCTGTTCCAGAGTGACGCGGAGCGTGCCCCGACCGGTTACGGGTGGCTGCTACGCGTCGTCGAGCAGGTGCTCGCCGGACCGCCGGAAGTGGCGATCGTCGGAGAGCCCGGCCACGATCGGGAGCTGCTCGTACAGGAGGTCTGGTCGCGACCCCTTCCAGGATCAGTCCTGGCCGTCTCGGCTCCGGATGACGAAGCCAGCCGCTTGGTGCCCCTCCTCTTCGGACGAGGGCCAGTCGACGGCCGTCCTGCGGCGTACGTGTGCCGGGAACTTGCCTGTGAGCGGCCGGTGACCGAGCCCGACGGACTGCGTTCACTGCTCCGGCGCACGAGCAGTCCGGAGGGCGGCGAGGTCCCGGGTGGACGGCCGGACAGCCCAGATGGCGGTGGTCCAGCTCGAGACGAGCGGAGAACGGGATGACCGATCCCTACAGCGACCTGGTGTACTGGGGAACACGCGATTCCGCCTGGGAGGGGGTGCGGGCCGAGACCATCTCCGTGCTTGGACGACCGGTGCGGGTCTTACGTCATGGTCCTGATCCCACAGCTGGACGTGACTCATCCATTCCTCAGATGTTCGTCCATGGCTTGGGTGGAGCGGCGCGCAACTGGCTCGACGTCCTGTCACCGCTGAGCCGATTCGGGGAGACCCTCGCCGTCGACCTGCCCGGCTTCGGCGATACGCCCGTCCCCGAGGGGGGTTCCGCGCGGGTACGAGCCAACGCAGGCTTCCTGCCAGCTTTGCTCGACGCCCTCGGCTGGGAAAGAGTCGTCCTCTACGGCAACTCGATGGGCGGTCTCATCGCCACGCTCGTTGCCAGCCGCGAGCCGCATCGCGTCGAGCGTCTCGTGCTCGTCAACCCGGCGCTCCCGCCACCCCGGCGTGAGATGTTCAAACTGGGTCGGCCCGTCCTGGCGCGTATCCTGCCAGCCGCGCTGCCCGGCTTCGGACGGCTCTTCGTCGAGCTTGGTTTCCGCGCGAAGAGTGCCGAGGAGCTCGTCGACGAGTCGCTTGCGTCCGTCCTCAGCGAGACGGCCCGCCTACGGGAGCCGTATCGGCGGGTCCTCGTGGAGAACGTCGAGCGGGCCAAGGCCGAAGGGTGGCGACGGTCAGCGCTGTGCGAGGCGGCGAGTTCCCTCGTCGCCATGATCGCCGAGGCGACGGAGCTGAACGAGGCGGTGGACGGCATCGAGGCTCCATGCCTGCTGCTGTGGGGAGATGCGGACAAACTCGTCGCGACTCACGTCATCGAGGGTCTCATGGAGCGCCGACCCGACTGGGAGCAGCACATCTTCCGAGGTGTGGGGCACGCGCCGATGATCGAGGCACCGGACGACTTCGTAGACGTGGTGGCTGACTGGCACGAGCGGGTCGCCTCTGGAGACCACTCCACCCCGGCCCCTGCCTGACTCGGGCGACCGGCCGCGCGAGCCAAGCCGCCTCTGCCCCGCGTCGCCAGCTGAGGGCTGTCGCCTTCAGCCGGGGATATAGCCGCCTGTTGCTACCCTCCCGAAGATGACCGTCCTCGCGCTGGACGCAGAGCAGCGCCGCGCCGTCGAGACGGTACGCGGCCCGCTCCTCGTTGACGCTGGACCAGGAAGCGGTAAGACGCGGGTCGTCGCGGAGCGGATCGCGAACGCCATCGCCCGCCGGGTCGTCGCCCCGGAGAGCGTGGTCGCCGTCACCTTCACCGAGAAGGCTGCCGCTCAGCTGCTCGTGCGGCTGCGCCGGCTCGATGTCGTGGCCACCCGACCGCGGGGGGTACGAGCCGCCACCTTTCACAGCGCGGCGCTCCGTCAACTCGCCTACTTCTGGCCGCGGGTCATCGGCAGCCGGGCACCCGACGTGCTGCCGTCAAAGCTGCCTGTCCTCATCCCCATCATCCAACGGCTGGGAGGGCCGCTCGCCGGCATCGCTCCTGCCGACCTCGCCGGCGAAATCGAGTGGGTCAAGGCGCACGGGGCAGGCCTTTCAGGCACCGGTGAAGACTCAGCCTCTGATCGTACGGGAGTCACTTCCACAGAGGGGCCGAGCCTCCCGGGCCACCTCGCGACCGTACTGCTCGACGGGGCCGCCCCGCGCTGGGTACTCGACACCGATGCCTACGAGGCGGCGCTGCGCAGCCACGAAGGGCCACTTCGACGCGGCGTAGGCCGCCGGTTCGTCGCGGGGCTCTTCGCGGAACTCTTTCACGCCTACGAGACCGCTAAGGCGGTCGCGGGCAGGCTCGACTTCGAGGACATGCTTGCGACCTGTACCGCGCTGGTTCGAAACGTCCCAGAGGTCAGAGCCGCGGTTCGGAACCGTTACACCCACTTCACCGTCGACGAGTTCCAGGACGTGAACCGGCTGCAATGGGACCTGCTGAGCGCCTGGACGGGGGAATCCGACGACGTATGCGTCGTCGGAGACGAGGACCAAGCCATCTACGGCTTTGCCGGTGCGAGCGTCCATTACCTGGCAGCCTTCCGCGCCCGCCATCGCAACGCGACCGTGGTGCGGCTGCGCCGAAACTACCGATCGACCCAGCCTGTGCTCGACATCGCTGTGGCAGCACTGTCGCGGCGACCCGGCAAGCGGCTCGAGGCGGTCCGACGCGACGGGCCCAGCCCGATTCTCGTCGAATGTGACGACGCCGGAGAGGAACGCCGCCGGGTTGTCGCCCGCTGTCACGCCCTTCGTGCGACCGGTGTGACTTGGCGGGAGATGGCCGTCCTCTACCGTACGAATGCACAATCGGAGGCTTGGGAGGAGGCCTTCGGGACGGCTCACATTCCGTTCGCGGTCCGCGGTGACCTTCCCTTCTTCCGGCGTCTTCACATCACCCAGGCCCTCACCGTGCTGACGCGAGCCGAGCAGGACCGCGAGGGGGTGGTGCGAGGGGACGATCCACGCTCAGCACTGGACGGCGCGATGCCGGTGCCGGCGCGTCTCGACCGGCTCGTGCCACGTATCCTCCGGAGCCACCTGAGCTGGTCGGAAAGAGAGCCGGAAGGTGACCTGGCCAGGGATCGCTGGGCCGACCTCATGGTCCTGGTCGAACTCGCCAGCGAGGCGTACGAAGCCAGCCCCAGCGTCACCCTGGGAGACTTTCTCGCCGAACTCCGGGGACGGGCCTCCCTCGACGAAGCCCCCGACGGGGGAGGCGTGAACCTTCTTACACTCCACCGGGCGAAGGGGCTCGAGTTCGATGCCGTCTTCGTGGTCTCTGTCGAGGAGGGCCGCATCCCCGGTCTCAGCGCCGTCGCACGCGACGAGCGCTGCGGCTTCGACGTCCACCATCCCCGTTCGTCCGTCGCCGAGGAAAACCGCCTTCTCTACGTGGGCCTGACCCGCGCCCGCACACACCTCCACATCTCGTGGGTGGCAGATGGCTTCAGGAGACCGTCACGATTTCTGTCGGGCCTGGCTTCGGCGGTAGGGCCTGATGCCAATCGCCTCCAACGAGGTCAACCACTCGCGCCTGCCCCCGTCGCCGTCACGCAGCAGCCCCTCACGCCTCACCGTTGCTCACCTCAAGAGCCTGCTAGTCCGCTCGCTGTCCGCTCGAGCCCAGGAAGGACACCACGGTGAACTGGGTCGACCTCCTGCTCGTGGTCATCACCATCGCCTGGGCGGTGCACGGCGTCTGGCTCGGGGCCGCGATCCAGGTGCTGTCCTTCGCGGGGGTCGTCGGCGGGCTGGCGCTCGGTTCAGCGCTCGCTCCCACCATCGCCCGGCTCACCCCCGACCAGGTCATACGGCTCTTCGTCTCGCTTGCGGTGGTCTTCCTGTGTGCGGCCCTGCTGGGCGGGATCGGCCGCCAGATCGGGGTCCGCCTGTGGGGGGCATTGCGGAGCCTGCGGCTCGCAAAACTCGACGCAGCCGGCGGAGCGGTCGTGGCCGCCATCGCGGCGCTCCTGTCGAGCTGGCTCGTGGCGAGCATGTTCGTGACGGCCCCGATACGTGAGCTTGCCGCCCCCATTCAGGGTTCGGTCATCCTGCGCACGATCGACGACGTCCTGCCCCCGGCACCGGCGGTCTTCGCCCGGGTCCAAGCACTGATCGGGCTCGAGAACCTTCCGCCCGCGTTCGCCGGCCTCGAGCCTCAACCCACCGGACCGTTGCCGGCCCCCCCCGAGCCCGTGGTCCGTGCGGCTCTCGCCCGGGCCGCCGCCGCCACCGTCAAGATCTCGGGGACAGGCTGCGGCGGTATCTCGGAAGGCTCCGGTTTCGTTGCTGCACCCGGTCTCGTCGTCACGAACGCCCACGTGGTGGCGGGAATTGACGATCCCAACGTGATTCTGGGTGGGAGGCGTTCGAGGGCCACTCCGGTGCTGTTCGATCCTCAACTCGACGTTGCCGTGCTGCGAGTCTCCGGCCTCACGGCCCCACCGCTGCCTCTGCTACCGGGTGAAGTGGGGCGGGGCGCGTCAGGGGCGGTCGTCGGCTATCCGGCCGGTGGACCACTCGACGCCAAGCCGGCGGTGGTTCTGCGTGAGCTCGAGGCGGTTGGGCGCGACATCTACGCGCAAGGGTTGGCCCGGCGGAGTGTCTACCAGTTGCGCGCACTGATCCGTCCGGGGAACTCCGGGGGGCCCCTCGTCGATCCAGGCGGCACAGTGTTCGGAGTCGTCTTCTCGCGCTCGCCAGCCCACGAGGAGATCGGTTACGCCATCACCTCCGACGCGGTGGTGCCACGACTCGACGAGGCCCGCAACCGCCAGGCCAGGGTAGATACCGGACCTTGTGCCATCTGAGCGGCGGCACCGAGTCGCCACGACGGCCAGCGCCTCGCGGCCGCGCCTATACAGTCCCTCCGCCCATCCGCCCTAGGCCCCGTCCGGCCTGGCGCCCCCCCACCGTTCCCACCACACGACCTCGTCCAAGGGGCGCCAGACGCGGGACCCTGACGGAGAGGATCGCTCGGGGTCAGGATGACCGATGGTCACGACGCCGATCGGGTGCACGTCGGCGGGAATGCCGAGCAGCTCACGCAGCCCGGGTATCCGGTGCACGCCCAGGAAGCCCGCAGCCAGGCCCGCATCCACCGCGCCGAGCAGGAGAACCATGAGCGAGGCTCCCGCGTCGACGAGCCAGTAGGGCACGAGCCAGTCGATATCGGGACGGCCGTCGGGGCCGAGCTTGTCCGGCTCACGGTAACGGGCCCGGTAGGCGCCCTCGTCACCGCAAACCACGACATGAACCGGCGCCTGCGTGAGCCACGGCCGAAAGCCGCGCCTCACATACTGCTCCTCCCCCGCAAGGCGGGCTATGTCGCCACGCCGGGCCGCCTCCGTGACCACTACGAAGCGCTGGCCCTGCGAGAAACCCGCGCTGGGTGCACGGCGGGCGAGGTCCAAAAGCCGCTCGACGACGGCCAGGTCGGCCGGCTCGTCGCGGTAGGCGCGCACCATCCGTCGCCGCCGTACCGCTTCCATGAACTCCATGCCACCTCCCCCTGTCGTCGGGCAAGCGCGCCGGTCACGTCGCCGGCCTTGGACGGGCATGGCGGGGACGCTAGTGACCGCTGCGGCCCGGAGCCCAGGCTTCCATCTGTACCAACGTAGTGATACGTTGTTGCGACTCGCTGGCCAAGGAGGCCCTGGTGGGAGAGGTCGTCTTCCTCAGCGTCGTGTCCGTCGTCGTGGGGCTGCTCGTCGTGCGTGCGTTCATGCCGCCGAGCCCCAGCGCCGTGGAGCGGTGGGCCCAGGCGCGCGACGTGCGGCTCACCGCTCGCAGCTCGGAGCTCGTGCCCGCGTACCTGCGCCGTACGCGTCGCTTCCGCACTCTCGGTGGCGTCATGGGTTTCCTCGTCTGGCTGCTGCCTGGAATCGTGTACGACCTGACCCCCACGACCTGGGCGTGGCGAGGAACGCTACTCGAGGAGACGAGTGCGGGCGTCTGGTGGCCGCTCGTCGTCGGCTACCTCCTGGGGGCACTCGCGGCGGAGCTCAGCATCGCTCGGGCGCGCTACGGAGATTTTCCCGGCCGTCCACCCGGAGATTTTCCCGGCAGTCCTGGCAGCAGGCGAGCGAGCCTCGTTCCCCGTCGCGTCGACGACTACCTCGACCCGTTCGCTCGCAATGGATTGCGTGTCTTCGCGACCCTCCACGTCCTGCTCGTGCCGGTTGCAGCGGTCCTGCCCCTGCTGCCCCGACTGCAGTCGGGTCCGAGCGTCACCCGTTTCGGGCTCGTGGCCGCCGCCGCAGTGGGCATCGTGCTCGTGGTCGAATGGCTGCAGAGGCTCATCGTGCGCCGCCCTCAGCCCTTCGCGGCAGACGATCTCGTCACCGCGGACGACGCCGTCCGAGGCTCGTCCGTCCACGCCTGCGCTGGTGTCGGGCTCACGCTCGTCATGACCCTCGTCGCGGACGAGCTCTGGATGTTGGGAGCGTCAACGGGCTTTCGGTTGCTGCGCTGGACGCTGCTTCTGCTGGGCCTCGTCGTGTTCGGAGGCGGGCTCGGAATCTGGCTCGGCTACGGCACCACCCATGCCCGGGCGGTTCGTCGCAGCCCGGCGGTGGGAACATGATCGTCGAGATCAACCCCGCGTCGGACCTGCCTCCCTACGAGCAGCTACGGCGCCAGGTAGCTGCCCTCATCGCGGTCGGGAGTCTGCCCACGGGCACGCGCCTGCCCCCCATCCGCCAGCTCGCAGCCGACCTTGACCTTGCGGCTGGCACGGTGGCCCGGGCCTACCGGGAACTCGAACGCGACGCGTTGGTACAGACCCGCGGCCGACACGGCACGGTCGTGGCCGCGCAGGCAGGACGGCGGCTCGTCGTGGACCGTCGCGAGCAGCTCGACGCGGCGGCGTTCGCCTACGCCGCCGCAGCCGCCGAGCTCGGGTTCGACGAGGCGGCATCCGTCGAACGGCTGCGTGCCGCCTTCTCGCGGCTGACCGCCGCCTGACCTGGGGAAGGGTTCACTCGGGGGGCTCCCAGCCGAGGATGGAGAAGCGCAGACCACGTGAGCCGAAGACCCGCTCGACGCGCCCGGCGCCGAGCATGCGCTCGAGATCCGCGCGGGTCTGCTCGAGTCCCACTTCCATCTGGGCCTGGTAATCGGAGACTGTGAAGCGCGGTTTTTCCCAGCGCCCGAGAAAGATCTCTGCGCGGGGGGGCACGTCGAGGTCGAGCAGTCCCAGGCGGCGGGCGGCGAGGCGCAACCCGCTCGTAACCGCTTCTCCCCATCGCTCGAGCCAGATCGTCAGGTCCCGCCTGCGGGCAGTGGCAGACATTTCGCCGTAGTAGCCCAGGGGGTCGCCGAGCAAGGCTACTTCCGCGGCGGCGAGACCGCCGGGATCCAGGCCGCGTACCCGGAGCAGCAGACGAGCGGCGGTGCGGGCGAGACGTCCGTTCGCCGCCTCGTAGGGGTGGGCAGCGAGCAGCTCGTGGTGGACCACCCCGCTTACCACGAGGCCATGGTGCCGGGGGGCCGCGGTTGCGAGCCAGCTCGCCAGTGAAGCCATCTGGGACGGGATCTGCTCCGGCTGGGCGGGATGGAAAAGCATGCGACCCACGCGTGCGTCGTGAACCACCTGACGGCTTTGGCGGGTACGCCCGGCACGGTCAGGATGGAGCAACTGAAGGGTCAGACGCCGGTGAAGCTCGACGAGGGCTTGTTGGGGGCTGAGGAGCAACTCCTGCGCGAGGTCGGTGGCGGCCAGCCCTGCCCGCATGCCGAGGTATTCCCTGGCCAGCACCTCCTCGTCGGGCACTCTTCCCCGTTGGAGGATCTCGAGCCAGGAACCGGGCTGCTGCTCGAGGGCCCGCTCGGCAGCCGGAGCTGCCCCGTCCCGCACGGCTGCCAGATCGGGCACCCGGTCGATTGGAGAGCCGTCGAGTCGAAGCGATGCGATGGCCGCCTCGGTCATCAGCTCATTCCCGATGCGCGCGACCTCGTCCACCTGCCCGCGTCCCGTTTCGCTCGTCTCGGCGGCTGAAGGGTTCCATCGGGCCGGCTCGGGCGGCTGGACGCGGCTCACCAGCGCCGCGAGCCGCTCGGCCTGGGCGACGAGGGCAACCAGGTGGGGGCTGTGGGAGAAGGGAGCGAGTGGCCTCACTGGTAGGAGTTGACGAGACGCCCCTGTTGCGCTTCCACTCCGACGCGACCGTGCCGTCGCCCGAGCAGGTAGCCGGCCACCGCGACGCCGGCCGCTCCTGTCACCGCCGTCGTTGTCTTCACGACGCGCTTGGCTGTGCGGCTGAACTCGACCGTGGGCCAGCCCCGCTGGTGAGCGATTGCCTCCAAGGCACGGTCGGGATTGACCGCGACGGGGTGACCGACGAGTTCGAGCAGCGGCAGGTCGCTCGACGAGTCGCTGTAGGCGTAGGACAACCGCAGGTCATAGCCTCGTTCCGCAGCCAGCTTCTCGACCGCCTCGGCCTTCCCGACGCCGTACACGAAGGGACCGTCCAGGTCGCCCGTGTAGCGGCCGTCGATGATCTCTGAACGGGTGCCGATCCCACCCTCGAGCCCGAGTTCGACTGCGAGGCGGCTTATGAGTTCCTGCGACGAAGCCGACACGATGTAACGATCCCGACCGGCCTCGGCATGCATGTCGAGCAAGCTTCTCGCTTCCGGACGCACCTTGGCGAGCAGCCTTGGCACCACCTCGTCTCCGAGTGCGACCAGATCTTCCACCCGCTGGCCGGCGACTGCCTGCAGGATACGGTCACGGGTCGCTTCGGATCGTTCGTCGGAGCCCCCGATCAGGCGGAAGACGAGCGCACCGGTCGCGTTGCGGAAGAGTTCACGTGCGGGAACCATGCCCTTGCGCCATGCCGCCACGCCGAACGCGAAGGCGGATGCCCCGCTGATGAGTGTGCGGTCGAGGTCGAAGAATGCCGCCGCGCGCGCCCGACGCAGCTGTGAGCGCGTACCCGTTGCCGGCCCGCTCCGCGTTCCGGCCGTCCTCGCCTTCGGTGCTGCTTCGCTCTTCGTCCCCTCGGCCCACTGGTCACTGCCGCCCCCTGCTGCGTTCGGGGCGGGGGAACCTGGCGCTCGATCAGTCATCGGCGCCCTCCATTTCGCTTGCCGGGTCGCGGAGCCTACCCGCCGAGGCGCACCGATCTCCTGGGCCTGTCCGAAATGCTTGCTATGGTAGATCCTGCGCTAATCGCAGTTTGCACTTTCCCGTACGCGCCGACATGATGGCAGGCGACGAGTCGGTGGTGACCGGGGCACTCGTCGATCCGCCGCCAATAACTGCGGCGCGCTGCCATGTACCCAGATGGAAGGCACGTATTGCTAGGGCATCGAAGGGGTTCCCCCCGACCCGCGACTGTGACAATGGCCACACTGATGGTCCTCCTCACCACCGCGCTCTCCGCCGGCGCTCATGTGGCGGGTCCTGGTGTCCGGCGTTCGACGTCAAGAGCTGGGGCCCAACCGGGGCGAGCAGCCACGGTCGCTTCGCCCCCGCCGGTCATAGGTGCCCCGCGCACACCCCCGCGGCCCAATCTCGCGAAACGCAGGGCGCAAGCACCAGCACCTGAACCGGCGAAGACGCCGGCGGCTGAGACCAAGCCGGCGGCCCCGAAGACCAAGTCGTCGCCAGGAAAGAAGCAGTCGTTCAGGGGTCCCGCGTCGTGGTACGGGCCCGATTTCGTCGGGCGCGAGACCGCGAGTGGCGAGGTCTACGACCCGTCGGAGCTCACGGCCGCACACCCCTCCCTGCCGTTCGGGACGCGCATCCGCGTCACGAATCAGCTGAACGGACGCAGCGTGGTCGTGCGCGTGAACGATCGTGGTCCATTCAGCGGGCGTCGCATCGTCGACGTTTCCTCGGCGGCTGCCGATCGTCTCCGTATGAAGGGTCATGGTGTCGTACCGGTAGTCATTGAGGTGCTCTGACCGCAGTCCGTCCGTCGCTGTACTCATCGCCCGCCATGTGCCGCAGAAAGCACGGTCACGAGGACCCCAGCGACCGGGTGCCTCCGGGCCGGCGCCCCCTTCCCCTTGAGACGCCGGACCGTCGGCTCGGCCGCTGGGGACCTCGGGAAGTGACCGTACGCGGGTGACGCTACGGTTCAAGGCGGTCGTCCACAGGTCCACTCCGCGAGTCGTGGACGACCCGTGGACTCTCTGTGGATTCACCTGTGGAGGCAGCAGCTCGCATGTGGATGCGGCTTCCCCCGCGGCCCCTGACAGGGCGGTGCGCCCCGGACCACCACTGTTTCCCTTTGGAACGTCATCCACAGGCTGTGGAGTCGAGTTTCTCGAGGCCACCCGCGCAGCGTTGCGCGTTGCTCGCACTGAGATCGAGGGCTACCAGCCCATGTCCACAACTCCGGGCGCGGGCTGCGGCGCCAAACGCGGTTTCGTGTCTCGTCAACGTTACGCTCGCCTCGTGTCGCTCGGATAGGGCAGCGAGCGCAAGCATCCAAAGAGGCGCGGAACTGGGCCCTCAAGGTGGGGCGCGTGACGAAGCGACAGCCGGAAGGACATCCGGGGGCGCATGCCTCGGACGTGACGGTCGAACGTTGGCCCGCCGCTGACGGCAGGCCGCCGCTCGAGCTGCGCCGGAGCCGGCGGCGGAGGCGCACGGCGAGCGCCCATTCCCGCGACGGCGTCGTAGTCGTCCAGTTGCCGGCGGGACTCCCCATCGCCGAGGAGCGCCGACTCGTCGATCGCCTGGTAGGACGGGTCACCGGCGCAGCACGCGTGGCGGCTGCCGGTGGGGACGCGGAGCTAACCGCCCGGGCCCACTCCCTGGCCGACCGTTTCCTCGGCGGCATTCGAGCCCAGGAGGTGCGGTGGTCGTCACGCATGCAGCGGCGGCACGGTTCGTGCACGCCGGAGAACGGAACCGTCCGTATCAGCGGTCGCCTCGCCGGCTATCCGAGCTACGTCCTCGACTACGTCCTCGTTCACGAGCTCGCCCACCTGCAACAGCCCGATCACTCGCCTGAGTTCTGGGCGCTCGTCGCGGCTTATCCCCAGACGGAGCGTGCTCGTGGTTTCCTGGAAGGGGTCGCGTACGGCGGCCTGCAGTCCGATGTCGACGAGGTCGTCTCGGAGGAGTGAGCGACCGCACGCGCGGTGGTGGGGGTGTCCCCTCCCTCAGTTCGGGTCGTCGTCCTTGGGCTGTCGTTCCTCGGCCCGTGGCTCGACGGGGGCGTCTCCGAGGCGGAAGAGCGAGCCGGGGTCGTCGGGCACTCCTTCACTCTCGGACGAGCGGGCGAGCCACCGGCTCGGATTGGCTAGCTCCTCGGCGTCCGGCAGGTTCTCCGGATGGGCGAATGAACGGCGCAGACCCTCGGGACCGCGAGACTCGTAGACGGCGGCGACGAAACGGTCCCCGAGGGATTCGTCGTCAGGCTTGAGGTCCAGTCCTAGCAGGGTGGCCAACAGCCGTTCACCGGGACCTTGTTCAGCTCTTCTCCGGCGCAGTACCTCCTCGATCCGCTCGAGATTCGGGAGTCGGGGCGCCGCCGCCGCACGCACCTCCCGCCGCGCCCAGGCCTGCAGGAGACAGACCAGTCCTTGGATGCGCTGGAGCACCCGTCGCTGCTCGGACGTCGGCTCCAGCCGGATCTGGCCGGCCCGCTCCATGGCGGCCCGTAGTGAATCGGGGTCATTGGGGTCGACTCCGGCCATGATCTCCCGCGACGCCTCGAGCACCTCGTCGGCGTCTATGCGCATGCCCTCGGCGAATGCTCTCATCAGGCTGTGGAGGTGGCCGGACAGCCACGGCATAGCGTGGTACTGACGCCGGTGGGCGTCCTCATGGAGGGCGAGGGCTATTGCCACCTCCGTGGGGTCGAGACCGTAGCCCGCGAAGGCCTCCTCGACGTTGACGGAGATGTGGTAGGAGCTGGTTCTGGCAGCGGTCGGGATGCCGAGATCGAATTGGCCGAGCATGCGACGAGCGAGCTGACCGATGACCTGACCGGCCTGCAGACCCATGAGCACACCGCCCATGGGCTCGAGCAGGGCCCGAAGCGGACCGATATCGGCCGGTGCGGCGTCGAGCTGGCCAAGCTGACCGGTCAGCAGTTCTCCGAGCTCCCGGACCGAGGCCGCGGCGACCGGCTCCACGAGCGGTCGAAGCCCGTCGAGGGCTGCATTGACCCAGGTCTGTCGGCTGGCGACCACGAGCGCGCCAGCCTCCGCAGGTGCGGGCAGACCGCCTTCGTCGAGCCAGTGCTCCGCCAGACGTCGAGCTTCCTCTGCTGTGCGCACCCCATCGGGAGTTGTAGGGCGATCCCCCTCGGCGGCTAGTTGGAGCGCAACCTGGCGGGCGAGTTCCCAATCGACAGGCCCACCCCCACCTGACATTGCAACCCGGATCTGGCGCAGTATGTTCGGCCCACCAAGCTGTTCCAGCAGCCTCGCGAGCTCTTCGGGCAGGCCAGGCTCATCACCGAGAGAAAATGGGATCGCCATGCCTCCAGTGTTGCAGGGCCATGGTCGAGGTGCACGTGGCGGATGGTGCCTCTGCCCGCGAAGCTTGGCCTGCAAGACCGCGCCGTAGGCGGTTAGGCCTGATTTGACCGGCGAGATCGTAGTAGCGGCTTGGGCCAGCAAGACCGCGCCGTAGGCGGTTAGGCCTGATTTGGCCGGCGAGGTCGTAGTAGCGGGCTTGGGCCTGTGAGACCGCTCCGGTCGTGTCCCACCCTCTAAGCTCCATCCATCGGACGAAGGGCGAAGAAGGTGGACGTGGCCATCACCGGAGTCGGGGGGCTCCTCGGACGCCATCTCGTCGATCGGCTGGAGGCGCGAGGGGAAGTCGGACGCGTCGTCGGGCTCGACGTCACCAGGCCAGCAGGGCTGGACCACCACCCGCGGCTCGAACTGCGCATGGCCGACGTGCGCGACGCGGGCCTTGTCCGCCACCTCGAGGGATGCGAGGTCGTGGTCCATCTGGCCTTCATCATGGACCAGCCCCGGGATCTCGGGGCCATGCACGCCGTCAACGTGCGGGGGACACAAAACGTCTTTGACGCGGCCGCAAAGGCTGGAGCGAGCAAGATCGTCTACACCTCCGCAGGGGTGGCATACGGGGCGCACCCCGACAACGACTTTCCCCTCAGCGAAGACAGTCCGCTCCGGGCAAACCCCGATTTCCCCTACGCCGAGCACAAGCTCGAGGTGGAGCGCTGGTTGTGGCCTTGGACCAGCGAGCACGATGACGTAGCGGTGGCCGTGCTGCGGCCTGGCGTCATCGCCGGCTTGAACATCGACAATCCCTGGGTCCGCCAGCTACTCGAGTTCCCCCGCTACATCTCCGTCACGGGTTACCGGCCTCCCTGGCAGTTCAGCCATGTCGAAGACGTCACGGACGCCCTCGAGCACGCCATTGTCGCTGACCTTCGCGGCCCCTACAACGTGGCCTGCGAGGGCTGGCTCTCGTTCGAAGAGATGCTCGACATAACCCGTCAGAAGCCGCTCGAGATCCCGGAGGAGATCGCGCTCACGGTCGCTGATCAGCTTTGGCGCCTGGGGTTCGCCCAGGCTCCGCCGGGGGCGTTGCACTACATCATGCACCCGTGGGTCATGAACGTAGAACGGCTGGTCGAGACCGGATGGAGGCCGCGGCACACGAATCGAGAGGCGCTGCGCGAGCTGTACGAGGACCACAAGGGACACGTGACCATGCGCCGCGGTGTGCGCATCCGCAAACGTGACGTGAAGCTCGGGGCTGGGCTTGGTGGGGGGCTCCTCGCCGGAGTCGCCCTGCGCAAGCTGGTTCGCCGCGGCGACGCCTGAGCGTCGGAAGCGGCGTGCACGTACTCTTCGACCTTTTCCCGCTGCTTCAGGTGCGTGAGGCGTGGGCTGTCGGACTGCTGCTCGTTCTCGCCGTGCTCCGCCCCGTCGGTCGCTTGGGCTGGACCGCAGCCGCCCTGATCGTGCTGGCCGCCATCGCCAGCGTGGGCGGTTCGTTCGCGGTCCTGCATCCGGTTGGGACGTTGGCCGGCGAACTTCCGGCCTGGCTGAGCGAAGGGCTGCCGTGGGCCGCGATCCTGATCAGTTGTTGGATCGCGTTGGCCCTTCTGCTCGCGGCGACAGGTGTTTTCCGCCCGCTCCGATGGGAGCCGCGCACGGGTCCCGGTGCAGCGACCGCCCTGCTCATCGGCGCTTTCGTGCTTCACGCGGGGGCCGCCGTCCACAGCGCGGGTGCGCTCGGCTACGTCGCGCAGCGCTGGGCCGAGGGGACCCTGACCCCGGTGGGAATCGACGCCGTCGCAAGTGGCCCGCTTGCCTGGCCCCTCGTCTGGCTGCTCGGGGCCGTGTCTCTGCTCGGACCGAGGGTGGGCGCGGCGCTGGCGGGCCTCGCTGCCGTGGCGATCATCGTCATCGGCGCCGACCGGCTCGGACGCCGCTGGGGCTATGTGGGTACCGCCCGGTGCACGGCGGCTGCCGTCGCCTGGTCCCCACCCCTGCTGCTCGCTCACCAGCATGCTCCAGCTCACGTGCTCGCCACCGCTGCCCTAGTCACCTCCTGGTGGGCCCTCGTGGAGGTTTGGGGCGGTCGCCATCGTTCGGGGCGCCTCGCGTTCCTGTCCGGGCTGCTGGTGGGCATCGCGGTCGGCGTCTCCCTGTGGCCCTTCGTCGTGACACCGCTGTGGCTGCGGCGACTGGGCATCCGCACCGCCGGATGGTTCATCGTGGGATTCGGACTGGCGATGCTTGCCAGTGTCTTCGCCATCGTCCCCACGCGCGTGGCGTTCGGCGATCTGTGGCAGTCCGCCGTGGTCGCCCCGCTCCACAACGGGGTCGCACCGGCCGCGGCGGCGGTTGCCGTCGTGCTGTTCCTCGCAGCGACACTCGCCTTGCGACGCCCACTGTCACCGACACGTCTGTCGGCGGTGTCCGCATCTCTGCTTCTGGCGATCCTGCCCTGGTGGCCGGAGAGTGCGACGACAACGGGTCCGGTGGCGGCGATTCCTTTCGTGCTGCTCGCGGCCGTCGCACCCGACCGACCGCAGGAGCGGTGGCCGCCCGACGCACCCACGCCAATGGACGCCGCTGCAGAGGTGGGTGTGTAGTCTCGTACGACTCGCCGCAAGTGAGCCTCGGAGTAGGCCTTGACCACTCCTCAACAGCCGACGCATGCGCCTCCCCATGCTCTTCCTCGTGAAGGGCAGCGGGTCGGGGTGCGGCTGACCCGCGAGCAGATCGGCCTTGACGAGGCCCACGAGGCCGTCGCCCATCCTGAGAGCGGCGGCGTGGGGGTGTTTGCCGGTTCCGTGCGCAATCACCACGAGGGCGCCGCGGTCTGCGGCATCACGTACGAGGCCTGGGAGGAGCGTGCCGTTGCGGCCATGCGCGCGGTAGGAGAAGACGTTCTCCGCGCCTTCCCCAGTGTGCGCGCCGTATACATCGCTCACAGGATCGGTTCGCTTGCCGTAGGTGAGCTCAGCGTCGTCGTTGCAGCTTCGGCTCCTCACCGCGACGAAGCGCTCGAGGCGGCGCGTATGCTCATCGACGTGGTGAAAACAGCAGTTCCCATCTGGAAACATGAGCATCTCGTCGATGGCACGAGTCGTTGGCCGGGCTCTTGACCAGGAGTTCTGCCCCATAACGACGCATGCCCGGCCGATGGGGAAGGTTGTCCCGTTGCCCCGCCAGGGCTACCTTCGAATTCGATGCTGCCGGGAACTGCCCGGACGTCAGCTGGAGTGATGCCTGTGGTGTACGTGCTCGTCCCACTCATGCTTGTCGTCGCTGTTGCGCTGGCGTGGACGTGGTGGCTAGGACACGAGGCGCGTGACCCGGTCTCTTCTATCCACTCGTTCCACCGCGCGCTCGAAGCCATGCGACCCCGCTCCGCTCGGTCCGCTGCCCCGGTACCAGCCTGGGAGAACACTCCTTCCTCCGCCCCCGCGGAGGGCCGTGATCACGACATGGCGAAGATCTCCCGCTGACTCGGGTCCAGTCCCGGGACCCCCAGGACCCCGCCTCCCGTCTTCCGCCCCGAGCCCGCGGGGTCGCCTGGTCTACCATCCAACCAGCGATTGAGGTGGGAATGCGGCGCGTGGTGAGCCTGGGGCCCAGGATGCTGCTCGCCGTGCTTGGCCTGCTCGCCCTCGCCGCGGCACGGCCCGCACCGGGTGATCCACACTTCGAGCAGCAGTGGGCACTCCAGCGCATCCGTGCGCCCGAGGCATGGGCGGTCAGCCAGGGCGAAGGAGTCGTGGTTGCGGTGGTCGACAGTGGCGTCGACCTCACCCACCCCGACCTCGTAGGTGCGCTCGTCCGGCGCGCTGACGGGACTGTGCTGGGATACGACTTCGTCGAGGGTGACGACGATCCCACCGACGAGCACGGGCACGGGACCATGGTTGCCGGCATCGTGGCGGCCCGAGCGTCGAATGGCACGGGTGTGGCCTCGGTGGCTCCACGTGCGAGGATCATGCCGGTCCGCGTGCTCAACTCACGGGCACTCGGGCCCAACTCGACGGTCGAGCAGGGAATCCGCTGGGCGGTGGATCATGGCGCCCATGTCGTCAACCTCTCACTCGAGGTCGACCGGGAGGAGTGGAGGGCCACAGAAGCTTCCGGCGAGCTGACCTCCTCACTCGATCGGGCAGTGCGCTACGCGTGGAGCCGAGGCGTCGCGGTCGTAGCGGCGGCAGGCAATGACAACGCGGACCTCACCGACTACCCGTCAGACTCTCCGGTCGTGCTGGTCGGCGCCACGAATGAGCACGAGCAGCGCGCCGTCTTCTCGGACGCCGGTCGCTTGGACGCATTGATGGCGCCCGGCACGAACATCGTCAGCACCTGGTGCTCGCCATGCGGGTCGCATGTGAAGCACAGGATCGGAAAGTCCGACGGGACCTCGTACGCGGCGGCGCACGTCAGTGGTGCCATGGCGTTGATGCGTGCCGCGGGATACGGCTCAGCCACAGCCGTGTCACGCCTGCGACAAACGGCCCTGGACACCGGCAGCTACGGACCGGACGTGCGAACGGGCTATGGCCGCATCGACGTTGCCGCAGCGCTTGGCCTGCCTAGCCCACGTGGGGGGAGCCTGAAAGGCAGCAGTGGGCTCGTTCCCCCGCGGGCGGCTGATGCGCTTGCCCCCAGCTCTTCCAGCAGCCCGAGGGCCGTACCGGTGCGGCCGGGCACCCAGCAGGCTGGTAACTCGGCCGGAGCGGACCAGGAGCCGGCAGCGTCGCTGAAGGCGGGGGAGACCTCGGGCTCCGCGCGCTTCTGGGCAGTTGTGGCAGCCGGCCTCCTGGTGAGCGCCGTCGCCGCTCTGTGGTGGGTGACTGTGCGTGATCAGCTTCCTCGCTGGCTCGACAAGGGATGAGGGGAGCGGGACGCGTGCCGGGCGGGGGTTTCGGTCGCAGGAAGTGGCAAACATAGGCTGTTCGGGCGGTCTGAACTGTGCAATAAGGACGATGTTCCCACCACAATCCGCGCATGACTGGGGACTCTCCGTCTATGCTTCCTCCGCCGTCCGTTAAAGCGAGGAAGCCGTGTTCACTCCCGAGGAGATCGCCGCCCGACAATTTCTCATCGCGCTCCGCGGTTACGACCGCGACGAGGTGACGACCTTCCTCGGTCGCGTGGCAGAGGACTACCGGGCCCTGCTCGACCGGGTGGATGAGCTCGAATCCGAGCTCGCACGGGCTGCAAGCACGACCACGGTCTCTGCCGACCCGCGTGAGGCGTTCCGACAGCTGGGGGAGGAGACGACCCGGATCCTCATCGCGGCGGAGGAAGCGGCGGCACAACTGCGCCAGCGCGCGGAAGAAGAGGCTCAGTCGGAACTCGAAGCCGCGCGAAACACGGCCACGAACGAGCTCGATACCGCGCGACGTTCGGCTGCCGAGGAGCTTCAACACGCACGTCGCACCGCCGCTCAGGAGTTGCAGCAGGCACGCCGTACCGCCGCCGAGGAGCTCGACCAGGCCCGTCGTGCCGCCAGTGAGGAGCTCGACCAGGCCCACCGCAGGGCGCAGGACACCGTGGTGACAGCCAATCGCCACCGTGAGGAGGTGGCCGAGATCGTGCGCGAGCTGGAGGAGGCCCGTCAGCGACTCGCGGATGATCTTGAGGGCGCCGTACAGTCGGTGGAAGCGGCCGTGGTGCGGCTGCGGTCCGGCCCTCTCGAGGAGGCAGCTGCCGCGGCGCTGGCCGCCGCCGAAGCGTCGACGAGCGTCGAAGCTCCCGGACCCGGCCCTGCAGTGCCCGCCGAGGCGCCAGGGGGTGGCGGAGCCTCCAGATCTGGCCCTGACGCGGCCGAGTCCGAGGGCGGCGGCGTCGCCGTCGTCGACGAGGCGACCGCGCTGATGTCCCCGCCGGTTGCCGAACCCCCTGCGGAGGCGGTGGTCGAACCGACCGAGGCCGTTGCCGCGGGGCAGGGAGCATCGGCAGAGGTGATCGCTGCAGGTCCTGCTCCGAGTGAGGACGTCGAAGTCGCTCAGCCTGCAGATGCGGAGGCGCCTCCGATGTCGGAGGAGGCCGTGGCAAGCAGCGGCGGGGTGGCCGTCGAGACCGCCCAGCTCGAGGAGACCGTGGAGGTGCAGCCGGAGCGGGAGAGACGGCCCGAGCCGGGCGTGACCGCGGTGGCCTCACACGAGCTGCGCGACCAGGCTCTCGCCGGGGTCCGGCCGGGCATGCTGCGCCGCCTGAAGCGCACGTTGCAGGACGTACAGAACGGAGTGGTCGATGCGCTGCGCAGAAGCGACGGGCGGGTCGATCCCTCGGAGCTGCCACCGTTCGCCGATGACCTGGCGCCGCTTGGCAGCATCGGCGAGGCGTTCCTCGCCGAGGCCTACCGGACCGGGATTGGGGACGGTGCGACCCTCGCTGGCGTGCCACGCCGCGAGGACGCGGCCGACCCGGCTCGCGTCGACGACGCTGCCCGCGCCTTTCGTGACACGCTCGCCTACGAGATCGACGCCTCACTCGAGGCTACGCTGCGTGCGGGAATCGAGGCCGGAGAGGAGACCTCCGTGCTCATCGAGCGCGTAGACAGCATCTTCCGGGACCTCAAGGGACCGGTTTCAGAAGCTGCAGTGGACGCCTCGCTCGTGCGTGTCTACGAACTTGGCTTGCAGGACCTCTGGCGGGCCAGCGGCGTCGAGTCCAGGGTATGGGTCGTCGGCGAGGAGCAGCGCTGTCCGGAGAACCGCTGCAGGCTGAACGCCGAGCAGGGCCCGGTCGCCCTCGACGAGCAGTTTCCCAGTGGTGACTACGTACCGCCCGCACATCCCGGGTGCACGTGCACAATCGCGCCCGGGTGATGGGGCGGGAGAGCGGTCTTGGCTTGTCCAAGACCGCTGGAGGGGCAGATTGACGGGGCGGGAGAGCGGTCTTGACTTGTCCAAGACCGCTGGAGGGGCAGATTGAGACCAGTCGGCGAGGTCCTGCGTCGCCGACTGGGACTTGTCATCGCGATCATCGCGCTGACGCTGTTCTTGTCGGCGACCCGCATCGCCGTCTTCCTCACCGAGCTGTGGTGGTTCGAGTCCGTCGGCTACCGGCCCATCTACATGGAGATCTTGTTCAGCCAGGTCGGGCTGGGCATCCTCTTCGGGCTGGCGCTCGCCGCGCTCGTCGGCGCGAACCTCGTCGTCGCGCGGCGTCTGAGACCCATCGTCCTGCCGGCCTCCCCTCGGGAAGCGGTCATCGAGCGCTACCGGCAACTCGCCGAGCCCTACGTGTCCTGGCTCATTCTCGGCGTGGCGCTGCTCTTTGCGTTCAGCGCCGGCGGGGCCGTGGCGACCCAGTGGGACTCGTATCTCTTGTGGCGTCATGGTGGCACGTTCGGCGTGCCAGACCCCCAGTTCCAGCGGGACGTCGGTTTCTACGTCTTCGACCTCCCTTGGCTCGGTTTTGTTCAGGGCTGGCTGTTCGCGTCACTCGTCCTCACGCTGCTCGTCACCGCGGCCGCCCACTACCTGCTCGGTTCGATCCGGCCTGAGGCCCCGCGTGAGCGGGTCACCCCCCAGGCGAGGGCCCACCTGTCGGTTCTGCTCGCTCTCGTTCTCGCAGCCCAGGGATGGGGCTACTGGCTTGATCGTTTCGAGCTGAACTTCTCGCCGCGGGGACAGGTGACGGGCGCGTCCTACACCGACATTCACGCCGAACTGCCGGCCCTCAACCTCCTACTCGTGGTCACGGCCGTGGCCATTCTGCTCGTGCTCGTCAACATTCGCCGCCGGGGCTGGCTCCTACCCGGTGTAGCGATCGCGCTGCTCGTGTTCTTCAGCATCATCCTGCAGGGGGTCTACCCGGAGGTCATCCAGCGACTCCGGGTGGCTCCCCAGGAGTTGCCCCGTGAGCAGGCGTTCATCGAACGCAACCTTGTTGCGACGCGGTCGGCCTACGGCCTGGATTCGGTCGAGGGGACCCGCTTCAGCGTTCAGAACGACCTCGCTCCTCCGGACGCGCAGGAGAACGCTGGCACCTTCAGGAACGTGCGTCTGTGGGATCCCGACGTTCTGGAGACGACGTACAAGCAGCTTCAGGCCATCCGTCTCTACTACGACTTCGAGGATGTGGACGTCGATCGCTATATGGTCGACGGCGAGCTACGGCAGGTCATGATCGCGGCGCGCGAGCTCAACACCGAGGGGCTCGAGCGGGCCCGCACTTGGCAGAACCTGCACGTGACCTACACCCATGGCTACGGGGTGGTCTCCTCGCTCGTGAACACGTCGAGCCCCGAGGGTCAGCCGGTGTTTCTCGTTCGCGACATCCCGCCTCGGGGCGACGCCGAGAGCCTCGTGCCCACTCAGCCGGCCGTGTACTACGGCGAGGTTCACGAAGACTACTCACTCGTGCGAACCAGCGAGCTGGAACTCGACTTCGAGGACAGCGAAACCGGGACGCCGCAGATGACGGAGTACGCATCCGAAGGTGGAGTGCCGATCGGAGGGGTCGGGCGACGATTGGCCTTCGCCCTGCGCTACGGGGACCCCAACCTCGTTCTATCGGAGTTCATCGACGGAGACTCGGCCATCCTGCTCCACCGCAGCGTGCGCGACCGCGTGCGGCAGATCGCACCGTTTCTCGTGCTCGACAACGACCCCTACCCGGTGGTGCTTGACGGGCGCATCTCGTGGGTGGTCGACGCTTACACGACATCCGCCTATTACCCGTATTCGGAACGGCGGGAGTTCCCCGCGAACGAAGGGGTCGTCAACTACGTCCGCAACAGCGTCAAGGCCGTGGTCGACGCGTACGACGGTTCGGTGACGCTCTACGTCGTCGATCCGACCGACCCGATCGTGCAAGCCTGGCAGGGAGCCTTCCCGGAGCCCTTCGCCTCAGTCGATGAGGCACCGCCCGGACTCGTCGATCACTTCCGCTATCCCGAAGACCTGTTCACCCTCCAGGCTGATGTCTTCACGACCTACCACATCCCCGATGCCCCTGCCTTCTACAGCAAGGCTGACGCCTGGGACATCCCGCCCGACGCCGCCTTCAAAGCCAACAACCCGGCGGCACAGGATCGCCCGATGCAGCCCTATTACCTGCTCATGCGCCTGCCAGGGCAGCCGAGCGAGGAGTTTGTTCTCATACAGCCGTACTTGGCGCGCAGCAAGCCGAACATGATCGCCTGGCTTGCCGCGCGCTCCGACCCAGCCAACTACGGTCAGCTCTACACCGTGCAGTTCCCGAGCGACCAAGCCATCCTGGGACCTGCCCAGGCTCAGGCGACGATCGAGCAAGATCCGGTCGTATCCGAGTACATCACCCTGCGGGACCAGCGCGGCTCGAGAGTCATCCGCGGCAATCTCATCATCATCCCGGTCGAGGACTCGATCCTGTACCTCGAGCCCCTGTTCCTGGAAAACCCCCAAGCCCGAATCCCCGAGCTCGGTCAGGTGGTCGGCATACTCGGTGACCGCGTCGTAATGGACGAGAACTTCGACGCTGTTCTTGCGAGGCTGCTGGGTATGGCACCTCCACCCCGGCCACGGGCACCAGGAGCCCAACCCCCGCCGGGAGATGTGGGTGGGGATCCGCCCTCGCCAGACGTGTCTGTGGATCAGCTCATCAGCCAAGCGCTCGACCGGTTCAGCGCAGCCGAAGCCGCCCTGCGGGAGGGGGATCTCGCCGGCTATCAGCGCAATATCGAGGAGGCGCGCGTCCTGCTCCAGCGCGCCGCTCAGACCCGCGGGGTCACCCCTCCGCCCCCTGGATCCGGCGCGTCCAGCACGCCGGGACGTTCACCCTCTCCGGAGGCGGCGGGCTTCGGCTGACAGCCCGTGGTGAGAGCAGCCCGTCCCTGCGTGGGGTGGAGAGCTCCGCTACCGTGCCGGTCGTGCGTGTCCTGCTCGTGTGTCTGGGCAACATCTGCCGATCGCCGACTGCGGAGGCAGCGGTGCGCGAGGCCGCCGCCGCAGCCGGAGTCGAAGTCGAGGTGGACTCAGCGGGCACGGGTGACTGGAATCTGGGTCGTTCACCTGATCCCCGTATGGTGGCCGCTGCCCGTGCTGTCGGCCTGGAACTCGAAGGGAGAGCCCGGCAGGTGGTCGAGGAGGACTTCGACCGCTACGACCTGATCCTCGCCATGGACGGCGCCAACCTGCGCAGACTGCAGGCCCTGGCCCCATCCCAGGCGGCGGAGCGCAAGGTGCGTCTGTTCCGGTCATTCGAAGCTGGCGCCCCGGAGGGGGCGGAGGTTCCCGACCCCTATCACGGTGGCAGGCGGGGGTTCGAGCATGTGGTCGAGCTGTCTCGTGCGAGCGCACGTGGGCTGGTCGACGCCATCGCGGCGGGGCGGGTGTGAGCGGTAACCACCCGAGCGTCTCTTTCTTGTGTCGCACCACGGCGCCTCGTCGTCCCGGTCCGACCTGTGACCAGTCATGGCCGCGTCGTGCTCCAGCTCGAAAGGGCTTTGTTGCGAGAGAGGTACCGTCTCGGTACCGTGCCCCGCGTCACCGCGGGGTGGAGCAGGTCGGTCAGCTCGCCGGGCTCATAACCCGGAGGTCGCGGGTTCAAATCCCGCCCCCGCTACTACGAAACCAGATCAGAAGCTTGCAAGGCCGCCCTCAGGGCGGTCTTTGTGCTTATGGGGTCGCGGGTCAGAAGGCCATACGTCCAACGACGGCCCCCACCTCGGCACGCTGTTCATGCCCGTGAAAACGGCGGGGCTCCCCTAGCTCACCGCGACCTCGTTTCGCTGAGGCCTGCGCCACCCGATTGAATCCCCTTCCTCGAAATGAATCTGGCGGGAGTCAGCCTCAAGAACCTCGCCCACCAAGACGAAAACCAGCATGGAGGGTGGACCTAGGACGAAAGCTCCATGAACCTCAGCGACGGGCAGGAGACCATCTCTTGGCCGGGGCAGCAGTGGTGGGGCATATGGATCGTCGTCGGCCTGGTCGGACTCGCCTTTGTGACCGCTGGGATGCTGTGGGGCTTGTCGGTGACCTTCCGTGGGCCGGCTGAGGTCGGCTATCCGGTGCCCGGTCCTACCGAGCAGGTCACGATCATCTCGAGCTGGACCGAACGCGAGACCGAGTATGTCGAGGGTCCGCCAGTGCCGCCACCGTCTCCACAGGCGACTGAGGCCGAGGTTGTCCCCCCCAAGGAGGTCATCCGAGTCGTAGAGCGCCCCGTGCCGGGCCCGACGAGGACCGTGACCGAGTACCGGACAGTGCCGGCCCCGACAAGAACGGTCACGCGTCACTTCCATCACCATCACGAAGCGCCGACCTCCGAGCCTTCCCGCTCCTGAGCAGGGCAGCCGATCGTCGGGGCACTGGCCAAGGGTGATCAGGCCGACAAGGGCTGCTCGATCGTCTCCGCGGCGCCAGCGCTCCTTCTGTGGGGGCGTGGCGCCCCAGCCAATGGGCTTGGCCAGCACTGGAGAGGGCCCTTGTAGGGTGAGACGATCCGTTGCGCTCCGGGTGCTGCGGCGGTCTGCCGGGAGGGAAGCGATGGCGGCTCTGAGACTGACGAGACCACGACGTGGGGGGGTGATCGCGGGCGTCTGTGCGGGTATCGCCGATCATTTCGGTTGGAGCCGGACGACGGTTCGCCTCCTGTTCGTGCTGTTCGGTCTGTTCGGCGCCGGTGAGCTCGCCTACATCGTCTTGTGGATCCTCATGCCGAAGGAATGATCGGGGGACTCCCAGATCGGCACGCCTGCGCTCGTCGCAGTGCCCGTGGCGCAGGAAGAAAAGAGCCGCCTCTGAGGCTCCGCTCAGGACACCAGTCTTCGAGCGGCCTCAGCGATGTGGGCGGCGTCGATACCAGCGGCATCCAGCAGAGCCTCCGGTGCGCCCGACCCCGGCATGTCCCGAACCGCAAGCTTCACGATCCGCAGCCGTAGGTCGCTGTCGCCGAAGACCTCGAGCACCGCATCACCGAGGCCGCCTTCCGCCCAATGATCCTCGACGGTAATGAGCCGGCCGCTGGTCGCCTCGGCCGCAGCATGCAGCGTGTCCGCATCGACAGGTTTGACCGAATAGAGGTCGATGACTCGGGCCGCAATCCCCTCTTCCTCGAGATTCTGCGCGGCTCTGATCGCTTCGTGCACCGTCACGCCTGCCCCGATGATCGCCACCTGGTCGTCATCGGAGGAGCGCACGACACGGCTGCCTCCTATCTCGAAGCGCTCATCGGGCTCGTAGATCACCGGTGTCTCCGGCCGCGTCATGCGCAGATAGCTGATGCCGTGATGGTCGGCCATCTGCGACACGAGCTGGGCCGTCTGGTTGGCATCGCAGGGGTACAGAACGACGCTTCCGTGTACGGCCCGAAACGCGGCGAGATCCTCCAAGCCCATCTGAGACGGTCCGTCCTTACCGATCGAAACCCCGGCGTGGGAGCCACACAGCTTGAGGTTGGCGCGGCTTATCGCGGCCATGCGGACGAAGTCGTAGGCCCGCGTGTGGAAGGCGGCGAAGGTCGAGGCAAACGGCACCCAACCTCGGACCTGGAAACCGACGGCTGCGGCCACCATCTGCTGTTCGGCGATGTACATCTCGAAGAACCGCTCAGGATGTGCCTCCTTGAAAAACTCGGCCCTGGTCGAGTCGCTGATTTCCGCATCGAGCGAGACCACGTCGCCTCGACCGTTGCCGAGTGCCGTGAGCGCGTCACCGAAGGCGTTTCGGGTGGCCACCTCGTCGCCCACCTCGTATCGGGGGAGCTCCAGAGAGCCGATCTCGAAGGTGTGCGGCTGCCCGTTGCTCGGCTTGGCCACCTCCACACGGACGTCGCGAGGTCCCCCCAGCTCTTCTATCGCCTCTTCCGGTTCGGGAATCGCTTTGCCATGCGCCCCTTCCTGATCCTCCACAGAACTGACGCCCTTGCCTTTCACGGTGCGGGCGACGATGACGGTCGGCCGGCCCTGCGTTTCGATCGCCTCGTCGAACGCCTGGTCGATGGCATCGAAGTCATGGCCGTCGATCGCGATCGCGTTCCATCCGAAGGCCTCGGCTCGCGTGATGTAGGGGTCGAGGTCCCAGCCGTACATCGTCTCGCCGCGCTGCCCGAGTCGGTTCACATCGATGATTGCGGTCAGGTTGTCGAGCTCGGAGAAGGAGGCGTGTTCGAACGCCTCCCATATGGAGCCCTCGGTCATCTCACTGTCCCCGCACAGCACCCATATGCGATAGGGCAGGCGGTCGAGCCGTTTCCCAGCCAGTGCCAGTCCAACGCCTATCGGCAGCCCCTGGCCCAGGGAGCCGGTCGCGACGTCCACCCACGGCAGGGCAGGCGTGGGATGCCCCTCGAGGGGACTGCCGGCCGTCCGATAGGTGAGCAGGTCTTCGTCGGAGATGACACCGGCCGCCTTGTAGATGGCATACAGGAGGGGAGAGGCGTGGCCTTTGGAGAAGAGCAGGCGATCGTTGTTGGGGTTGTCGGGGTCGGCGAAGTCATAGCGAAGGTACTTACTCACCAGCACCGCCATGAGATCAGCTGCCGATAGTGAAGACGTCGGGTGACCGGAGTCCGCGGCTGCGCTCGAGCGCACGGAATCGACCCGGAGCTGCTGCCCGAGCTCCCGCCACTGCTCGTGGTTTCCCATGTGCAACGCCTCTCTATGCTTCGGCCGGCAGGGCCGTCCATGCTAGGAGCAGTCCATCCTGCTGTGGCTGGCCGCTTGGAGACGTCGGGACGTCGGCCGGGTCCAGCCGTAGCAGGCCGAGCGATGACGACTCGCCAGTTGGAGCTGGAGATCGCAGGTGCGAGCTGGCGTCAGCGGAATACGCCCGTCCGCGAGGTGGCGGCGACCTCAGGACCTATTCCGAGCACTTCGTTGACTGGCAGCGGTGTGTGCAGCGCCAGAAACGTCACCCGACCCACCTGGCGGGCGGCGTCGCAAACCTGCGCGCCCAGCCATCCTGAGGCCGCCCCCCCGGCCGCCGCACCCAGAACCGGGACCAGCCCGGTCATGCGCCCGCCCATCACCCGGCGGACGGTGTGCTCCACCGCCTCCTTCACAGCCCGGCTGCTCGTTTGCTGGATAACGACACGGGGTAGTTCCCGGTCGAGATCGCCCGCCTGCCGGTTTTCCCGCAAGCCGCGGCTGAGCACGAGGATCTGCTGCTTACGTACGGCCGGGTCCGATTCGGTCGCCACCGCAACCAACTCCACCGACGCCTGCAGCACCGAGGGCTGGGAGGACGCGACGCCGTAGACGGCGAGATGGTGCGCCGAAGCTCTCAGCGTGACCAGCACCGCGAGGGCGACGTCCGCCACGATCGCCGCGACCGAGCGTGCCCACGTGAGGGACGCAGCCCCGACCAGCGCCCCCTGGGCAGCCAGCGCCCCGACGTAGAGGCTGCGTAGTTCCCCGGCACGCTCGTCGGCGCGGCGCAGCACCGCCTCCCGCTCCTGGGGATCCGTGGGAACCAGCGCGGCTTCCCCCTCGTCGGCCAAGCCACGCAGTACGACACCCTCCAAGGCTCCGAAGGCACGTTCCGTCGCCATCCGCAGCGTGCGCCGTCCCCACTCGGTTCTCAGCACGATGTCCAGGACCTCGCGGCTTCGATCCGACATCCCCCCGAGAAGCTGGTCACTCCAGGTGGGTTCGCGGTTCACCCACCGCTGCACCTCGTCGACCACGGAACGCTCATATGACTCGAGGACCTCTGCACTCATCCGCGGCTCCTTGTCCCGCACCATCGTGGTAGCACGACGGCATGCCGTCACTGCCCCTTGCCTGTCCGACCGACAGAACTTGTCGAGCATTTGTCACGCGTGAGCCTCCGCACGGTCGAGGTGCGGCATGAGATCTCGCTCCCGACGACCCCACGTGCGAGCGCGATCCTGGCCGGGATGGAGCAGGCCAACTTCTGACCCGAGCAGCGCAGACGATGGGCGGACGGCGCACACCCGCCTGCCCGGCCGCCTTCTTCAAAATGGGGTCCCGGCCCGACCAGGCCTTCATCCCCGTGAGGCGGCAACGCCTGGGCGACCTATGGTCGCGCGCGACCAGCGGTGGCCGCCGGTCGCATCTTTGCGACCGGCGGCAGTGGATCAAACAGACGCAAGCCCTCTGCGAAGGTTCACATCACTCTGCGGCGCCGTCGGAAGCCCGTGAACGCGCTCAGAACGAACAGGACGAGCGCGATGATGAGCACCCACTTCAGCCCCTCGACGAACAATCCGACGCCGCCGAGCAGCAGAGCCAGCAGAAGCAGAAGAATCACCAGCCACACCTGAGTCCCTTTCACACCGGTACGGGCGTACCACTTTCTGACACGCAGTGTAATCAGCGTGACTGATGGTTGCGTGTCCGGTAGGACATGACATCGCACCGTTCGTGACGCATGACCATCTGCGCTGATACAGACGTTCGTCCTTTGGCGTCGAGGTGGGTCACCCTACGGTGAGCGAACACGACCATGGTTGCCGCGACCTCGGCAGCCCAGAGGGAGGGCCGGATCCCGGAAGCCGTGCATGTGTCCACAACTCACAGGGAGACGCAGCGATGGTCTCGACCCCCGAAGAGCAGCATGATCATCGGATCGGCGAACAGCTGGCACGGGCCCTGGGGTTGTTCAGTGTGACGCTGGGCGCAGCCCAGGTTGTGCTACCCGGAGGAATGGACCGGCTCGTCGGCCTCGACTCGACCCCTCGGACCCGAGCAGTCATGCGAGGCGTGGGCCTGCAGGAGTTCGCAGTCGGAGCTGGAATCCTGAGCCGTCGCAGGCCGACTGAGTGGCTGTGGGCGCGGGTAGCCGGCGACGCGATCCACCTGCTACTGCTGAGCAGGGCCATGCAGTCTCCGGCCAGCACCCGCTCCCGGGTGGGAAAGGTGACGGCTGCGGTGGTTGGCGTCACGCTGCTCGATCTGATCGTCAGCGCCCGGATGACGGCCGCAAGCGAGGCTGGGGGCGAGGAGCCGTCCCGGGTCAGCACGGCGATCACGATCAACCGTCCTCCCGATGAGGTCTATCGCCACTGGCGGGATCTCGAGAACCTCCCCCAGTTCATGTTCCACCTCCAGTCGGTCAGGGAGACCGACGATGGGCGATGGCACTGGGTCGCGCGCGCACCTGCGGGTAGGACCGTCGAGTGGGATGCGGAGATCGTCGAGGAGGTGCCGAACGAACGGATCGCGTGGCGTTCCTTGGAGGGCGCCGATGTGACCAATTCAGGTGCGGTGCGCTTCTCGCCAGCACCCGGCGGGCGGGGTACCGAAGTCGCCCTCGACCTCGAATACGTCACGCCGGCGGGTGCGGTCGGCGCCGCGGTAGCAAAAATTTTCGGGGAGCATCCCGAGCAACAGGCGAAGGACGACTTGCGCCGCTTCAAGCAGGTGCTCGAGACGGGCGAAGTGGTGCGCTCGGATGGCAGTCCCGACGGCAGCAGGACCCAGCGGCAGTGGAGACAGGGTCCGGCGCAGCCGCCGACCTGACCCCGACGGTCACCGAGCGCCCCGTGCCTGCAGCCGAGTGGCGGCAACATCGTGGAGGGACCGCAAGATGAAAGCGAACTGTTGGATGGGTTCGAAGCGGGTCGAGGTGCGGCAGGTGCCCGAGCCAAAGATCTTGGGCGAGCGCGACGCCATCGTGCGGGTCACTTCGACCGCCATCTGCGGCTCCGACCTGCACCTCTATGACGGCTATGTCCCCACCATGCGCAAGGGCGACATTCTCGGTCACGAGTTCATGGGTGAGGTGATCGAGGTCGGCCCGGGCGTGAGGGACCTTCAGGTGGGAGACCGTGTCGTCGTCCCGTTCCCCATCGCCTGCGGCAACTGCACCGCCTGTGTGCGTGAGCTGTACTCATTGTGCGAGAACTCCAATCCGAATGCGGGCATCGCCGAGAAGCTATGGGGCCATTCGCCCGCAGGGATTTTCGGCTATTCGCACATGCTCGGCGGCTACGCCGGAGGTCAGGCGGAATACGTACGGGTGCCGTTTGCGGATGTCGGGCTGCTGAAGATCACCAGCGACCTTTCAGACGAGCAGGTCCTGTTCCTTTCGGACATCCTGCCTACCGGCTACATGGGTGCAGAACTCTGTGACATCCAACCCGGCGATGTGATCGCGGTTTGGGGCGCTGGCCCCGTCGGTCAATTTGCGATCGCAAGCGCCTTCCTCCTCGGTGCCGAGCGAGTGATCGCGATCGACCGTTTTCCGACCCGCCTGCGCATGGCCCGCGAGAACACGGGCGCCGAGACCCTGAACTACGAAGAGAGCGACGTCTTGGAAGCGTTGCAGGAGTTGACCGCGGGACGCGGTCCTGACGCCTGTATAGAAGCGGTCGGAATGGAGGCGCACCATCCCTCTGCTCCGGTCAACGCCTATGACAAGGCCAAGCAGCTCACGCGGATGGAGACCGGCAGATCACACGCGCTGCGGGAAGCGATCATGAGCTGCCGCAACGGCGGCACGGTTTCCGTGGTGGGCGTCTACGGGGGGGTCGTGGACAAGTTCCCGATGGGAGCGGTGGTGAACCGCTCGCTCACGATCCGGTCCGGTCAGTGTCACGTCCAGCGCTACATGCGTCCGCTGCTCAGGCGCATCGAGAGGGGAGAGATCGATCCGAGCTACATCATCACACATCGCATGGAGCTCGCAGATGCTCCCCATGGCTATGACATCTTCAAGAACAAGCAGGACGAATGCGTGAAAGTCGTCCTGCGGCCGTGATACCACGGTCCGCCAGGCGGCCGTGATACCACACCAGGCCGCATATCAGGGAGTCATGGAGCCGCCCGACCGTTTCACCACATCCTTGAGGTAGTCGAAGGCAGTGGCCAGCGGGCCGACCAGCAGATTGAGCGGCGGCTGGTTCGGGGCCTCGGGGTGGGGCCGTGTCGGTGAGACGAACGCGAGGGCCTGCATTGCAAGCGCCATCTGCGCGACCATCACAGCCGGCACCTCACCGGCGACAGCAGGAAAAAGTCGCTCCTCCTCGTCGACGACATGCTCGAGGATCAAGGCGCGGATCTCGGTTAACACCTCGTCGAATTCGGGGTCGTCCGCCCGTAGGGTCTCCCAGCGTGCCAACAGCTCTTTGGCCCGCTGGTGCTCATCGAGGTCAGCCTGGATCTGCTCATCCAGTCGCGGTGCCGCCAGCCGCACGCCAGGGTAGAAGACCTGCTCCTCGAGGGCGGCATGCACCGAAAGGCTGCGGATGATGCCGCGAGCGAGAGAGAGTCTTCGGGCGCTGGCGTCGGGATCGAGTTCCTCGAACTGCGAGAAGGCCTTTTCCACCGTCCTGTGCTGGGAGGCCAGCAGCGTCATCGCATCCATGCGGTCTCCTTCCTTCCAAGAGCCGGGTGACATAGATACACCCTCAGCTGGCCTGACGCCTCCCGCCAGGCGGCGGCGGTCCTCAAGGCGGGGTCGGGTCCGGAGAGCAGGCCTGCTTGGAGGTCTCGTTGGGACTTTTCGTGGTGATGGGCGCGGCAGCGCGGTTCGAGGTTGCGGTAGTTGGTGGGCCCGCGGCGGGCTAGCGGTTCTTTGTGTCCCACTCGAGGCCGTCACGGCGGCCGCAACCCTCCTCCACGCATACCGCCCCGTCCAACTCGGGCGGCTTCCCCAGGTCGAGGGCAGTCCGAACCTCGGCGGGGATGCGGCGGGCCGAAGTGCTTGACTTTCTTGATTTCACAGCCGTCCACCACTACTGCCTTGAGGAAGGCGTCTGAGGCCATCCGACGGGCAAGGTCGGCCGGCAGGGGTCCCACTCCGGGGAAGTGGCAGCGCTCCCCGTCTTGGGGATGGCCGCGACGGAGGGCCTCGAGGTCGACCACCACGACGACGTCGGCCCGCGAGGGGCTGCCAGCACCTTGCCCGGACAGCAGCTTGACGAGGGCGTCTGCTGCATAGGCGGCCCGCGACTCACGCCCTCCCTGCCGCCAGGCTCTGCGGTATTCGCGGTCGGTCTGGGCGTCGATACGGTTGACCAGCGGGGCGCCCAGCTCGGGGGGAAGCCGAAAGTGCCCCGCCACCATGCCCTCGTCGTCGACCCAGTGCGCAAATTCGCGGGCCCGGTGTTGACGCTCGTGGAGGGCCTCGCGTTATGTCTCGACGTTTCAGACGCACCTGCCGGACCTGGTCTTTCAGACTGCGCCAGTCAGCATGTTCAGCCACTTCCAACAGCCCAACTTCGGCTGACGGGTCAACCGTTGCGGCCTTGGCCACCTCAGCGACCTGTGCCTCCGAGATGCGCCCAGCGACGAACGCCTCATAGGTGGCGGCAAGGCTCTCTACTGCCTTGGCGGTCTCTAGGCGAGTGGCGGCCTCTTTTGGGCTGGTGCCCAGGGTTCTGGCCAGCCACTGCGCCCCGGAACGATGGCCCTTAAAGCGATGGGCCTCGCATCGTCGACGCGGGCCGCGGCCCTCGCCCGGGCCGCCGCGCACAGCTTCTCCCCCCGGGCCAGCACCTCAACCAACTCGACAACCTCCGATCCAGAGGCAGTGGCGGGGGCGAAAACCGACAGCGCGCAGGCGAGAGTCCCGCCCGCATGATCTCTTCCATGCAACCGATCATACGTTCGCTCTGAGACATGTACGCCGGGATTGTGGCTTCGCCTGTGGACGGGAACCGCAGCCCCTTCGCACTGGTAGGTTCGGCCGGGCTCGCAGACCGACGGGGGCGGCGTTGGAGAACCCGCAGCTGGGGGCGTCCGAGTGGGCCGTGCTCGATGCCGCCTTACGGTTCGTCGAGGAGCTCGCAGACGACCTGCGCCCGTGGCTGCTCGACCGGTTCGGGCGGCAGCAGGCGGAAGTGAAGGACGACGGGACGTTGGTGACGGACGCCGACGTGAAGGCTGACGAACGCATAGCCGAAGCCCTCGGCGAACGCTTCCCCGAGCACGAGGTCGTCTCTGAGGAGCTCGGCACCGCGTTCCAGGGCGGGGCCTGGTGCTGGGTGGTCGACCCCATCGACGGCACCACCAACTTCGTGCAGGGCAACCCCAACTGGACAATCTCGATCGGCCTGGCCTACGAGGGTCGGCCGGTGCTCGGCCTGGTGGATGCCCCGGCGCTGGATGCCCGCTACCGGACGGTGGCCTCTCGAGGCGCGGTCGCCGGCAAGGAGACGTTCCATCAAGGGGATCGCCTGGCCGTGAGCGACGTCGACTGGAGCGAGCCGGGCCGGGTCGAGAACGCCCTGTTGGGTCTTTCGTCTGCGCTGGGACGCTCCTATGTGCTGGAAAAGCCACTCAAGCCCCGCGTGCTCGGCTGCGAGTCCCTGCACCTCGCGTCGGTCGCCCAAGGCGCGTTGGTGGCGTCGATGCACGCCGGGGTCCATGTATGGGACGTCGCGGCTGGAATCCTGCTCGTCCTCGAGGCGGGTGGTGTGGTGGTGGCGGTATCTGGCGAGGGGCCCTTCCCGATGCGGCCCGGCGAGGATCAGGCGGGGCGAGACCTCGGGTTCGTGGCGGCAGCGAGCGAGCACACCGCCCGGCAGGTGATCGCGGCCATCCGTCGTCCTTGAGGTGGCTGGCAGGCGCCGGTGCGGCCGGGCTGGGGCGGAGTGACCGGATGACAGGGAGGAGCGTGCATGGGCGCGGACACAGGCGGGGCGCTCGTTCTTCAAGCGGGCGAGGGTAGGCGGATTCGATCTGGGAGGGTTTCTCATGGCCGCCAAGGCCTCGCCCGAAGCAACGGGCGAGGCGTTCTCCCTGCTCGAAGCCGAGGAGCCGCCCGGGTTAGGTCCGCCTCTCCACGTCCACCACGACGCCGCCGAAGCCTTCTATGTGCTCGAAGGCGAGTACCTCATGTTCCTGGGCCGTGAAGAGGTGGTGTGTTCGGCCGGGTCGTTCATTTACATCCCAACCGGAACGCCTCACGGTTTCAGGGTAGGCAACGTGGTCAGTCGCAAGCTCAACTTCTGCACACCTGCCGCCATGGTGGGATATTTCGACGACCTCGCGGAAGCGATGCGCGGAAGGACCACTCCGCCCCCGAGTCCCTGTCCAAGATCGCGGGCAGGTACTCGATGGAGGTGCTCAGACCGGTGCCCGACGGCTACGCGTAGTTTTTCCCGCCCGCGGTCTGGACAAGCCAAGACCGCTCCCGCCCTGGTTTTTCCCGCCCCGGTCTTGGACCATCTTGTCGCGGGCTTTGCTGCGTAAGACCCGCTCCTACAAGACCGCTCCCGGGGTGCCTACACGGCTGATCTCACCCGCTGGGCAACCGCGTCGAGTTCCGCCAGCGTCAGCACGGGAGTCTCCGCGTTCCCGTCCCAGTGAAGGGCGAGGTCGACCCACGAGCTGCAGCCGCCGTGCTCCTCTTCGGTGCGAATCGTGACAGGCGGGCGGAGTGCGGCCGCCTGAGCCACTAGCACGTGCAGGGGATGGCGGGGCCGGAAGGCCAACCTCTCTTCAACGTGTTCCTCGCCGTAGATGTGCAGATCTCCCAGTTCACGCAGCCCGTCGGGGTGAGCCACCGTCACCACCTCGATCAGCTGCACCCGACAGCGCAATGTGCGCCGGTCGTGGGCGACGTCCGCCGCCCCGCGGGCGAGGAGATCCGCGTACTGGGGGCGGACCCGATGATGGTGACTGTGCTCGACGGTCGGGTACAGAACGAAGGTGGTCCCGCGGACCGCGAACGACCGCTCGCGTATACCACCCTTCCGCAGCAGGATCGTCTGGCGACCGTCGAGCAGGGCGTGCACGACCGACCCCCACTCCTTCAAGGCAAGGGTGGCGGTCCTCGTGGACGGGGCCTCGGGTGGCGTAGGTCGATCCTTCCTAGGCGTCCGGGGATCACTGCAATGGCCGCTTGGGGGCTGAAGGTAGCAGCTGGAGATGGACGAGCTGTGACGAAGACCTCGAATGGAAGCCCGCAACGGGGCCTCCTTGCTCGGGCTCGGCCCGGGACGGGCAACGGGAACCGGCTGACCACCCGGGTCGTTCTCCAGGAAGGTTTGTGAAGGATTTCCCAAAGTGGGGCAGGAGCGAGCATGATGTGCCGGGGCAGACGTAGTTGACGTTCGAAGAGGTGCAACCACTCTGACTGACATCGAACTCCTGGCGGTGGTGAGCGCCGACTTGTGGGCCGCTCGCCAGCAGATGGCCTTGTCGCTGGGCTGGCACATCATCCTCGCCAGCTTGGGGGTCGGCTTCCCGGTGTTGGTGGGCTTCGCGGAGTGGCGGGCACTGCGGACCGCAGACCCGATCTATCGTCTGCTGGCGCGGCGCTGGGCGAAGGCTCTTGCGGTCCTGTTCGCGATAGGTGCCGTATCAGGGACCATCCTGTCGTTCGAGTTGGGGATCCTGTGGCCCGGGCTGATGAGCACCTTCGGAGAGGTGATCGGGCTGCCCTTCGCCATCGAAGCCTTCGCGTTCTTCCTCGAGGCGGTCTTCCTGGGCATCTATCTCTACGGCTGGGGGCGTCTGCCCCAACGTTGGCATGCCGCCACCTTGATTCCCGTGGCGATCGGGGGTGCGGCGTCGGCCTGGTTCGTCGTGACCGCCAACGCGTGGATGAACCAGCCAGCCGGCTTCGATGTGGAGCACTACCTGTCCACGGGAGAGGTCACCGGCGTTGACCCGTGGGCGGCGATGCTCAACCCCGCAACCCCGCCTCAAACCGTCCACATGTTGCTGGCCGCCTACATCCTGACCGGGTTTGCCGTAGCCGCGGTGTACGCCTGGGGGCTGCTGCGCGGGCGCGGCGGCGTCTACCACCGCCGCGGTTTCGTGGTTGCGTTCGCTTTCGCTGCGGCCCTGACTCTGCCGCAGATCGTCGTGGGGGACTGGGCGGCGCGCTTCCTGGCGGACTACCAACCCATCAAGTTCGCTGCCCTCGAAGCGTTGTACAACAGCGAGGCCGAGGCTCCGCTGCGCATCGGGGGTTTCCCGGTCGACGGTGAGGTGCGCTACGCGATCGAGATCCCCGGCGGACTGTCGTGGCTGGCCGAAGGTGACACGGATGCGATCGTCACCGGTCTCGCGGAGTTTCCTCGTGACCAGTGGCCGCCGGTAGCGGTCGTACGCTCGGCGTTCCAGCTCATGGTGGCGATCGGGTTCTTCCTGCTCGGGCTGGCGCTGTGGTTCGCTTGGTCGTGGTGGCGGCGACGCGACATCCCGGCCTCGAAGTGGTTCCTGCGAGCTGCCGTGCTTGCCGGGTTCGCCGCACCCGCAGCAGTCGAAGCCGGCTGGGTCGTGACCGAGGTGGGACGCCAGCCCTGGATCGTATACGGACTCATGCGGGTGGACGAAGCCGTCACCCGGGCTCCCAACGTGCGTCTCGGCTACTACGCACTCATCGTCGTCTACACGGTCTTGACTGCCGCCAGTCTCTACGTCCTGCGCCGGCTGGCCGCCCAACCGCTCGGGGGCGGACAAACGAGCGAAAACGCGAATGAGGGAGCCTCCCCATGAGCGGCGCTCCCCGGGGGCGACGCAAGAACAGCCGTGGCAAGAAAGCGACGGAGGTGGTTCCGTGAGCACCGCGGAAGTCATCTTGGTCGTGATGTGGCTGGGGCTCACCGCTTACGTGCTGCTCGGCGGGGCCGACTTCGGTGGCGGCTTTTGGGATTTCGTGGCCGGCGGCGCGGACCGCGGGCGAGCCCAGCGGGACCTCATCGCCCACTCCATCGGCCCGATCTGGGAAGCCAACCACGTCTGGCTCATCTTCGTGCTCGTGGTGCTTTGGACCGCCTTTCCGACCGCGTTTGCCTCGGTTGCCTCCACCCTCATCGTGCCGTTCACCCTGGCCGCCTTCGGCATCATCGCCCGTGGAGCGGCGTTCGCCTTTCGCAAGGAGATGCCCGAGGTGGGGCTCCAGCGCCTATTCGGCGCCGCCTTCGCCACCTCTTCGATCCTCACCCCCTTCTTTCTCGGAACGGTTGCGGGCGCGGTTGCCTCGGGCCGGGTCCCGGTCGGGAACGCCGCCGGCGATCTCATCGGAAGCTGGACAAACCCCACGTCGTTTCTCGGCGGCACGCTGGCGGTCGGCGTCTCCGCCTACCTGGCTGCCGTCTACCTGACCCGCGACGCTGAACGAACCGGAGACGAGCACCTCGCTTCCCTGTTTCGGCGTCGCGCCCTCGCCGGCGGCATCGTGGTCGGGGCAGTCGCCCTGGCGGGAATCGCAATCCTGGCCCAGGACGCGCCCCGCCTCTTTCAGGGGCTCACCACTCGAGCGCTGCCTCTCATCGTGACCTCCGCAGCAGGCGGAGTCGCATCGCTGTTGCTCCTGTGGCAGCGGCGCTTCACCCTCGCCCGGTTGGCAGCAGCGCTGGCCGTGGCTGCCGTGATCTGGGGATGGGCGGCAGCGCAATACCCCGAAATGCTCGTCGGCCACCTGACCATTCTCGAAGCGGCCGCCCCTCCCGCGACACTCGCCGCGCTGCTGTGGAGCCTGGTGGCAGGGGGTGTGATTCTCGTGCCGTCTTTGGCCCTGTTGTTCGCCCTGTTCCAGCGGACGGGGAGGCGCAGCGAAGTCGACCTGCCGCCCCAAAGCGGCGCTCCAGACCATGCGAGCCCGAGCAGTTGACCTCGGCCCGGCAGAGGCAACGAAGGCGAAGTTCCAGGGGGATGACGTCGAGGACAGTACACGTCGGGGGGGCCGTCCCATTACCCCTCAACGTGAGGGTGAGCTCGGGACAGCGCTACAGCCTCTTGCGAATCCCTCGCACTCGTCGCGGCTGTTGCCTGCCCACCACCTCCGCATCGCAGACCGGGCAGGTGAGGCGCTTGCTCTCGTCGCTGGCCTCGTCCTCCAGACTGAGAACCCCGATGAGAAGGTGCTTCCCGCACTGGTCGCACTGGACGACATGCTCCTCGGCGAAGCGGGAGGGCGGCAGGGCCAACGCTTCCTCCGGCAGGTAGGGGGGCGAGCGGTCGGGGCGCATGAGTGCGGTCCT
>JBHELG010000090.1:0-9137 GCA_046263195.1 Nitriliruptorales bacterium | reverse complement strand
ACCTCAGACCCCGCTGCCGCCCCCACCACCGCGACAAGACCGAGCGTGACCGCCAGGCCGGCCTGATGTTCAAACAAGAGCCGCCGTAGGCCCTGGAGGGCTCGGGCATCCAGGAGCAGCACGCGGGAGGACGCGACCGCTCACCTCGTCCCCGACTGCTGGCCTTCCTTGCCCCTAGTGCCGATAGTGTCGCGCCATGGAACGACTGTTCGACGACGCGACAGACGAACCAGCCCGCGACTCCCCGGCCCGGGGGAGCGGGGGTGCCCCCCGCGCTGCTCTGCACCCCGGTGACGAGGCGCCACTCGCCGCGCGCATGCGGCCGCGGACGCTCGACGAGTACGTGGGGCAGCACAAGATCCTCGGCCCGGGACAAGCCCTGCGAACTTTGCTCGAGCGTGACGAATTCGGGTCGGTGATCCTTTGGGGCCCGCCCGGGAGTGGCAAGACGTCGCTCGCATCGGTCATCGCACACACGACCGCTGCCGCCTGGGAGGAGCTGAGCGCCGCAAGCGCCGGGGTGAAGGACGTCCGCCGGGTCGTCGACGCCGCTCGAGCCCGCCTCGTCAATGGGCGCCGCACCGTCTTGTTCATCGACGAGATCCACCGCTTCAACAAGGCCCAGCAGGACTCGCTTCTGCCTGCGGTGGAGAACGGTTGGCTGGTGCTCGTGGGAGCAACGACCGAAAACCCCTACTTCGAGCTCACCGCCCCCCTGCTGTCACGTTGTCGTCTCGTTCGTTCGTCTCGAGGCCCTCGACGAAGCCGCGATAGCGGAAATCATCCGCCGAGCCTGCTCGAAAGGCTTCGCGGGGCGGGTGGCGCTCGAGGATGAGGCGATTCGACATCTGCTCGCAGCTGCCGACGGGGACGCACGTGTCGCGCTCACGGCCCTCGAAACCGCTGTCGAGGTGGCGGGGGGCGTACCGGAGGAGGGCGTGCTCACCCTGACCTCCGATGCCGTGCTCACCGGACTCACATCGCGGCGCTGGCGCTACGACCGCAGTGGGGATCAGCACTACGACCAGGTGTCCGCGTTCATCAAATCCCTGCGGGGTAGCGATCCGGACGCGGCGGTCTACTGGCTGGTGCGCATGCTCGCCGCCGGAGAGGACCCACGCTTCCTTGCCCGCCGCATGGTCATCCTGGCGAGCGAGGACGTCGGCCTCGCCGACCGCTCGGCCCTGCCGCTCACGGTTGCCGCGTTTCAGGCACTCGAAGTGGTGGGCCTACCCGAAGCCCGTCTTTCCCTCGCACACGCCGCCATCGCACTCGCGACCGCCCCGAAATCGAACTCGGTCACACGCTGTCTGCAGGCCGCCGAGCGGGCCCTCGACGAGGGTGGCAACGCTGCGGTCCCATCCCACATCCGGGACGCTCATTACCCGGCAGCAAGCAAGCTTGGGCACGGTGTCGGCTACCAGTACGCTCACGACCACCCCGGCGGCTTCGTGCCACAGCAGTACCTGCCAGACGCCCTCGTGGGCAGGGTCTTCTACGAGCCGACGGGGCGGGGGGACGAGGCGGAGATCGCTCGTCGCGTGGCGGAGTGGCGTCGCGCCTCGCGCGGGAGCGGAGACCTGACTTGAGCGCTGGGGACTGGGCCTGGATCATCTTCGCCGGCTTCTGGGGACTGCTCGTCATCGTGCTCTGCCTCGTCCTGCTGAACGTCTCCCGGCTCATCTCCCACGTGACCGCGTTGGTCGAGGGCGTGACGCGGGAGACGATCCCCCTCATCGGAAGCCTCGGGGAGACGATCAGCGGGATAAATGTCGAAATCGCCCGCGTGGACGCGATCGTCGCCGGCGTCCAGTCGATCACCGAGAGAGCCGACCATCTCGCCGGCCTGCTCCAGGCCACGGTTTCCAACCCTGTCATCAAGGCCGCTGCCTTCGCCAGCGGCGCCCGGCGCGGCTTGAGAAAGCTGAGGAGGTGACATGCGACGAGCGGCGACCGCACTCGTCCTCGCCCTGTTCGGGGCCGGTGCGGGACTCGTGGTAGGCGCGGTCCTCATGCGGCGGATCGATCGCGCCGCGGCCCGTGTTGCTCCCGCCAACCTGGTCGAGCAGGCGACCCGCACCGCCCTGACTGCGCGGGATCGCCTGAACGCGGCGTTCGAGGAGGGGGAACGCGGTGCCGCCGAGCGGGAGGCGGACCTCCGCCGCCGATTCGACGTACCCTCGCTGCGCCAAGCCGCCGGGCGCTGACCTACCCGGCGGCAGGTCGGGCCGCCGGAGGTAGGTGTGGACGCAGTCGCGATTCGTGAGACGTTCCTCGACTTCTTCACCGAGCGAGGACACCGTCGCTACCCGTCGTCCTCGCTCATTCCCAACGACCCCACCTTGCTGCTCACGAACGCCGGAATGGTGCCGTTCAAGCCGTACTTCCTCGGGGACGCCAAGCCGGAGGTGCCCCGCGGCACGAGCTTCCAGAAGTGCGCCCGGACGGTCGACATCGAGAACGTGGGGCGCACGTCACGGCATCTCACCTTCTTCGAGATGCTCGGCAACTTCTCGTGGGGCGACTACTTCAAGCGGGAGGCGATCCGCTGGGCATGGGAGCTGTCGACCGGCCCCTTCGGCCTCGACCCCGAGCGCATCTGGGTAACCGTCTACGAACAGGACGAGGACGCTGCCGGCTTCTGGGAGAGCGAGACCGACGCTCCCCGCTCCCGCATACAAGCGATGGGCGCGCACGACAACTTCTGGTCCATGGGCGTAGCCGGACCATGCGGGCCTTGCACCGAGCTCTACCTCGACCGCGGGCCCGCCTACGGCGAAGCCGGAGGGCCGGCGCACAACGACGAGCGCTACCTCGAGTTCTACAACCTCGTCTTCATGGAGTTCATGCAGGACGACGACGGCAACATCACGGGTCGACTGCCGCAGCAGAACGTCGACACCGGCATGGGTCTCGAGCGCATGGCGGTGCTTCAGCAGGAGGTCGCAACCGTCTACGACACCGACGTGTTGGCCCCTGTGCTCGAACGTGCCCAGGAGTTGACGGGTGTGGCATATGGGGACGACCTCGCCGCAGACGTCTCGCTGCGCATCCTCGCCGAGCACGCTCGCACGGCAACCTTCCTGATCGCGGACGGGGTCCTGCCCTCCAAGGAAGGACGCGGCTACGTGCTGCGACGGCTGCTGCGCCGGGCGATCCGGCACGCGCAAAGGGCCGGGCAGGATGCATCGTCACGGGCAGGCCCCGAAGGGGCCGGGCGGGGTGGGTCGACTGGTGAAGTGCCTCCGATGATGCCTGCCATGGTCGATGCGGTGATCCACACGATGTCCCCCGGCTACCCAGAGCTCGACGCCCAACGTGAGCTCGTCACACGCGTCGTGGCCGCCGAGGAGGCCGAGTTCGCTCGCACCCTGCGTCAGGGACTGGGGATCCTGGAGGAAGCGGTCGAAGAGGCCAGGGTTTCCGGGGCGGCTGTTCTTCCCGGCGACACCGCTTTTCGGCTTCACGACACCTATGGCTTCCCCGTCGACCTCACCCTCGAACTCGTGGAGGAGGCCGGGCTCGGTCTCGACCGCGAGACCTTCGACCAGCTCATGCAGGAGCAGCGCCAGCGTGCCCGCGCCTCACTGCGGCGCGGGGGCGATGGAATTTCCCAGGAGGTGTATCGAGAGGCTGTCAGGAACGTGGGTGAGAGCCATTTCGTCGGCTACGACACCACCGCCGCGGAGACGAGGCTGGGAGCGCTTCTTTCTCCTTCGGGTCTCGTCGACGAGGCGGGAGAGGGGGACGAGGTCGAGATCGCCCTGCCTACGACCCCCTTCTACGCGGAAGGTGGTGGCCAGGTCGGGGACCGTGGCGTCCTGGAGACGCCCACCGGCCGGGTCGAGGTGCTCGACACCCAGTCCCCGATCGAGCGGCTCATCATTCATCGCGCCCGGGTCGTGGCGGGGGAGGTGGCGCCTGGACAGCCGCTCGCGGCCCGGGTCGACGTCGCCCGTCGCATCGCCACCGCTCGCAGCCACTCCGCTACCCACATCCTGCACGCGACGGTCCGCGAGCTCGTGGGATCACACGCGCAGCAGGCAGGCTCGCTCGTGGACGCGGGACGGCTCCGGTTCGACTTCCCCCACTTCGAGCAGGTGCGGCGAGAACAGCTCATCGCGGTGGAAGAGCGTGTCAACGAGCACCTGCTGCACGACCCGCCGGTGCATGCGGAGCAGATGCCACTGGCCCAGGCCCGAGCTACCGGGGCCATCGCCCTGTTCGGCGAGAAGTACGGCGAGGAGGTCCGGGTCGTATCGATCGGCGACTTCTCCCGGGAGTTGTGTGGAGGAACACACGTGGCCTCGGCGGGAAAGGTGGGCGGCGTGGTGATCGTCCGGGAGGAGTCGATCGGCGCGAACCTGCGGCGCCTCGAGGCGCTCACGGGCGCTGACGCGTACCGCTACGCGGCCCGGGAACGCATCGTCGCCGAGGAGGTGGCCCGCCTTCTCGACGTGCCCTCTGACGTCGCGGTGGCCCGCGTCGAAGCGCTCGTCTCGCGGCTTCGGGAAGCCGAGCGGGAGCTGGCCAGAACTCGCGCCGCGACGCTATCCCAACAGGCTCGGGCGATCGCCGAGGAAACCGAGCGGTCCAGCGGCCTGGCGGTCGTCGCCCGCCGCGTCGATGACGTCACCGCCGAGGAGCTGCGTCAACTTGCGCTCGAGGTGCGAGGGAACCTCGGACAACGAGGAGTCGTCGTGCTCGGTACCGCAACGGCCGACGGCAAGGCCCAACTCGTCGCCGTGCTCACGCCCGACCTCGCCGAGGCGGGCCTCGAGGCCCGTTCGGTCCTCGCACCTGCCGCCAAGGTTGTGGGTGGGGGCGCCGGTGGGAAGGGAGACCTCGCCCAGGCCGGCGGCCGTATGAGCGCCAAGCTCGTCGAAGCGCTCGCGGTGGCCGCCTCGGAAGCCCGGCAGGCCGCACCCGAGTGAGGACCCTCGGAGTTGACCTCGGCGATGTCCGCATCGGGCTCGCCCTGAGCGATCCACAGGGACGCGTAGCCACCCCGCTCGAGACGCTCGCGGTCAAAGATCCTGATGACGTCGAGGGCATCGTGACCAGCCTCGTCGACGCCGCGAGACGGCACGGAGCTGACATGGTCGTGGTGGGCCTACCCCGGAGCCTCGCCGGTGACGAGAAGGAGCCCGCGCAACGGGCACGCCACATCGCCGAGCGCGTGCAGCAGGTGAGCGGTCTCGAGGTTCACCTGTGGGATGAGCGGCTGACCACCGTGGAGGCGGAACGCACGATGCTGGCGCAGGGCGCGAAGCGGCGCACCAGACGCGCGGCTCTCGATCGGGTCGCGGCTACCCTCCTGCTCCAGACGTTCCTCGACTCGATGCACGGAGGTGAGCAGGAGCGTGGCTCCCGCTAGCGGCCCGAGAGTCGTCCTCATCATCCTCATCGTTGCGCTGGTCGTGGTCGCGGCTGGTCTGGCTACCGTCGCCTGGGCCATGAGCGGCGAGCCGGGCGCGGGGGAGCCGGTCACGATCGAGGTGGACCGCGGGGCCAGCGCCTCCGCCGTGGCGGGAGAACTCGAGGAGAGGGGAGTCGTCCGCTCAGCCCTCGCGTTTCGACTGAAGGCCCAGAGCAGAGGACTCGACCGAGAGCTTCGTGCCGGTCGCTACCAGCTGGAGACTGGTCTGAGTGTCGACGAGACGATCGACAGGCTTCTGAGCGGACCCGACCAGCCGATGGCGATCCGCTTCACGATCCCCGAGGGGCTCACGGTAGGCGAGACTCTCGAGCGGCTTGCCGCGCAGACCCCCTACGCGGTCGAAGACTACCGTGCGGTGCTCGACGCCCGTGCCATAGAACTCCCGGACTGGGTAGCCACACCTTCGTCGGGAGCCCGTGAGCCCTACGAAGGGTTGCTGTTCCCCGAGACGTACGAGGAGCGACCCGGCGCCCCGCCGCAGGCGATTCTTCAGCGCATGGTGGGTCAGCTCGAGAAGGTCGTCTCGTCATTGCCTGACGAGGTGGTCGCCGGGGCAGTCGCTCGCGGTCAGGACCGCTACCAGGCACTCATCATCGCGAGCCTTGTCGAGGAGGAGGCGAAGATCCCACAAGAGCGTCCCACCATCGCGGGGGTCATCTACAACCGGCTCGCAGCCGGACGGAGCCTCGAGATAGACGCGTCGGTCATCTACGCCCTCGGAACTCACACGAATCGCGTCACCATCCAGGATCTGCAGGTCGACTCGCCCTACAACCTCTACCGCAACCCGGGGCTGCCTCCCACCCCCATCGCCGCGCCAGGGGCGGCGTCCATCCGGGCCGCCTTCCAACCCGCCCAACACGACTTTCTCTACTACGTGCGAATCGACGAGGCCGGGCGGCACGTCTTCTCCCGGACCTTCGAAGAGCACAAGCGCAACAAAGCCCGCTACCGGCAGTTGCAGGACGCCGTCCCGTCGTCGCCTGACGTGGGATCGTGACGCGCTGGCCCTCCGCCACGACCCGGCTCGTCGCCGTCATAGGCTGGCCGGTCCGGCATTCGCTGTCTCCGATCATGCACAACTCAGCCTTCCGAGAGCAGGGCCGCGATCTCGTGTACGTCGCCCTGCCGACGCCTCCCGCGCAGCTCCGGACCGTCGTGGCGGCTCTGGGGGCGTGCGAGGCCGCTGGCGCGAACGTGACGGTTCCCCACAAGCGTGCCGTGATGAGCGCGTGCGACCGTCTTACCGCTGAAGCGGAGCTCGCCGGGGCGGTCAACACGCTCGTCTGGAGTCCCGAGGGCCTCGTCGGCGACAACACCGACACGCTCGGGCTCGAGGTCGTGGTGCGCGACGACCTCGCGCTGCCGCCAGGAACTCCGGCAGTGGTGCTCGGTACGGGTGGCGTCGCCCGTGCCTGTGCCGTGGTGCTCGGCCGCGGCGGCGCTCCGGTCACCTTTGTGGGACGGCAGTTCGAGGCCGCCGACGACCTGGCGGCCCTCGCAACCCGGTGTGGAGCACCGGCGGCGCAGGCGCTGCCGCTCGCCGACACCGCCGGGGTCGTGGCGGCCGTCGGCGGGGCCCGCCTCGTTGTGAACGCCACCCCCCTGGGCATGGCTGGGGAGGAGCTGCCGGCTCCCTTCCAGTCGCTCCGCCCCGGCCAGGTAGCCTTCGACCTCGTCTACCGGCCCCCGAACACGCCGTTCCTCAGGGCAGCCCGTGCGTCGGGCGCCGATGCCCATCACGGGCTGGGCATGCTCGTCGCCCAGGCTGCTGCGAGCTACCGCCGCTGGACCGGCCGCGACGCCCCCACCGCGACGATGTCCGCGGTCGCGCTCGCGGCTCTGCAGGTCTCGTGAGCGATTGGCCGCTCGTGGCGCTCTGTGCCTTGCTGGGCGTGCTGGCAGGATCGTTCGCGGCGGTCGCCATCCACCGCTGGCCACGCAAGATCGGGCTTCTGCCCGGGGTGTCGCGGTGCGCGCAGTGTGGCGAGCGTGTCCACGTCTTCTGGCTGCTGCTCGGCGGCCGCTGTCGCCGGTGTCTCGAGCCGACCTCGTGGCTCGTACAGCTGCTGGTCGCGGTGGTGTGGGGGCTCATCGCGTTCGTGCACGGTCCGGTGGGGGAGCTGCCGGCGCTTCTCGCGGTGGGTTGGGCCGTCGTCGTCGCCACCGTCATCGACCTCGAGTTCCGCATCATCCCGAACAAGCTCACCTACCGCCTCGCCCCGATCGTGCTCGGGCTCCTTGTCGCCGCTGCCGCCTTCGACGACGCCTGGGGGGATTTCCGTCGGGCTGTCGTAGCCGGGATCGCCCTGCCGCTGGGGATGCTCCTGCTCAGTGAGGCTTTCCGCCTGGTACGTGGCCAGCCCGGGATGGGGATGGGGGACGTGAAGCTTGCTGCCTCGCTCGGACTCGTGCTCGGCTATATCGGCGGGTGGGAGGTCGTGATCGCCATCTACGCCGCGGTCATAGCCGCCGTCGTGGTTGCCTCCGTGTTGATTGTCGCTGGTCGGGCAGGGCTCGCGACCCGGCTCCCGTTCGGTCCCTACCTCGCCTTGGGCACGCTCGTGGCGGTGCTGGCGGGTACGCCCCTCACCGTCGCGATCCGGACATGGCTCGGACTCGCGTAACCTAAGACACCCTCATGTGATTACCACAATGTAGTTCTGAACTGCACCCTTCTGTACTAGAGAGTTCCCCTTGACGCTTCTTGTGTAATGGTGTTACCACTGTTGTAGTCGACCACGGGTGAATGTCCGCGTCCGTACCGTGACGAACCGCGTGGAGGCTTGCAGGAGGGCGGCAACCGGAACCGGTGCGAGCCGCCCGGATGTGGTCGCTATCGGGCGGCAGGTCCGACCGGCGGACGAGGTACGTCATGGGGCAGGGCGCGGGCGGAAGTGAGGGAGCGGGAGACCAGCTTCTGACGGTAAGCGAGGTCGCCGCCGATCTACGAGTGTCGAACATGACCGTCTACCGTCTCATCCGCGGCGGGCAACTCCCAGCGCTGCGGGTGGGCCGGAACTACCGCATTCGACGAGCGGACCTGGAGGCCTATCTCCGGGCCGGGTCGGTGCAGGCAGAGGAGAGGTAGATGCACGCTGTCGGGCTCGATATCGGGACCCACTCGGTGACCATCGCTCAGATTTCGACGATGGACGGCACCGCAAAGCTCACGAACTTCGGCGGCGTGACCCTTCCGCCCGGCGCGGTACGCGAGGGCGAGGTCGTCGACGTCGAGACGGTGGCAGCAGCGATAGATCAACTCTGGTCAGACGCCGGAATCAGCGAACGCCGCGTCCACCTCGGCGTGTCCAACCGGCAGGTGGTCGTGGGCCAGGTCGACCTGCCCGCCATGGAGGAGACGGAACTACGGTCGACGCTGCGCTCCCAGGTACAGGACTACAGCCCCACTCCTGTCGATGAGGCGGCGCTCGACTTCCATCCTCTCGAGGAGTTCACCGGCGAGGACGGGGCTCCCATGGTGCGCCTCCTTTTCGTCGCTGCCCATCGCGACATGGTGTCCAACCACATTTCGGCTGCGATGAAGGCAGGTCTCGAACCGGCAGGCGTCGATCTCAACGCCTTTGCGGTCCTGCGGGCTCTCGTTCCCGACCCCGCTCTGGGGGCCACCCCCGCACCCCCCGAGCGGGCGGGGAACACCCCCGCGCCCCCCGAGCGGGCGGGGGTGTTCCCCGCC
>JBHELG010000089.1:0-37121 GCA_046263195.1 Nitriliruptorales bacterium | reverse complement strand
GGGCGACCTGTTGGAGGTGGCCGAGCAGGCTGACTGGCGCAGTCTGAAGGACCAGGTCCGGCGGGTACGTCTCAACGCCGAGGTCGACCGCGACGCCCTGCACGAGCGTCGGCACCGGGCCCGGGAGTTCCACCATTGGGTGGACGACGAGGGCATGGTGGCGGGGCGCTTCCGCCTGCCCCCCGAGGTCGGCACCCCCCTGGTCAACCGCATCGACGCCCTCACCGACCGCGCATACCGCAACGCCTGGCAGCAGGGAGGCCGGGAGGCCCGAGCGGCGTATGCCGCCGATGACCCCGTGTCACTGCTGTCTGGGCAGGGCAGTTGCCGCCACTCGCGGGCGGATGTTGTGGTCGTGGTCGACCTCGATGCCCTGCGCCGCGGGCAGGCCGAGGATGGCGAGCGCTGCCATATCCCGGAGTCGCCCCGCTACCGGTGAGCGTTGTCCGGCGCATCGCCTCCGACGCCTTCCTCAAAGGCGTGCTGATCGATGGATGTGAAATCACGAAGGTGAAGCACTTCGGCCGGCGCATCCCCGCCGAGCTACGCACTGCCCTCGAGTTGGGCCCACCGCCCGAATTGGACGGGGCGTGTGCGTAGAGGAGGGCTGTGCACGCCGGCACGGCCTGGAATGGGACCACGAGGACCCCCTCGCGCACCGCGGGCCCACCTCCTACGACAACCTGAAGACCCGCTGCCGCCCCCACCACCGCGACAAGACCGAACGGGACCGCCGAGCCGGCCTGCTCTTCGGACCCGACCCGCCTTAGCAGCACCCGTCCAGATCGGGGCGGGGCGCTGGTCGGAGCTCATGTCAGCTCGACGACCTCTGGGGACCTCCGGACGTCGACTCGCGCTCACGGGTGACGCTACCCGTCGCTTAGGATGGGGCGGATCTCGCAGTCAGGAGCGCCATGTCCCCGACCGCCCCCCTGCTCGGCCGCGTCATCACCGCGATGGCCACACCTTTCACGGGCGACGGCACACTGGACCTGGAAGGGGCAGGCCGACTGGCATCCCACCTCCTCGAGCACGGCACGGACACCGTCCTCCTGTGCGGTACGACCGGCGAGAGCCCCACCCTCACCGCTGAGGAGCGGCTCGAACTGCTGTCCGTGGTGCGCGATACGGCGGGGGCCGGAGTGACCGTCATGATGGGCACCGGCTCGAACGACACGGCGAGGTCGTGTCGCATGACCGAGCAGGCGACCGAGGCGGGAGCGGATGCCGTCCTCGTGGTCACGCCGTACTACAACAAGCCCAGCCAGCGTGGATTGCGCGAGCATTTTCGGGCGGTAGCGGCAAGCACCCACCTGCCGGTCCTGCTCTACGACATACCCGGTCGGACAGCCCGCGAACTCGCCCTCGAGACGCTGCTCGACCTCGCCGAGATTCCGAACATCGTCGGAGTGAAGGATGCGGCCGGCAACCTCGCGAAGACGGCCGAGCTCCTCGCTCGAGCGCCCAGGGACTTCGCGGTGTACTGCGGCGCCGATGAGCTGAACCTGCCCATGCTCGCGCTCGGTGCCGTGGGCTTCGTCAGCGTGGCCGGACACGTGGCGGGGCCAGAGCTCGCCGACATGGCACGGTCCTTCGATGACGACCCGGTCAAGGCCCGCGAGATCCATCTGCGACTCCTGCCACTGTTCCGGGCACTGTTCCTCGAGCCGAGTCCTGCCCCCCTCAAGGCCATCCTCAATGACCTTGGTCTACCAGCGGGTCCGGTGCGTCCACCGCTCGTCGCCGCCCAGGAGGAGACGCTCCAAGCATTGCGCAGCGCTCTCGACCGCGCGGGGATAGCCCGCTGAGCGGCGCCACAGCAGCGCCGAGCCCACCCGTTGTCGTGTCCTTCTTCGGCGGCCTCGGGGAGATCGGCCGCAATATGGCGGCCGTTGAGATTGACGGCAGCATCGCGGTCATCGACGTGGGGGTGACCTTTCCCAGCGACGACCACCCCGGGGTGGACCTCATCCTCCCCGACTGGGCCGAGCTGCGGTCGCGCTCGGACGACGTCGTCGCCGTCTTCCTCACCCACGGTCACGAGGACCACATCGGCGCTTTGCCCTACTTCCTCGCTGATTTCCCCAGGCCTGCCATCTACGGCACCCGCCTCACGCTCGCGTTCGTGCGTGCGAAACTGGAGGAGTGGCCAGAGCTGACGGGCACGAAGCTCGTCGAAGTCGCCGCCGGCGACCTCGTGCATGAGGGGCCCTTCCGCGTCGAGGTCATCCAGGTGGCCCATTCCATCCCCGACTGCTGCGCGCTCGCCTTCCGCACCCCGCACGGTCTCATCCTCCACAGTGGCGACTTCAAGCTCGACCAGACCCCCATAGACGGGCGCGTCACCGACCTCGCCCGCCTCTCGCGACTCGGGGACGAGGGGGTCACGCTTCTGCTCGCGGATTCCACGAATGCCGATCATCCCGGCCACATTCCCACCGAGAGAACGGTCGGCCCGGCATTGCAGGCCGCGTTCGAGGGTGTCGAAGGCCTTGTCGTCGTCGCCTCGTTCGCCTCCCATGTCCACCGGGTCCAACAGGTGCTAGACGCCGCGAAGGCGGTAGGACGCAGGCCGGTCTTCGTGGGCCGATCGATGCTGCGCAACATGACCCTCGCGGCCGAGCTTGGTGAGCTCGTCTACGACCGATCGTCCGAAGTCGCGCTCGACGAGGTCGACCACTTCGAACGCGGCGAGCTCATCGTCATCTGCACGGGAAGCCAGGGCGAACCGTACTCGGCGCTGTCACTCATGGCCTCGGGAGAGCACAGGCAGCTCGACGTCGGCCCGGGTGACCTGATCGTCCTCGCGTCGAGTCTCATACCCGGCAACGAGCGCGCGGTGTTCCGCTCGATCAACGGTCTCGTGCGGCGGGGCGCCCGAGTGGTGCATCACGGCATCGCGCCTGTCCACGTCTCCGGTCACGCCGCCCGCGAAGACCTGCTGCTGTTCCATAACGTGGTCCAACCACAACACGTCATCCCGGTGCACGGCGAATACCGTCACCTGGCGGCCCACCGCGACATCGCCATCTCGGCGGGCTGTCAACCACAGGACGTCCTGGTGTGCGAGGACGGGGACACGGTGATCATCGAGAGCGGGCGAGTGCGACGCGGAGACCCCGTCCTCGCCGGACAAGTGCTCATCGACGGGCTACTGGCCGACGTCGGACCTGCCGTCCTGCGCGACCGACGTCGTCTCGGTGAGGAGGGCATCTGCATCTGTCTCGTGACCATCGACCCCCACCGCGGCGGCCTCGTCGGCGAACCGACCGTGATCCAGAAGGGCGTCGTCTACGGCGAAGCGGAGGCGATCATCCTCGAGGGCGCCCACAAGGCGGTGCAGGGGGAGCTCGGCGGCCCAGCAGCCAGGAAGCTGCATGACCCCTCTGCTGTCCAACGTCACGTCGTGCAGAGCCTCGGGTCCTACTGGCGCAGCCAGACCGGACGCAGGCCGATCATCATCCCGCTGGTCGTAGGGGTGTGACGGTGCCCCTCGTGCCGTCCACCCTCACGAGCTGGCCGTCGTAGAGGCGTCTGGTGGCATCGCCCGTTCCCATGACAGCGGGTACGGAGTATTCGCGCGCCACGATGGCTGCGTGCGACGCGACCCCTCCGCTGTCGACGACCACGGCAGCGGCCCGCTGGAAAAGCGGCGTCCAGGCGGGATTCGTGTAGGGCGCGACCAACACCTCTCCCGGCCGGAGCCTGGAGAACTCGCCGGCATGGCGGATGACGCGCACGGGCCCTCCCGCCACGCCGGGGCTGCCCGGCATTCCCCGCACGAGCAACTCACCGTATGCACCTGCACGAAACAGAGCGGGGTCGTGCAACGGGGTGTCTGCGAGAGCCGCCCGCCGTTCCTTGCGCTGCAGCACGAGCGCCCGCAACTCGCGGGGGGGACCGCTCGAAGGGGGCCCCGCCTGTTCGATCTCACTGCGCTTCAGGTGGAAGACGTCGTCGGCGGACTCGAGCAGCCCGACGTCCGCCAGTCGTCGCCCCAACTCGAGCAACGTGCGACGGACGACCGGGAGTGGCATGGTCGCGTAGAAATGGGTGTCCTCTCGGATCTGTAGCAGGAGACGCGCACATGCCAGCAGAGAGGCGAAGGCCGCGGGCAGAGGGTTGGCAGGGGCGTCTTCGGATGCAAGCGGCGGAGGAGCCGCGGCGAGTCCCTTGAGGATGCCGAGCACCACCTCTGGCGCGTCTTTCCAGGTGGGCTGGGACACCAACAGCACCGCGCCCTCCCGGTGCCCGTACTCTGCGAGGAAGAGGCGCAGCTCGGCGAGCAAGGCGCGCCCCGGCGCATCCGCCTCGAGCGCCTCCAACAGATCGTCCGCGTCGTGGACGGCGAACGTCACCTGGAGGGTTGGATCGGCACGCACCCGTGACGCCAGCCTCTCGAGCGCGCGGTTCGTTTCCAGGGTCTTCGTCTCGACCCCCGCGAGCCAGGTCATGAAGGGCCCAGGACCTCCCAGCAGCGCGAAAGCGAATCGGAGCAGGCCAGCCGCCAGGGCCGGCCTTGGCAGGTAGCGGCAGCGAACTTCCCCGATGACCGCCGGCATGGCCAGCGCCTCGTCCAGTGTGGTGAGCAGATCCCACCATGGAAGCTCTTGAAGGTCCTGCGCTTCGAGCGCCTGGCAACGCCTGAGCATGTCGGCCAGTAGCGGATCTGCTCGCCACCGGAAGGGGTCATGGCGCAGGGCCAGCCGCAGTATCCGCGCCGGCGCCAGCAACAGCGAGGGCGTCGGACGGATCGTCGGGGCCACCCCGATGCGAACGACGACGCCGTCCTGCTCGACGAATTGCCACGGCTCGACCGCGAGGCCGAGTAGGGAGAAGACCGGGTTGATAGCCTCGAAGACCGCAGGAGCCCAGGTCGTCACGTCCAGCGGATACGGTCGGCTAGGGAGCAACTCCGCCAGCAAGCCCGCCCGAAGCCGGAGGAGCTGGAGTCGACGGGATACCGGTGCGGGCAGAGCGGTGACAGGACGAGCTTGGAGGATGAAGACATCGTGGCCATCCCAGGCCCACTCGATGTCCTGAGGGACGCCGAAATGCCGCTCGATCGCCCGCCCCAGCCCCACCAGCCGGCGCACGGGCAGCCCCGCCATCTCGGCCTCGGCTGGTCCCGTCACCGTCTCCGTCCCGCCCTCAGGACGAGCCCGCACCACCACCTCCCGCCGACCATGCTGCCGTTCTTTCACACGGCCCGAGCGCTTGTGCACCACGAGGCGGTCTGGGGTGACCAGGCCGGCAGCCACCGCCTCCCCCAGACCCGGGCTCGCGTCTATGACGACCACCTCCCGAGCACCGCTGACCGGATCCGCGGTGAACATCACTCCTGCCGCCTCCGCCGCGACCATGCGCTGTACGACGACCGCCATGCTCACGCACGCGTGATCGATACCGAGTCGCCTCCGGTACGCGATTGCGCGCCCGGTCCACAGGGAGGCCCAGCAGCCTCGTACCGCCGCCATCAGGGCCTGGGCGCCGACGACATTGAGGAAAGTATCCTGCTGGCCGGCGAAGGAAGCCTCGGGGAGATCCTCGGCAGTCGCGCTCGACCGTACCGCCACCGGACCCTCCCCCAGGTCCCGGTAGGCGGCCAGGAGCTCCCGCTCGACCTCGGAAGGAATGGGCGCCCCCTCGAACACCTCAGGCACGGCGTCGCGATTCTGCAACCCGTTGCGGGCCACGAACCGCTCATAGGCCGCGGTGGTGACGACGAAACCCGCCGGCACGGGGAAACCCGCCCGCAACATCTCCCCGAGATTGGCCGCCTTTCCGCCCGCGAGCCTCAGCTGACACAGGTCGCCCGACGGGCCGAGGGATGTCCCGATCCTCTCGAGCGCAACGACGAGAGACTCAGCTGAGGGAGCGGGTCCTGTCACGGGGCCGCAAGGAGGCGGCGCAGTAGACCGACCAGGGCGTAGCGTTCCGCGGCCGTCAAGCCCGTGGCCACGGAAGAGTTCTCGACGACCTGCCGCCGCAGCTCGTCCCGCAGCCGCTCTCCCTCAGGCGTGATGACGACCTGCTTGACACGGCGATCGTCGCGGGCGACCCGTCGCCGCACCAAGGCACGTTCCTCGAGCCGGTCGATGATGCCGGTGACGTTGGAGGCGTCACAGCGCAGGGCGACGGCCAGTGCCCCCATTGCGCGAGGCGAGTCCAGGGCGCGCAGCACGAGGAACTGTGAGGGCGACAGGTCGTGTGCGGAAGCAGCGGACTCGACGCGCCCTCGCAGGCGCAGGAGCAGCTCGAAGAGCAGCTCATGGATCTCGTGCGCGAACACGTCAGACGCCTCGAAGGGCGCAGCGAGGTGTTGCGCGCCCTGCTGCCCCTCATGGTGGGTCATGCCGCAAACGTAGCCGATTAGCTTGACAACCTCGAGTTTCGAGTACATCACGGGTCGCCGACTGCGGTCGTGCGAGGAAGAGTGGGCACTGGTCCAGCCGCACCGTCGGCTGGACGCATAAGCTTGAGTGCTTCAAACGTTTGTCGTCATGAAACCCCTTGAACGACGAAGATTCCCAAGTGAAGCCAGCGATCCTGCTGAAGGCGAGACCGGCCTTCTTCGTGCCTCTGGCCGTCCACCGCTACAGGTGTCGAGCTGATCGCCTGAGCTCGCGCCAAACCCGCTACCGCATGCGATGCGACATCGTCCGGGCACCCTGCCCGAAATACAGCCAGACAGGACCTCGCGCCACTGTTACGTTGTCAAAGTTCATACTTGTCGACTGCTGTGGCTCCTGGCACTCTGAGATCAGGACAGTACTGAGAGGTACAAGTGCCCACCGCAACGCGCGCCCGCGCACGTCCGGCAGCACGGCGTTCCTCACGAACGTCGCCTATCAAGGCTCTCACTCGGGTATCACGGGCACTGCGCACGCAACTCGAAGACCAACTCAGCGACATTTACGGGGTCGGACTCATACTCCTGGGCGTCCTCAGCGGGCTCGGCCTCTACCTGGGCAAGGCCGGGGCGGTCGGGGCGGCGTTGAACGCACTCTCCCGCGGGCTTCTGGGCATCTTCGGTTATCTGGTCCCCCCACTGCTCGTCTATCTGGGGGTCGTACTCGTCGACCGTCATCCGGCGCCGCAGCGCGGTCGGCGCATGATCGGGGCCACGTTGACGCTCACTGCCGCCCTGGCGGGCTGGCACCTACTCGCCGGCGGACCTGATCCGATCGATGGGGTACGGGCACTATGGCCGGCAGGCGGGATGCTCGGCTGGGCCCTGTCGCGACCACTGCAGATGGGGCTCGGCACGTGGGGCGCAGCCGCGGTCATCCTCGCCGTACTCTCGCTCGGACTGCTCATCTTCACGAAGACGTCACTGTCGACTGTCTGGCGCTCGCTGCTTCCACGGCCGCGGGGAGGACGCAGGCCCGTCCGCGACCTGCAAGCGGACGTGCCCTACTACGGGCATCTGTCCGAGGAAGGGGAGGAGAACTCGGAACACCACTCGGAGGAGGACTCGGAGCAGGACCCGCCCACCGAGGGTGCCCCGATCGTTCCCGCATCAACGGGACGGGCCGTGCTCCGCCTCGACGGCGTGCTAGAGGAACCCGAGGCCGATGCGGACACGCTGTTTGCTCCTGCTCCCGCCTGGACTGGGGGGTCGGGACAGGCCACGAAGCTCAAGCCGCCATCCGACTCGTGGGACGACTACGAGCTTCCACCGCTTGATCTCCTGGCCAGCGGTCTGGCGATCTCCACGGCAACGGCGCGTCGCCAATCGGGAGCGCAGGCGCGAGCACTCCAAGCAACCTTCGAGCAGTTCGGGGTCGACGCGGTGGTCGCCCGCACCTCACGAGGGCCGACGGTCACCCGCTTCGAGGTCGAGCTCGGGCCCGGGGTGCAGGTCAAGAAGGTCACGGGACTCGCCCACGACATCGCTTACGCTCTGGCCGCACCCGACGTACGCATCGTCGCGCCGATCCCCGGGAAGTCCGCCATTGGCGTCGAAGTACCCAACCGCGAACGCGACCGGATCACCCTACGCGACATCCTCGACAGCGACGAAGCCCGCCTCGACCCGCACCCGATGCGGGTAGCGCTCGGCGTCGACATTGCTGGCAAGCCGGCGCTCGTGCACCTCACGACCATGCCCCACCTGCTCATATCCGGGGCCACCGGTTCGGGGAAGTCGGTCACTCTCAACGCCATGATCACATCGATCCTCATGCGAGCCCGTCCCAACCAGGTGCGGATGGTGCTCATCGACCCGAAGCGGGTCGAGCTCAATCACTACGAGGGCGCCCCGCACCTGCTCACCTCGGTGATCACCGATCCGAGGCGCGCCACGGCCGCGCTCGAGTGGGTCGTCAAGGAAATGGAGGTCCGCTACGAGACGCTCGCCATGCTCGGGTTCCGCAACCTCGACTCGTACAACCACGCCGTCGCGGCCCAAGCATGGTCACCGCCGGGCGCTTCGCCGCCGCTGCACCCAGACGATCCCGATCGCCCGGGATTCCGCCATCTGCCCTACCTCCTCGTCGTCATCGACGAACTCGCCGACCTCATGCTGGTGGCCCCCCGTGACGTCGAGGAGGCGATCTGCCGCATCGCGCAGATGGCCCGAGCGGTCGGCATTCACCTCGTCATCGCAACGCAGCGGCCGTCGGTCGACGTCATAACCGGCCTCATCAAGGCGAACATCCCTTCCCGCTTGGCGCTCGCAACGGCCTCCCAGACTGACTCACGCACGATCCTGGACCAGGCCGGGGCGGAGAAGCTGGTCGGCAACGGTGACATGCTTTTCCTGCCCTCGAGCCAGGGCAAACCATCCCGCCTGCAGGGCTGCTACGTCTCGGAGCACGAGATCGATGCGGTCGTTGCCTTCACGAAGCGGCAGCGTGAGGTCGACTACGTAGAAGGGATCATCCCCGAGAGCGGCGGCGACGAGCTCGACCTTTCCCACCACGAGGACAACGACGACAAGGTCCTCGTACGCAAGGCGATCGAGCTCGTGGTCCGCTCGGGGCTGGGATCCACTTCGATGTTGCAACGCAAGCTCAGGATCGGATTCGCCCGGGCGGGACGGCTCATGGACGAGCTCGAGGAGCGAGGCGTGGTCGGGCCATCGGAGGGATCGAAGGCTCGCGAGGTGCTCTGGACGGTTGAGGACCTCGAAGCCCGGGCCTTGTGACGAGTCAGCGAGGGCGCCAGCGGCCGGTGGCCTGCGGCCGCTCCCCGCGGAGCTGCTTGAACATGTTCGCCCCCGCCAGCGCGGCCCCGATGCCGGTGACGATGAGGATTCCGAGGCCGACGAGGTCCTGGGGGTCTTCGAGGTCGAGCGGCAGCTTCATCCTGCCACTCTCTTCGCCGCGTGGTGACCCTGAGGTGTCCGTTGTCGTTGCCGGCTGCTGATTCTCGACGGCGGACGTGGGGCCGGCGATGAGGAGAACCGTCACCACTGCGGCGATGAGAAGCGCGAACGTCCTGGTCACCCTCGCAAGGCTACTGACCGCGCTCACTGCCACCAAGTCGCGACAGCGGCTGGAGCGGGAGGTCCGCACCGGTTCCACGGAGAGAACGAGCACGAGATCCAAACGTCTCCCGCGAGACTTGCCCGGTGAGCGCAACAGCGGATGGATCTGCTGTGCGTTTCGCCACGTTCATCCTTAGGCTGGACACCGCACGCCGTCACGCATCCTTGCAGCGGCACGCGCCTGGCCGACCGGAGCCGGACCCCTCAGCATCAGGACGGAAGATCGTGGCGATCGGTATTGGCGACGTTCTGCGGGAGGCTCGCGAACAGCAGGGACGCACCGTGGAGGAAGCGTCCCAGGCGACGCGGGTCCGCGCGGACTATCTGCACGCGCTCGAGAACGAGCAGTTCGAGGTCCTCGGCGGCGACGTGTACGCGAAGGGATTCCTACGGACCTACGGCCGGTGGCTTGGTCTCGATCCGGAACCGCTCTTGGAGCTGTATCGCACGGAGATCCAGCGGGAGGGCTACGACCCACACGCGCTCGTCGAGCATCCGGTGGCAACCAGCCCGAAGAAGTTCGCCCCGACCTGGCTCGTATGGCCAGCCATCGCCGGAGCCCTGCTCTTCATTACCCTCCTCGTCGGCGGCCTCTTCGGCAGTCGGACACCCGAGCCCGCCAGCGAGCCTCAGCCACGCGCCGCGGCACCGCCCGCCCCGCCGGAGCCTCAGGAGGAGGTCGTCGTGCCCGAGCCCGAGCCCGCCCCGACCCCCTCGCCCAGCCCCACAGGGGTGAACGTCGTGCTCCTGCTGGAGGAACCCTCCTGGATGCGGGTTCGCATAGGAGGCCGGAGCGTCTTCGAGGGGACGGTCCCCGCAGGCGACACGAAAGAGTTCCAAGCGCCTGAACGGGTCGACCTACGGCTCGGCAACGCCGGCGGCGTCCGGCTGATACTCAACGGCCGGGACCTCGGTAGTCCAGGGGGCCGTGGAAGAGTCTGGGAGGGCACGTGTACGACAGACACATGCTCGACCGGGCAGGCATGACCTCCTAGATAGACCGGGCTGCCCGCCCCACCGCTACCGCCACCCGACGGCCGATCCCTGCAAGGCGATGATCGAGGATGCAGGACGTGAACAGCGGGGAGCAGGTGGACACGAGCGCCGAGGAGCGCCCATGGCTCAACGCGCCGAACCTCGTCACGGTCCTACGAGCACTGCTCGTCCCGCTCATTCTCGTGCTCGTCCTCCAAGAGACCCGCCGGGCGCTGAACTGGGCCTTCGCGATCTTCGCGTTCGCCGCCGTCACGGACACGATCGACGGCTGGGTGGCACGGCGCTGGGGCGGGGTTACCCGATGGGGTCAGATTGCCGACCCCATCGCGGACAAACTGCTCGTCATCGGCACACTCGCGGCGCTCGCCTCGCTCGGCACGGTCCCGTGGTGGGCGGTGGCCGTCATAGTCATACGAGAAGTCGGAGTGACACTGCTGCGGCTGCGGCTCATGCAGCACTCCGACGTCGTCATGCCCTCGAGCCGCTCCGGCAAGGCGAAAACGGTGTCGCAGTTCGCAGCGGTATTGGCCTTCCTGCTTCCGACCCCGTCACGAACGCTCGCGGCTCTGCTCCTCTACCTCGCGATCGCCCTCACGGTGGTGTCAGGACTCGAGTACGCGTTCCAAGCCAGACGGCTGCACGCGCCTGAGGAAGGCTCGCCGTAAGAAGCTTTGGAACCCGGTGGGCTCGGAGACCTCCGAACATCCGGCCGGATGGGGCCCCGCCCCTGCACGGAGCGCAGGCGTTCGCGTACGAGGTGGCTTCGATGGAGGAAGAACGGCTCGAGCAAGCAGTCGCGCAACTCCTCCGTAGCTCGCACCTGACCGTCGCAACCGCGGAGTCGTGCACTGCCGGTGCGGTCATGACGCGTCTCGCCGCCGTGCCGGGTGCGAGCGCCTATCTGCGCGGTGGACTCGTGGCCTATGCGACCGACGTGAAGGCCGGGGTACTTGGTCTCGAAAGGCGACTCCTCGAACAGCACGGTCCCGTGTCCATCCCGACCACCATGGCAATGGCACGACGCGCCTGGCAGTTGTTCCACGCGGATATCGGGCTCGGGGTCACCTGCGTCGCGGGACCCGACCCGCAGGGCGGACGAAAGGTGGGTACGACGATATGGGCGCTCGCCACACGCGAGGGGCATGACAGGTCGGGACGACTTGAGCTCACGGGTGACCGGCCCGCAGTTCAGAGACGAGCGGCCGCCTTCGTGCTCGAGGTCTTGCGGCGCCACCTGTCCGCCCCGGGTCGGTCAGGAGGAGGTGACTGATGCGGCTGTTCGTGGCGCTCGAGGTGCCGGAGGCCGTGCGAGAACGTCTCGACTGCGCCCTCGCACCAGTACGGGAGCGCCATGCGGAGCTGACCTGGACCACCGCCGAGGGATGGCACCTCACCTTGGCCTTTCTCGGCGAGGTCACCGCACATCCCCGGGACATCGCGACGGTGCTCGCGCCGGTGGTTGCGACGGCACCAGCGGGCATCCGTCTCACCCTCACCAGCGCGGGGCGGTTTGGGAGACGGGTGCTGTGGCTGGGCGTCCGTGACGAGCCGCTCGGGGCGGTCACCGCCCTCGGTGCCGCGGCGCAGCACGCACTCGCCGAGGCGGATCTACCGGTCGACCTGCAGGAGGTCCGTCCCCACCTCACGCTCGCACGTGCGCGTAACCGCCGCGCAGACGTGTCCGCCCCACTCGTTGCGTCGATACCGTCCGTTCCAGCCGAGTGGACCGCCCGCGAACTGCTTCTGATGCGTTCGGTCCGCAGCAGCCACCGCCGTCCGAACCGCTACGAGGCGCTCGTGCGGCTTCCCCTGGCCGCCTGACGGGCCCGGTCGGGTCAGTGACACGAACGCACCGTCAGCCGTTGTTCTCCTGGCGAGGTGGTCGTGGCACCGGTGGGGGTAGTGGCTCGCCGTTCTTTCGCAGCTCAGCGGTGCGCGACCAGATGGCATCGAATACTCGGCGGACCTGGTGGGCGTCGTAGAGGGCGCCGTGGGCCTGGTCGGGGTCATGCGGGATCCCCAGGGCCTCGCAGGTTCGAGCCAGACTGCGCGGCGCCTCAGGACCGGGCGCGAGGAGGGGCAGTGCCAGCGTGCCGACGTCTATCAGGTGGTGGTCCCAGGTGGGGGACAGGCCCATTTTTCGGCACGACTTCAGGAGGTGGCGGATGTCGAAGTCGGGCACGGCACCGACGATCACGGCCCCTCGGGCGTCATCGAGGAACTGCGTGAGCCACACAGCCATGGGCGTTCGAGGCTGACTGGCTATGCGCTCGTGATAGGCCGTCAGCTCGAGCGCCGACTCGTCAGCCGCGTCGAGCGTGTGGCTGGGGAAGTACTGGCGCTCCACCTCCCGGCCATCCTCGAAGCGAACTATCCAAGCGATCTCCGTGAGCTCGTGGCGAACCTCGTCGAGTCCGGTCGCCTCCGTGTCGAGGAAGACGAAGCGAGTGGTCGTCGACGCCGGAATCACGACGTCCGGCGCCGTCTCGGGGGCCTCCCCGCGGTCTATGGCGGGCTCGCCGGTCTCGAGATGAGGACCGGTCGAGGCGGAGGCCGAGGATGGGCCCGCGCCGGATTGGGCGGCCTCCCCTACCACGATCGAGACCGGTGGGTGCATGCGATGGCATCCCCCTCCTGGCGGTCTGGATCGCGGAGGACACTCCCCCACCCCCGGACGGGGCAGAGGGCACTCCCCCACCCCTGATAGTCAGTCCTCGCGGGCAAGGCGTGGCTCATCGATCCTCGCTCTTACTGGTCGGCCTACCGAACGCTAGCCGCCTGCTTGAGCCGCTAGCCGAACGGGTGCTACGACCACCGGATGAACACCTCTTTCACGCGATGCTAGGAGACGAACGCCTGTTCGGATAAGCTAGCGTCTCAAATCCACAGACGTTGCCTTGAGATGCGACGGCGTGTCTCACCCCTCACCTACCTTTGCCAAACGTGCCCTCGGCATGAAGAACCGGTCAGACGACGGAGGCATCGTGGAACGCGAGAAGGCCCTAGAGCTCGCCCTCACCCAGATCGAGAAGCAATTCGGCAAAGGTGCTCTGATGCGGCTCGGTGAGGAGGCGCAAGTCAAGGTCGCCGCCATTCCCACCGGGGCGTTGGCGCTGGACCTCGCCCTCGGCATCGGCGGTCTACCGCGTGGCCGGGTAGTGGAGGTGTTTGGACCCGAGAGCAGCGGCAAGAGCACCCTCGCGCTGCACGTCGTCGCCGAGGCGCAGAGGCTTGGTGGCATCGCCGCGTTCATCGACGCCGAGCACGCTCTCGACCCGGTCTACGCCCGGGCACTCGGCGTCGATGTCGACGAACTGCTCGTCTCCCAGCCGGACACCGGTGAACAAGCCCTCGAGATCGCCGACATGCTCGTGCGATCAGGTGCCATCGACATCCTCGTCGTCGACTCGGTAGCGGCCCTCACGCCCCGTGCCGAGATCGAGGGCGAGATGGGCGACTCCCACGTCGGCCTCCAGGCTCGCCTGATGAGCCAGGCCCTACGCAAGCTGGTCGGGTCCCTCAACAGGTCGAAGACCTGCTGCGTCTTCATCAATCAATTGCGCGAGAAGATCGGGCAGCTCTTCGGAAATCCCGAGACGACCCCCGGTGGGCGGGCGCTGAAGTTCTACTCGTCCGTCCGGTTGGACGTCAGACGGATCGAGTCGCTCAAGGACGGCCAGGACTTCGTCGGTAACCGCGTCCGCGTGAAGGTGGTGAAGAACAAGTGTTCGGCTCCGTTCCGCCAGGCCGAGTTCGACATCCTCTACGGGGAAGGTATCTCGCGCGAGGGTTCCGTTCTCGACGTGGGAGTGGACGCCGGAATCATCAAGAAGTCCGGTGCCTGGTATCAGTACGAGGGAGAGCAGATCGGTCAGGGTCGCGAGAACGCACGCCAGTTCCTGAAGGAACACGACGACATCGCGCGTGAGATCGAGAAGAAGGCGAAGGAGGCTCTCGGCATTCTCGTGGCTACCTCGTCCCCAGATCCCAGCGAAGCCCTCGGAGAACGGAGCTGAGCTCATGCAAGCCGAAGCGTGGCTCGCAGCGCGTGGTATTGGGCGGGACCGGGCACCAACACAACGGCAGGCGCCCATCTTCACCGAGCCGGGTCCGGACCTCGAGGATCGGATAGCGGGGGCGACGGCCTACGCACGGCGGGTGAGCGCTCAGGCCCCGCGATCCGAGCAGCGCCTGTGGGAGGCCCTCACACGCCGCGGATACCCAGACGTCACCGTCGAGGCCGCTCTCGAACGCTGCCGCAGTGAGGGCACCGTCGACGACCGTGCCCTCGCAGGAGCCCTGGTCGAGGAGGGTCGGCGCAAGGGGCACGCGACTCGGCGAATCCAGGCGGATCTTGTCAAGCGTGGTCTGCCCCCTGAGATCATCGCTGGGGCGCTGGCGAGCTTCGCCGACCGGGACCCCGAGGCGGCAGCATTCAGCATCGCGGCAGCTCGGGCAGCCCGACTGCGGGGGGTTGACGCTTACACCGCCTACCGGCGCGTCGTGGGCTACCTCGCACGCCGCGGTCACGACGAGGGTCTGGCTCGCAAGGTCGCACGGCAGGTCGTCTTCAACGACCGTGAGGCACAGCGGGTCGCCGAGCGGTGACGCTAGCCTGCGGCCGGAAGGGCCGAAGGGCCGGGCCGGGCGGGGCGGGCCACAACTTGAAGGCCCGAAGGGCCGGGCCGGGCGGGCCAGGTCCCAAATGGGACAGGAGCGACCGCATGACCACCCTCCAGGCTTGGATCGTGCTAGGGGTGCCGGGGCTCGTCCTTGTTGCGGGGCTCTTCGCGGGTCGATCCCCGGCCCGCTCAGCTTTCGGCTACCTGGTCCTCACCCTCCTGTTCGCCTTCTTTCTCCTCGTGCCACGCAGCGGCGTCTCGGCAGCCAGCATCGGGACGATCGCCTTTCTGCTCGTCGCCGCCGGGCGGGGCCAGGCAGGCGCGGAGGTACAAGACCACGAGGTGCCAATGCGAGTTGACGACCCCGAGGTCGAGGAGCCCAGGCGGGTGTGACCGGGAGCCGCCGTAGGCGGCGGGCGGGCCAGTTGAAGTCCCGGTAGCCTTTGCCCGCCATTTGGCGACACTTCCACGCGTGCGAAGTCATGGGACGTCGATACTTCATTCGCACCTTTGGGTGCCAGATGAACGAGCACGACTCGCAGCGGGCTGCGGGCATCCTCGAGACCCTCGGCTATCGGCCCGCTGTTGACGAGAGCTCGGCCGACCTGGTGTTGTTCAACACCTGCGCAGTGCGCGAGAACGCCGACAACAAGCTCTACGGGGCGCTTGGCCGGCTCAAGCCGGTCAAGCAGACGCGACCAGACCTACAGATCATCGTCGGTGGTTGCCTCGCCCAAAAGGACCGCGGTGCCGTTGCTGACCGTGCTCCCTGGGTCGATGTCGTCTACGGCACCCACAACCTGGTCAACCTGCCGAGACTGCTCGCACAAGCCGAACTCCAGTCGCTACCGGTCGTCGAGATCCTCGATCAGGTCGAGGTATTCCCTTCCGCACTGCCCGCGCGTCGCGAGGTCCGCCACCACGCCTGGGTATCGATCTCGCTTGGTTGCAACAACACCTGTTCGTTCTGCATCGTGCCCGCGTTGCGTGGCCCGGAGAAGAGCCGACGCATGGGCGAGATCGTGATGGAGGCCCGGGAGCTCGTCGCCGATGGCGTCGTCGAGATCACGCTGCTCGGTCAGAACGTGAACAGCTACGGCCGCGACCAGTACGGCAAGCCCATGTTCGCTGCACTGCTCCGTGAGCTCGGAGAGGTCGACGGTCTAGAGAGAGTCCGATTCACATCGCCTCATCCTCGGGATTTCACGCTCGACGTACTGCTGACGATGGCCGAGACGCCCAACGTCTGCGAGCACCTCCACCTACCGCTGCAATCTGGTTCCGACCGCATACTGAAGTCGATGCGGAGAAGCTACCGCCAGCGTCGCTACCTCGAACTCGTCGACCGCGCCCGCGGGATGGTTCCCGGCTGCGCTATCACCACCGATATCATCGTCGGCTTCCCCGGGGAGCGCGAGGAAGACTTCGCGGAGACCCTGAGGGTGTGTGAGCTCGTAGGCTTCGATCAGGCCTACACCTTTCAATACTCCCCCCGCCCCGGCACCGATGCGGCCACGATGCCCGATCAGGTCCCCGCCGAGGTTGTGAGGGACCGCTACCAGCGCCTCGAGACGGTGACCCGCCGGGCCTCCCACCGGGTCCATGCGGGTCTCGTGGGGCAGGAGGTCGAGGTCCTCGTCGAAACGCCCTCCAAGCGAGATGCGAGTCGGTACTCCGGCCGTACCCGTGGCAACCACCTCGTCCACCTGCCGGTGGGCGTCGGCTACGGTCCGGGCGACTTCGTCACCGTCCCGATCCTCGATGCGGCCGTGAACTACGTCATGGGCGGGGCGCCTCGCTCGATGCGCAGCGCCGGGCAAGGGTGACCAGCCGCGCGCTCGCGGGCGCGGTCGTTGTCCCCGCCGCTCCTCTCATGTTGCCCGCGGTCTCGCACGAACAGGCGCCTGACATTCGCGAGGACGTGCGGGAGTTGCGACGCCTTGCGCGTACGGCGCTGGAGGCGCTCGCGCCGTTCGACTTCGCTGTGCTCCTGGCCTCGGGCTCCCACGGGGTCTACGACCAGGCTGTCGCGTCCCTCGCACCACTTGGGGTGCAAGAGGCAGGAGTTCAACTCCCGGTCGACAAGGAGGCGGTGGAGCACCTGTCGCGGCTGACGCAGTATCCGATGTTCCGAGGTGATCCCCTGGGCATCAGTCACTCCGTGCTTGCGCTTCAGCTGCACGCGGTGCGCGGCCTCGTGCCGGTTGTCCCGGTGAGCGTGCCAGCAGGCGCCGACTTCGACGTACTCGTCAGTATCGGTGCGAGCATTTCGGAGTCCGCCCGAGACGCCGAGCACATCGCCGCGGTCATCTGCCCGGGTGACCTGTCCTCAGGTCTCGGTGAAGACAGTCCCGCCCATGCCATCCCCACCGCCAGGGAGTGGGACGCCGCCGTCGTGACTGCCTTCGAGGAGGGTGACCTCGGTGCTCTGCGCCAGCTGGGACCTCGCGATGCCGAACGAGTGCGGAGTCTGGGGTGGGCACCACTCGCCGTGCTGCATGGGGTCTGCGCGAGCGGACGCCTCCGTCCCAGGATCTTCGGCTACCGCTCCCCCCGCGGCGTCGGTCAGCTCGTCGCGCACTGCGTCCCCGTGCCGAGCGCGGAGCGGTATGACCGTGCGATCCCTGGACACGAGCGCAATGGCGTCGTGCCTCGCACCGGCGATCCTCGCGGCTGATGACCGCTCGCCCTCGGACGTCGCGTGTTCTCGCGCTGGTGGGTCCTACGGCTACGGCAAAGAGCGAGCTCGCGGTTGAGCTGGCCCGTCGTGGCGTGCCGCTGGAGATCGTGGCGGCCGACGCCTTCACGGTCTACCGCGGCATGGATGTCGGCACTGCGAAACCGACCGAGACGGTTCGTGCCGAGATCCCCCATCACCTCGTCGACGCGCTCGAACCGTGGCAGGACGCCACCGTAGCCTGGTTCCAGGACTCGGCTCGCGCCGCCATCCGGCGCGTACTCACACAGGGGCGGGTGCCGCTGCTCGTAGGTGGATCCGGGCTCTACTTCCGTGCTCTCGTCGACGACTTGCGCTTTCCTCCCACCGATCCCGAGGTCCGGACGGCAATCGAGACACGCCACCTCAACGATCCGGCAGCCGCACATGCCGAACTGGCAGCCGTCGACCCGCAGGCGGCGGCGAAGATCGATCCGGGGAATTTCCGCCGTACCGTCCGCGCTTTCGAGGTCATCGAGCTCACCGGTCACAGGTTCTCGTCGTTCGCGCGAGCCTGGGACCGCTACGAGTCCATCTACCCGGGCCTCGAGGTTCGCGGCCTCGACCTACCCACGCCGCGCCTACGAAGAGCGATCGCAGACCGGGCGCAGAAGATGGTGGCCGGCGGCCTGCTCGAAGAGGCGGCCACGCTCCGCCGGCGGGCGCCGCCGCTGTCGCGGACGGCGGCGCAGGCAATCGGCTACGCCGAGGCGTTCGCCGTCATCGACGGGAAACTCGCCCCGCCGGATCTGGCCCAGGTCATCGCCGAGCGGACGTGGCGCTTTGCACGCCGACAGCGGTCGTGGTTCCGAGCCGACCCGCGCGTCCAGTGGACGCCGGCCGAAGAGGTCCTCTCGACCTGGACCAGCCAGCTGGGCGTCTGAGGCCCGCAGCCATCTGACGAGGGACGGGCAGTACCCTGCGCTCATGCGCTTTACGAAGGCCCACGCCACGGGCAACGACTTCGTCGTGCTGCCAGACTGGGATGACGAGCTACAGCTCGAGCCCAGCCTCGTACGCCTGCTCTGTGATCGGCGTAGGGGTATCGGTGCCGACGGCGTGATCCGCCTCCTCCGCGGGGAGCCATCCGTGGACACCTTCATGGATTACCGCAACGCGGATGGCAGTGTGGCTGCGATCTGCGGCAATGGTCTGCGTGTAGCCGCCAAGTACCTCGTCGATCGTGCACTCGCGAAGAGTCCTGTCCTCGTCGCCACCCGGGTCGGGACAAGGAGAGTGACGGTCCGACTCGGACCGAGGGGCCGGGTCGAGGAAGCCACGGTGGAGATGGGAGCTCCGAACTTTCTCCCCGCTGCAGTGCCCTTCGACATACCAGGCGATGAGGCAGTCGACGTTCCCGTGGCGGTTGATGGCTTCGAGGTCCGCCTCACGGCCGTGTCGTTCGGCAACCCCCACGCTGTCGTGGTCGTCGATGAACTGGCTTCGGCACCGTTAGAGACGATCGGTGCGGCGCTCGAGAACCATCCCCGCTTCCCCGACCGCACGAATGTCGAGTTCGCACAGATCGCGGGGCCTGATGAGGTTCGCGTGCGAGTCTGGGAGCGCGGCGTTGGTGAGACGGCCGGATGTGGTAGCGGCGCTTGCGCGGTCCTCGTCGTGCTCCGCCGACTCGGCGCGATCGGAGACGAGGCGACGCTGCATTTCTCCGGAGGAGACGTGCATGTCCGCTATGAATCTGCCGGCGACCCCACGGTGCTGCTGACGGGGAGCGCGATGGAGATCGCCTCCGGTGAGCTCGACCCCGTTTGGCTGTCTCAAGCGCGCTTGGATTCGGGGGCGGCCGCCACGAGGGGAGGCGACCGCAGGTGAGTGGAGTTCGAGCGTGAGCGGCTTGTCACGGGCGGAGCAACGCCGTCGCAGCCGGGAGGTCATCGAGGAGGGTCGTCCTCGTGAGGGCATCAAGGTCTTCCGGCCCGTTGAGCGTGCCGTCCTCGTCGGCGTTCACCTGCCGGACCGCACGGCTGAGCAGGTGGAGGCAAGCCTCGACGAGCTCGAGGCTCTGGTTGAAACGGCTGGGGCTGAAGTCGCCGATCGGATCGTGCAGCGACGGGGGGCGCCCGACCCGGCAACTTACATCGGGAAGGGGAAGGTCGACGAGTTGCGCCGGGTTCTGGATGCCCTCGGGGCTGACGCGGTCGTCTTCGACGACGAGCTGAGTCCGGCGCAGCAGCGCACGCTGGAGGAGGGCGTTCGTCAGAAGGTGCTCGACCGTACCATCGTCATTCTCGACATCTTCGCGCAGCATGCGACCTCCCGAGAAGGCAAGGCGCAGGTGGAGCTCGCTCAGCTCACCTACCTCCTGCCTCGGCTGCGCGGCTGGGGTCAGGCCCTTTCGCGCCAGGAGGGCCGGGTCGGCACCCGCGGTCCGGGCGAGTCGCAGCTCGAAGTGGATCGCCGTCGCATCCACCGTCGCATACGCAAGCTGCGTGACGAGCTCGCCGCCTTCGAGCGGGTACGACGCACGAAGAACCTCGAACGGGAGCGCCAGCAGGCTCGCGTCGTCGCCCTCGTCGGTTACACCAACGCGGGCAAGTCTTCGCTCCTGAACCGACTCACCGGAGCGAGCGCGCTCGTGCAGGACCGGCTCTTCGCCACACTCGACACGACCGCTCGCCGCTTCCACCTGCCGGACGGACGCGACATCATCCTGACGGACACGGTCGGCTTCGTCCGCAACCTGCCGCAGGGTCTCGTCGACGCATTCAAATCAACCCTCGAGGAGTCGACCCGAGCTGACCTCCTGCTTCACGTCGTCGACGCGAGCAGCGCTGAAGCCGAGCCGCAGATAGAGGCAGTCCGGGAAGTGCTTTCCGACATTGGTGCCGATGAGGTGCCCGAGCAGCTCGTGCTGAACAAGGTCGACGTCGCCAACCCCGCTGATGTCACAAATCTCGCCCGTCTCGTGGCTCGAAACGGCGCCAGCGAGCCACTTGCGGTTTCGGCCCGAACCGGCCGAGGCATCGCAGAGCTCGTCGAACGGATCGCCTTGCGTTTAGGGGACAGGCGCTACCACGTCAGTGTCACCATCCCCTATGACCGCGGTGCCCTGGTTGATCTCGCTCATCGACGAGGTGAGGTACACAAGCAGGACCACACCGACCGCGGCACCGATCTTGTCGCCACCGTCGACGAGTCCGTCGCCAGGGCGATGCGCGACCTGCTCGATCCCGATCCCTTCCGTCACGATCCTGAGGTCCGGGAGGGCTGAAGCCAGGATGGGGCGCGGGGCAACCGTCTACTGGTGAGCGCCTAGAGCTTCCGAAGAACCGCCACGACCTTCCCGAGGATCTGCACCTCGTTCGACGGGTCGAGTCGGATCGGCTCGAAGTCCGGGTTCGCCGGGTCGAGGAAGACCTCCCCCCCTGGATCACGTCGGAACCGCTTCACCGTCGCCTCCCCTTCGATGAGAGCCGCACACATCTCCCCTTGTTCGACCCCAGGCTGCTGTCGGACCACGACGAGGTCGCCCGGTAGTACTCCGTCTTCGATCATGGACTCGCCTCGCACCCGCAGGATGAACAAGGTGCCGTCGCCTACGAGGTCGCGAGGCAGGGGCAGTAGCGACTCCAGCCGCTCCTCGGCTATGACCGGAGCACCCGCCGCTATCTCTCCGATCAAGGGGATGTGGCGCGCCATTGCCGGGCGGGCTTCGAGTTCGGTCTCGGGATCGATGCGTACCTCGAGCGCACGTGGCTTCGTGGGGTCGCGACGCAAAAAGCCCTTCGCTTCCAGCTGCGCCAGCTGGGCGTGCACGGACGACGGCGACGACAGGCCGATCGTGTCGCCGATCTCCCGAACCGAAGGTGGATAGCCGTGCTCTTCGAGGTGGCGGTAGATCACCTCGAGGATTCGGCGCTGGCGTTCCGTCAGGTGGCTACGCGCTGCAGTCACCAAGCCCTCCCGAACTGGCGTTCGACAGCCCAGAATATCGTGGAGCGCCCGTGCAGACAAACATCTGTTCGGGTGGCGGTGGACGAGCCGGTCGAGAGCGGCAACCATGTCGAACGAGTGTTCGGGAACTGGTCGGAGATGTCACAGGCTCGACGTACCGTCGAACCATCCGACACGCAACGGCGTGCGGAGAGCCGCCCGGAGACCCTCCGACTATACGGAGACAGCGGGAGTGAGAACGGCAGACCGTGTCGGGATGTCCCCTGTTGCAGACGGTACGAGGCGACTGCCTCCTGGAGTGGGTGCGGCCCAGTGGGCGCTTCGGGTCGGGCTCGCATTCGTGGTGTTGGGTCTGGCCGTGGCGATGTTATCGGGCCATGACGGCGCTGACCGCGACGTCGTAGCCGGCGCGGCTGGAGACCATGTCACGGTGGCGCCTGGCCAGACCTTGTGGGACATCGCGGTTGCTCATACCCCTCCTGGCAGTGATCCACGCGCCTACCTGCTGCAGTTGCGGGAGGCGAATGGATTGGACGGGCGCCCCGTGCCAGCCTGGACGGTCGTGCTCCTCCCCCGCCCTGACCTGCCCGGCTGAATGTCTAGCGTCGCGCCTTCGGCGGCGCGTCCTTCCTCAGCGAGCTGAGTTCCTTCTCGAAGTCTTCAGGGCCCTGGAAATCCTTGTAGACGGAGGCGAACCGCACGTAGGCCACCTCGTCGAGATCCCGAAGCTGGGCCAGTACTTGAAGTCCCACCTGTTCCGTCGTGACCTCGCGGCCCGAAGTAGCCCGAAGCGCCGCTTCCACGGCGCTCACCACACGTTCAAGTGTGGCGGCGTCCACCCGCCCCTTCGATGCGCGCGACATCCCTTCCCCCACCTTGTCACGGTCGAAGGGCTCGAGCGCGCCGCTGCGCTTGCGGACCAGCAACTCGGGAAGTTCCGCTCTCTCGAAGGTCGTGAAGCGGGTCCCACACTCGCGGCATTCGCGCCGCCGGCGGATCGCCACACCATGTTCCGCTGGGCGGGAGTCGACGACCCTGTCGTCGTTCGCCCCGCAGGAGGGGCAGCGCACGGCAGTCCTCCCAGGCCCCGGCCGCTATCACTGCGCTACCGCAAACGGCCCAGCCCCACGTCCTGTGGCTGTCCTGCGGTGACGCTACGACGGGTACGGAGCGTGGAGCAAGCGTCTGCTCGTGCACGTGGACGCTTCAGCGCTGCACCCACAGATGCCGGCCATTGGGTCCGTAGTCCCGGCTCCAGTCGTCGAGGAGTTCGAGGCGCCCGTCCCGGCGGCGCTGCACCCGGCCGCCTCCACCACCCACGACGTTGTCGCGACTGCTGTAGTCGTGGACCCAGCGGTAGGTGAAGACGTCACCGACGATGATGCCCGCAGCCTCGCCCTCGCTGATCTCCCCACCCCCGTACCGGGCCAGGACCCTGCGCCCCTCCTGGAAGAACTTCACCCAGGCACCTCGGGGGAGGTGGCTGGGGCCTTCAGCATCTTCGAGCAGGAAGATCAGACCATGAAGGTCGTACCCGTGGTCGTCGGCCCGGTGGCGACCCGCCCGCCAATCATGACGCGTGAGCGCATACCCCCACTCTGCCGTATACGAGCCATCTGGTTCGAGGATCGCGTCGCGATAGCGTGCCTCGAGCCGGAACCCCGCGGCGTTGAACGCCCGCTGCATGGGGACGTTGTGCTCTTGCGTGCGACCCTCGACCCTGCGAAGACTAGGGTGGTCGGCGAAGTGATGGTCCGCAAGCTGACGGAGCACCTCTCGGCCCACGCCACGTCCTCGGACCTCCTCACTGAGACGAATGTCGAGCAGGCCGTTGCGGGACGTGAGGTTGCGCGCGAAGGCCACCCCGGAAGGCCTTCCGTCGACGATGACCGCCCAACCCACCTGCTCTTCAGATGCCCAGATACCTTCCTCGAGCTCAGCCGCAAGCTTCTCCTCGGCCCAGCCGAAAGGCCGCAAGACGCCGTAGCCGGCGCGATCGAGCGCGACCATCCAGGCAGCGTCCTCCGAAGTGAGCACGCGTAGATGCGTCTCGGGGCGCGTTGCCGACACTGAGATCTCCTCCCCCAAGCCGTACCTTCAGCGATGATCTCTCGATGAGCGGCACGATAATGAGGAACAGAGTGTCAGAATCTCCTCGACCTTGCCCGACTCAGTCGAAATGCGTAAAACCTGGGACCGTTGTGGGACCCTCGGCGACCATGGGTAGACCCGGTCCATCGTAGTGTGCTGTCACACCCTTCGGGCATGGTCACGTGAACCCAGGAGCGCGAGATGGCCCGGCACGGCGCCCGCATAAGGGGCGCGCGCACCGCACACCGTGGCCGGGAGAATCAGGTGGATCCGAGTGCGCGATCTTCGCGTACACGGCAGTGTGCCCGAACCTTGAACCAGGCCGGACACAACATGCGGTAGTGCGCGCCGACGACCAGCCCTACAAGTTGTGCCCGGGTCGTTGAACAGCCCAAGCCGGCGGTCTGTACTTCCGCTAGTGTGATTTCGGATGAAGGGACAGCAATGGCACACCCCGAGCCGGCACGGCACACCCGGCAGGAGCGGGCTAGTGAGCAGCGCAGAGGCATGAGCGCAGTGCGGTCCGACGACCGGCTCGGGCTGAAGGTCGAGCGTTTCTTCACTCGGGACGGCGTCCACCCCTACGACGAGCTCGAATGGGAGTTGCGCGACGCGGTCATCAAGAACTGGCGCGACGGCACGATCTCCTTCGAGCAGCGGGGTGTCGAGTTCCCGGCTTCCTGGTCGATGAACGCCACGACGATCGTGGCCCAGAAGTACTTCCGTGGCCAGCTCGGCTCGCCGGCGCGCGAGCGATCAGTGAAGCAGATGGTCGACCGCGTTGCCGACACCATCACCGATTGGGGCGTCAAGGACGGCTACTTCTTCGACGAGCAGTCGGCCGAGGTGTTCAACCACGAACTCAAGCACCTGCTCGTCAACCAGAAGGCAGCCTTCAACTCACCGGTGTGGTTCAACGTGGGGGTGGAAGACAACCCGCAAGCCTCGGCCTGCTTCATCCTGTCCGTCGAAGACACGATGAGCTCGATCCTCAACTGGTACACGGAGGAGGGCCTCATCTTCAAGGGTGGCTCGGGGTCAGGTATCAACCTGTCCAACATCCGATCGTCGAAGGAGCAGCTGTCCGGCGGCGGCCAGCCTTCGGGTCCGGTCTCGTTCATGCGGGGCGCCGATGCGTCCGCGGGGACGATCAAGTGCCTGCACCGCGACACACCTATCGTCACTGAGGAGGGAGCCAAATCCATCTGGGCCGTGCGTCCCGGCGAGCGGGTGCTGACACGCCACGGCCTCAAACCAGTGACAGACGTTCATGACACCGGCATCCGCCGCGTCGTGCGGGTCCTTACGGCGCTCGGTGACGAGATTGTCTGCACCCCCGAGCACCCTTTCTGGGTGCGTGGCCTTGATGGGGAGGGCTGGCGCGAGGCGGGTGATCTGCGACCCGACGACCACCTCATCATGGACTTGGACGCTTGCGCCCCGGGGACGGTGCAGTCCCTAGTCCCCGTAGAGCAGGGACACCACAACGAGCTGGCTCACGAGCTTCCCAGCACGCTGGACGATCCCTTCGCCCTGTGGCTCGGATGGATTCTCGGCGACGGGTCCATCACGCGCCGGCACAGCGCAAAATTCGTGGCAGTCCAGGTCGGAGACGGCGACCCGGAGCTCGCCGGGCGGTATGTCTCGCTGACCCGCAGCCTCTTCGGTGAGGCACTCAACGTCTACACCTCCAGCCACAAGGACCGGTCCGACGCATCGGTGTCCGTTCGCTTCGCATCAACCCGAATTATCCGTTTCCTCGCACGCAACGGGCTCCTGAAGTCCTCGCGCGACCTGCGGGTCCCCGGCCTCGTGTGGTCCTCGCCTGCCCAGGTTCGCGCCGCCTTTCTGTCTGGCCTGTTCGAGGCGGATGGCCACGTCAGCAACGTGTATCCGTGGCTGTCGACGGTGAGCGAGGCGCTCGCTCGGGACGTCCACCGCCTCCTGCTGTCGCTTGGCATCCCGTCGATTATCTCGCGGATCGACGACCGCAGGACCGCGCTGGGAACCAAGCCGATGCACAGGGTGCGGGTCGTCAGCGGGGAGGGCGTCCGCCGCTTCGCCAAGCTCGTCGGGTTCGTGTCCGAGCGGAAGTCGTCCCTGCTGCAGCGGGCCGTGGCGCGCAAGAACGCTAGTCCGTACGAGACCCAGTGGTTCCTCCCGCACGTCGCGTGCGAGGTCGACGCCATCTGGCGGTCGACGAGCGATCAGCGATTCCGCCGCGCGCTGGCGCCGTACGCTCGCTACGCGCGCCCACGGCGCATGAGCCTGCTGCGGGCCCGCCGCCTGGTCTCTCAATTCCCGGAGGAGCTCGGCCAGTCAACCCTCGCCGCTTTCGCCGAAGGGCGGAACTTCTACGTGACCGCCACGGTGGAGGCCGCAGGCGAGGCGCCCACCTTCGACCTCACGGTACGAGACGTTCACGAGTACCTCGTGCACAACGTCGTAGTTCACAATTCGGGCGGGAAAACAAGACGCGCCGCGAAGATGGTGGTGCTCAACGCCGACCATCCCGACATCGAGGAGTTCATCTGGTGCAAGGCCCGTGAGGAGCGCAAGACGCGCGTCCTGCGCGAGGCCGGGTTCGACATGGACCTCGACAGCCCGGACTACGCCTCGATCCAGTACCAGAACGCGAACAACTCGGTGCGGGTCACCGACGAGTTCATACAAGCTTGGGAACGTGACGAGGAGTACGACCTGCGGGCCGTGACGACCGGGGAGGTGCTGGAACGCAAGTCTGCTCGGGATGTGATGCGTCAGATTGCGCAGGCGGCGTGGGAGTGCGCCGACCCGGGCATGCAGTACGACACGACCATCAACCACTGGCACACCTGCCCCGAGTCGGGGCGCATCAACGCCAGCAACCCGTGCAGCGAGTACATGCACCTCGACAACTCGGCCTGCAACCTGGCCTCCCTGAACCTGAAGAAGTTCTACGACTACGAGGCCGATCGCTTCGACGTCGAGGCCTACAAGCGCGCGATCGAGATCGTCATCACCGCCCAGGAGATCATCGTCGGCAACTCCTCCTACCCCACCGAGAAGATCCGCGACAACGCGGTCGCGTACCGTGAACTCGGCCTCGGCTACGCAAACCTCGGCGGGCTGCTCATGAGCCTTGGCTTGGCCTACGACTCCGACCAGGGCCGGGCCTGGTGCGGGGCTCTTACGGCTCTGATGACCGGCCACGCCTACCGCACCTCAGCAGAGATCGCGAAGGTCGCCGGCCCCTTCTCCGGCTACGGACGTAACGCTGGCGCCATGTTGAACGTCATCCGTATGCACGGTGACGAGGCCGAGAAGATCGATCCGCGACCCGTACCGGGGGAGCTGCTCGGGGCCGCGAAGCAGGCCTGGAAGGAGGCGTACGAGCTCGGCTCGCAATACGGTTTTCGCAACTCCCAAGCGACCGTGCTCGCACCGACCGGGACGATCTCCTTTCTCATGGACTGCGATACGACGGGCATCGAGCCGGACCTCGGGCTGGTGAAGACGAAGAAGCTGGTCGGGGGCGGGTCGATGTCGATCGTCAACCAGAGCGTGCCACAGGCTCTTCGCAGGCTGGGATACAACGAGGAGCAGGTCGAGGCGGTGGTCGCCTACATCGACGAACGCAAGACCGTCATTGGTGCGCCCGCCCTCCGACACGAGCACTTACCCGTCTTCAGCTGTGCGATGGGCGACAACCCCATCCACTACATGGGCCACGTCAAGATGATGGCGGGCGCCCAACCCTTTGTCAGCGGGGCGATCTCCAAGACGGTGAACATGCCGGAAGAGGCGACGGTCGAGGAAGTCGAAAGGCTCTTCTACGACGCATGGAAGCTGGGGCTCAAAGCGATTGCCATCTATCGGGACAACTGCAAGGTGGCCCAGCCCCTTGCGATCGCGAAGGGCGACAAAGCCACTCTCAGCGGGACTGGTGGAGCCGTCGAGATCACAGCAGGAATGGTGCGACGCAAGCTGCCGAAGCAGCGGCCGAGCCAGACCATCTCCTTCCGGGTGGCGGACGCTGAGGGGTACCTCACGTGCGGTGAGTACCCCGGAGATGGGCTGGGCGAGATCTTCATGAAGCTGGGAAAGCAAGGGTCGACCCTCTCGGGGGTCATGGACGCCTTCGCTATCAGCGTGTCACTCGGTCTGCAGTACGGGGTGCCACTCGAGGCTTACGTGAGCAAGTTCATGAACATGCGCTTCGAGCCAGCCGGAATGACTGACGACGAGGAGATTCGCTTCGCCACCTCCATCGTCGACTACATCGCCCGCAAACTCGCTATCGAATACCTTCCGCCGGACAAGCGGGCAGGCCTCGGGATCTACACGCCCGAGGAGCGCCAGGTCGCGCTTGACACGGACCAACCACGATACGCGTCCCCGCCCTCGGAGATTCCCGACCCGACGCTGCCGGCCTCTGGTTTCGTGGCGGCATCCCTGCCGGCGGATGCGGACGCCCCACTGTGCTACGCCTGTGGCATCAGGATGAAGCGTGCCGGGTCGTGCCATGTCTGTGAGCAATGCGGGACGACGAGCGGATGTTCGTGATGGGGGCGTCATGATGAAGTCCCCGAACTCGACGCCGCGTGAAGCTGGGACGAGACATCCGGGAGGCCGAGACGATGGACGAGGCAGGGGGGGAGCGGCGGACACGCGTCGTCCTTGCCGACGACACCGAGGATCTGCGCACCATCCTGCGCCGACTCCTCGAACACGATGGTCGCTTCGAGGTGGTGGGTGAGGCGGAGGACGGCCACGAAGCCGTGGAGGTCGCAGCTGATCATCAACCTGACGTGATCGTCCTGGACCTGTCGATGCCCGTTCTCGACGGACGTGCGGCCCTGCCGAGAATACGCAGCGCTGCACCTGACACGCGGATCGTCGTGCTGTCTGGATTCGGGTCGCTCGATGCAGACGATGCCAGGGAACTGGGTGCCGACGCGTGCATCGCGAAGGGTGCCGGCATCGACGAGATCATCAGTACCGTTGCCCGGATCGCGAACCGAGAGGGTGGCAGGTGATGATGCCCCACCCCGAAGCGACGGTGTTCAACCGATGAGACCGAACCCCCACGCCAGCAGTCCCGCCAAAACCAGCATGCCGATCACGAGCAGGGCGATATCAACAAACTTGGCGTCGCGATAGCGGCGTGTTGCGTTGAAACCCACCTCTTCTCCGTTCTGACTCCACCGCCTCGGGTGCTGCGGTCGCCCGACGACACTGCCTGCCGCCGGCCACCTCGGGGCTCCCTTGCCATCCAGCGCCCCGACGGCGTCCCAGTTGCCGTCACGACGGTCGAGCCCTACTCGAGGAAGGAAGAGCCCGACTGGTCGTCGTGGACGAGTTCCTCCACGTTCACATCGCGAAAGGTGAGGACCCGCACCTCTTTCACGAAACGTGCCGGACGGTACATGTCCCATACCCAGGCGTCGTGCAATCGCAGTTCGAAGAACACGTCCCCGTTCTCGTTGCGCGGCGTTACGGCGACCTCATTTGCCAGGTAGAAACGTCGCTCGGTCTCCACGACGTAGCGGAACACCCTCACCACGTCTCGGTACTCGCGGTAAAGCGCGAACTCGAGGTCGTTCTCGTAGGCGTCGAGGTCATCGGACGGGGTCACGGGGAGGTCCCTCCCGTCTCCGCTGCAGGCTTGGAAAGGCTCGCCGCGGATACCGGCCTGTCGGCCCGGCCCCGACCGTCCGTGGGATGTTCGACCCTCAAAGCAACTTCTCCACGCGTCGCTGTCCCCGATTCCTCTGCACCGTCATCCATTACATCCGAGAGGCGCGGGCCTGACTCCACCTGCGACACTGGTGCGAAGCAGCGGCGGTGGATCTCGCAGGGGCCCAGGCGACGCAACGCCTCGAGGTGCACGGGAGCCCGGTAGCCCTTGTTGTTCGCGAAGTCGTAGCCAGGATACCGGCGGTCGGCGCGTATCATCATGCGATCGCGGGTCACTTTCGCCACGACCGAGGCGGCCGCAACCGAGGCACACACCTGATCACCCTTGACCACGCGCAGGCACGGTACCGGCATACGCCGCAAGACGAAGCCGTCGACCAGGATGTAATCCGGCCTGGGAGCGAGTTTGCGGAGCGCTCCCCGGAGGGCGGCCAGGTTGGCTCGCTGGAGGCCAACCACATCGAGCCGCTTGCAGCTCGTGCGGAACACGCCCAAGCTCACCGCTTTGGCGAGGATCTCCGCGTAGAGGCGCTCGCGTTGGAGAGCGGTCAGCAGCTTCGAATCGTTCAGGCCTTCGGGAACCCAGTCGCAGGGAAGGATCACGGCAGCCGCCACGAGCGGCCCCGCGAGTGCGCCGCGTCCCGCTTCGTCAGCGCCGGCCACCAAGCGGAAGCCCTGACGGTGGAGCACGGCCTCGTAACTGCCTGTCGGGGCGATCATGGCATCGCGGCGGCGAGTCTCTTGCCAGGGTGTTGCCACGCCGCCGGTGCAATCGCCGCGGCCAGCGGGGACGGAGCGGGGATCGGCGGGTAGCTCGGCGTACGCAGGAAATGCGCACGCTCCAGGGGCCAGATAGCGAGGAAGGCCTTGCCCACCACGTGGTCGCGCTGGACGAAGCCGAGGTTCTGGAAGCGGGAGTCCGAGGAGTTCGGCCGGTTGTCACCCAGGAAGAACAACCTGCCTTCGGGGACGGTGATCGGACCGTAGGGGCGCGGATCCTCGGATGCGACGTAGGGCTCGTCGAGGGCCACGTCATTCACGTGCACCCTGCCGGATTCGTCGATGTGGATGCGGTCGCCTGGCAGCCCTATGACGCGCTTGATGTAGTCACGCGCGTTCGCGGGTGCGATGCCGATGAGTTGAGCGACCCCGTGCACGAGCGTCTCGAGCGGCCCTCGGACCTCGTCGTCGGACATCAACTCGTCGCCTTCGAAGACCACCACCTCCCCGCGCCGCAGCTCCCGGAACCGGTAGGTGATCTTGTCGACGAGGATGCGGTCGTTGACCATGAGAGTCGGTTCCATGGAGCTCGACGGGATGTAGAAGACCTGTACGACGAAAGTGCGCAGCGCAAAGGCGAGGACGAATGCCACCAGCACGAGCAGAGGCAGCTCACGTAAGAACGAGCCGACACTGCCACCCTCCCGGTTGCGGCCGGTTCCTTTCCCGTCCCGGGAGCTACGCGGAGGCGACTCCACGGCATCGACCCGTGAGCGGGAGCTGATGGGACGAGGCCGGGACGAGAGGTGGAGGGCCCTGAATGGAGGCTGGTCGTGGCCTGCTTCGACGCGTGAACCTGGCGGCTCCGCATCCGTCATCGGGTGGGCTCACGCTTCTCCTTGATACGAGCCTTCTTTCCGACCCGCTCACGGAGGTAGTACAGCTTGGCGCGTCGCACCTTCCCCCGACGCGTGACTTCGATGCGATCGATGGATGGCGTGTGCACGGGGAAAGTGCGCTCAACACCCACCCCGAAGGACACCTTTCGGACCGTGAAAGTCTCACGTAGCCCGCCACCCTGACGTCTGAGCACGACCCCCTCGAAGATCTGGGTCCGGGCCCGGTTGCCCTCGACCACCCGAACGTGGACGCGGACGGTATCGCCTGGGCGGAAGTCCGGAATGTCGTCGCGCAGGTAGGCCTGCTCCACCACGTCGACTTTGTTCACTGGCATATCCAGACACGTCGAGGTGGGCTACGACCGTCGATGCTTCCGCCGGAGACGGCGGAGAAATGACGTCTCGAAGCAGGATACGGGCACATGGGAGAAGGGGTCAAACGAGCGTCCCTGCGGCCAGGAAGGCCGGCCGAAGGTTGGAGGAGTCAGAGGCCGCCTGAGCGATGTGGCCACTACGGCCGGACAGCTCTCACCTCGGCGCCGGGTCATCACCCGGTTGCTCGAGCCCAGCCGACGGCTCCCCCCCCGACTTCAGCCAGTCCCCGTAGAGATCAGGCCGCCGCTCGCGGGTGAGCCGCAACGCCTGCTCCCGGCGCCATCTCGCCACCGCCCCGTGGTCACCCGAGCGCAGCACCTCCGGCACCAGCATGCCCCGCAACTCCTCGGGACGGGTGTAGTGCGGATACTCGAGCAGGCCCTCGCTGAAGGACTCCTCCTCGGAGGAGGCGGCGTTGCCCATGACGCCGGGCAGCAGTCGACTCACCGCCTCAACAACCACCACCGCGGCCGCTTCTCCTCCGGCCAACACATAATCTCCGATAGACACCTCGTCGGTAGCCACCGCTTCGTGCACGCGCTCGTCCACCCCCTCGTAACGACCGCAACAGACCACGAGGCGTGCCTCGGCAGCGAACTCGACGACGAGTCGCTGAGTGAGAGGTACCCCCCGAGGGGAGAGCAGGATCGTCCGCGGTCGTGCGCCTCCGACCCGGTACGAGGTTCCAGCTTCGTCGGCCCACACCGCTTCGGCCGCCGTGAACCAGACGTCGGGACGCATCACCATCCCGGCCCCGCCACCATATGGCGCGTCGTCGACCTTGCGGTGCCGGTTCGTAGCCCAGGCCCTCAGATCATGGACGCGTAGGTCAAGGATGCCCGTTTCGGCGGCCCGGGCGAGCAGCGAGGTGTTGAACGGGCCGGTGAAGAACTCCGGGAAGATCGTAATGACGTCGATGCGCATCAGCCGTGGAAGGGGTCTCGCTCAGATGAGGCCGCGGGTGAGGCCTCCCGCCCGGGGTGTGGAGCCTCCATCGCTGGCAGGAGGAGCTCGTCCGGGACGAGCCCCTCGGGCGGCGACAGGAGGACGAGTCGCTCGAAGCCCGTCTCATCCTGTTCGACTGCAACGTACTCCTCCGTGGCGGGCAGCAGCCACGTGCGGCCGTGCGCTCCCGCCACCTCGAGCAGGTCGTACTCCGCTACGCGTGGCAGCTCGACGAGCGCTTCGACCACACCGAGTTCGCGTCCGTCCTCCGTAACCACCGGCATCCCAACGAGCTCGGATACGAGATAGGTGTCGGGGTCTTCATCGAAGGGGAGAGGGTCGGCTTCGAGCCGCGCCCCACGCAACCGCTCCGCAGCCGTCCGGTCGGATACCTCCGAGAACTGGACGAGCAACCTGCCCTGATGGGGGCGGGCGGAAGCGATGACCAGTGTGCGGCCTTCGCTGTGGAGGAGGGCGCCCGGCGCGAAACGCTCCGGGCGATCGCTGAAGGGGACTACTACAACCCCTCCATGGATGCCGTGGGGCTTGACGACACGGCCGGCAAGCACACGAGTCGTGGCCTCAGGTGATCCAGCAGTCCTCGCCTCCTGCGATGACCGGCCTGCGACTGACGGCTCGAGCTCGCCTGCCGCCGCTTGGGCTGCCTCGGCTACCGGGTCACCCTCACGCGGTCGATGGGGTGGGGCGGGAAACATCCCGTCTCAGTCGACGATCTCGACGTTCACGTTCTGGTCACCCTCGACGGTGGCCTTTACGAGCGTGCGGAGGGCCTTGGCAGTGCGGCCTCGCTTGCCGATCACCTTCCCGAGGTCGTCCGGATGGACGCGCAGCTCAAGGGTCATCAGGTTCTCCTCCTCTTCGACCGCGGTGACGCTCACCCCGTCGGGGTTGTCGACGAGCTGTTCCGCGACGAACTGGAGCACCCGCTCGGGGACGCTCGCCCCAACACCGTCGTCAACGCTCCCGAAAACCTGTTCCTCACCCGGTTCCGCGCTGCTCACGACCTGACCCTCTCCGTCGCTCCTGCGGATCTCCGCCGACGTCCTCTCCGCCGCTCCTGATGGAGCGCCGCTCACGAGGGCTCCTTACCGGTCGTCGGCGACTGCTCGGGGGCGGTTACGCCTTGTTCCAGCCCCTCTCCCGGGGCGCCTTCGGTCTGCCCTCGAACCTCCTCGCTCTCCGCGACTGGCGCGGCCGCCGCGTCCTCGGGTGTGCCCGGCTCGGCTGCGACCTCCTCAGGCGCAGCGGCCGAACCCCCCGGGAGGCCTCCCTTACCGGTGATCTGGGCAGGAGACTCCTCCGGTAGCGGCTTCGGCGAGCGCTCGCGCTTCGGCGGTTGGCCGGGTTTGAATTTGTCCCAGATGCCCGAGATCCGTAGCAGGTTCTCAACCTGATTCGTCGGCTGAGCACCGACCCGCAGCCAGTACAGCGCCCGCGCCTCGTCAATTTCGATGAGCGAGGGCTGCTTACGGGGGTGGTAATCGCCGATGATCTCGATGAACCGGCCATCGCGGGGTGAGCGGGCGTCTGCCGCGACGACCCGGTAATGAGGATCCTTCTTGGCGCCTTCACGGCGTAGGCGAAGTCTCACGGCCATCTCTGTCTCCATCCGCCGGCTGCTGTCGAATCGTGACCGGGTGGGCCACGGTCAGCGCGGCTCGTCGTTCTGCCCGCTTCGCTGCTGCGAACTGTGTGGGTGTGGGCCGTCGCTACTCGGACCCACCGCCGCGCAGGCGGGGTTGGCGCGGCCGAGATTACCCATCCAGCTCGATGGGCGCCATGGTGGCGGCCCCAGGGCCGGCCGCGAGCGCGTAGGGTCAGCCACACCGTGCTGACAGGTATCGTCGCCCGAGCAGAGGGGGGTCTCCAAACGATTTCAGCGCTTCTTGCGCTTCGGCCCTTTCGGAGCCGGCTGGAGGCCAGGAAAACCACCCAAGCCGCCGGCAGGAAGCTGGATCTGACCGGACTGCTGGAGGTCACGAAGTGCCCGAGCCTGGGCGACCTGACCCCGCAGACCCTTCTTCGACTTGCCGCCCTGGCTGCCGACCCCCGACATGCGCATCACGGAGCGCATGACCTTCTGAGCCTCCTGGAACTGCTTGATGAGCCGGTTCACTTCGGTGACGGTGGTGCCCGAACCGGCGGCGATACGCTTGCGACGGGAGCCGTTCAGGACCTTCACGTCACGTCGCTCCCTGCGGGTCATGGAACGTATGATCGCCTCGACCCGTGCGAGTTGCCTGTCTTCGATGTCGAGTTCCTTCAGCTGACGCCCGACTCCGGGCAGCATGCCGAGCAGGCTCTGCAGCGAGCCCATCTTCTTGAGCTGCTGCATCTGCTCGAGAAAGTCATCGAGCGTGAAGTCGCCTGATACGAGCGCTTCTTCGGCGCGGCGGGCTTCTTCTTCGCTGTAGGCGACCTCGGCCTTCTCGATGAGGGTCATGACGTCGCCCATGCCGAGGATGCGGCTCGCCATGCGGTCGGGATGGAACGCTTCGAACTCGTCGAGTTTCTCCCCCACCGATGCGAACTTGATCGGCTTGCCCGTGACCTCGGTCACCGACAGGGCGGCCCCACCACGCGCGTCACCGTCGAGCTTCGTGAGCACGACTCCCTCGAAGCCGACCTCGTCGAGAAACGCCTTCGCGATGTTGACCGCTTCCTGGCCGATCATGGCGTCGATGACGAACAGGGTTTCGATCGGATCGATCGCGTCGCGGATCGCCCGCGCCTGAGCCATCATCTCCTCGTCGACGTGCAGCCGGCCCGCTGTGTCGACGATGACCACGTCGCAGCCAGTGTCCCGGGCGGCGCGGACGCCATCGCGTGCGACCGGAACCGGGTCGCCCGACTCGACCGGTGCATAGATGTGGACTCCGGCTTGCGAGGCGAGGATGCGCAGCTGCTCGACCGCCGCGGGCCGTTGAAGGTCGCAGGCCACGAGCATTGGTCGGCGGCCTTTCCGCTTCAGGTGCCCTGCCAGCTTGCCTGCCACACTGGTCTTCCCTGAGCCCTGCAGTCCGGCCAGCATGAGGACCGCGGGCCGCTGCTGGCCGAGTTCCAGCGCGACTGCCTCTTGGCCGAGAATGCGCGTGAGCTCGTCATTGACTGCTCGTATGACCTGCTGAGAGGGGTTGAGGGCCTTCGATACCTCCTCTCCGACGAGCCGCTCATGCAGCCGCGCGACGACGTCGCGAACAACCTTGAAGTTCACGTCAGCTTCGAGCAGTGCGAGGCGGATCTCGCGCAGGGTGGCGTCGACCGTCTTGTCGTCCAGGCGTCCTCGGCCGCGGACACGAGCGAGGGCCGACTCGAGACGGTCGGAGAGGGCATCGAACACGATCGCTCCTCGAGCGGAGGGAGTCGCGCCAGAGTACCGCCCGGGTACTAGCTCCGGGCCTGCCCGTCGCCGAACAGTGCGTTGACGAAGGCGTCAGCGTCGAAGGGTGCGAGGTCGTCGATGCTCTCACCTAGGCCGACGAGTTTCACGGGAAGGCCGAGCTCGCGCTGGACGGCGATGACGATGCCGCCCTTCGAGGTACCGTCGAGCTTCGTGAGCACGAGCCCGGTCACGTCGACCGCCTCCAGAAACGCGCGGGCCTGTGCCACGCCGTTCTGACCGGTGGTTGCGTCGATGACCAATAGGACTTCCTCGAGAGAACCGGCCTGGCGTTCCAGCACCCGCTTCACCTTGCCGAGTTCGTCCATGAGCGCGCGCTTGTTGTGCAGACGGCCTGCCGTGTCGACGATGAGCACGTCGGCATCGGTCGCCCTGGCGGCGTTGTACGCGTCGTACGCGACGGAAGCCGGATCCGCGCCTGGTTCTCGGCTCACCAGCCGGGCAGTGGCCCGCTCAGCCCACAGCCCGAGCTGCTCACTCGCAGCGGCCCGGAAGGTGTCGGCGGCGGCCAGCACGACCGCACGGCCTGCTCGGCTCTCGCGGGCTGCGAGCTTGCCGATCGTGGTCGTCTTTCCGGTGCCATTGACGCCGGTGACGAGCCACACGGTAGGCGCGTCCTCCTTGGCGCGTTCGAGTTCCCGGTCACCGTCTCCGAGCAGGCGGCGCAGCTCGTCCTTGAGGAGTTCGACGATCCCGTCGGCCGAGGTCACCCCTTCCTCGCGGGCTCGCCGACGCACCTCCTCGACGAGCGCCAGCGACGTCTCCACCCCAACGTCGGCAGCGATGAGGATCTCTTCGAGGCCCTCCCACGCCTCTTCCGAGACGCCCCGCCCGAACAGCTCGGCGACGCTCGCCCCCACGACGTTGCGCGTACGGGTCAGTCGCCGGCGAAAACGTTCCCCGAGTGGGACGACCTCGACCGGTGGCGCGGGCGGCGGTGGCGGAGCCGCCTCGGGCACGACCGGGGGAGCTTCGAGCTGGGCCCCGGGTGCCGCCGGGAGGTGATCCTCGGTGGTGGGCGGAGGCGCGGCGCTCGCCGGTGCTGGGGCCTGGGTGTCAGGTGGTGTCTCGACCTCGACGGTTCCGACCCCCCCTTGATCCTTCACCTCTCTGTACGGCGGTGGCGCTCCCGGTCGGCGGGGACGGATCGGGGGGCGTCGTCTGGTACGACCAGACAGGAACGCGATGGCGAACAGCAGCAAGCCGAGCAGGATGACGGCTGCCACGAGCAGGAGGTCAGACATTGAGCGAT